>JAFZQT010000117.1 GCA_017620235.1 Butyrivibrio sp. | reverse complement strand
TACAGTTTTATTGCCTCGTCAAAGGAACTGTCTAAAGCAGAAAGGCAGTTTGTAGACTATGATGACATTTTCCTGCTGAAAGATGTTATTGATGCCGTAGGAGACGAATATGATTTCGTCCTCATCGATAACGGCCCGTCAAGAAGCATACTTCTTACAATGAGCTATGTAGCAGCCGATTACATAATCTCTCCGACGGATTGTGATGACGGATCTATCGACGGAATAAAAGAAGTCTACGCCGATCTGCAGGAAATAAGGGCAAAGAAAAGGCCAATCTCAAAAGCAAAGCTTCTCGGTATACTGCTTACAAAGTATGAGAGAACTATCATGCACCAGGAAGCGGAGAATACGATAGAGGAGATCGCAAACGAAACAGATGATAAGCCGTTTGTCATGACAATTCGAAAGGCAATAACAGCATCGGAGAGTAAGTCGGCAAGAGAGTCCATGCAGGAATATCAGCATAATTCAAATCCGGCAGCAGATTACAGGGCAGTAGCAAAAATGATCGTTAAGAAAACGGGGGTGAAGTGATATGTCAAGCAAAAGAGAAATGCTCAGAAAGATGAACCAGAAGAATAATAGTAAGCAGGAACAAAGATCAACGACTCTTGTTACAGAGCTTGTCGAAAACTTCGCCGAGAAAGAAGACTCAAATACTAAGGCCAAGACTTCTACAGCGTCAAAAGCTAAAAAACCCGAGAAGAAAGCCAGCGCTCCTGCTCCTAAACCGGTAGCAAAACCTGCTCCTGCAGTACCCAAGAGTGAACCGGAAAAGGAAAACATAGACACTTCGGATCTTGTTGGAACGGCAAGGCGAAGGGTCAGCATGAAGAGATCAAGAAATGGTGCTGAAAAACTCCAGTCACTTAACCGTACGACGATATCCCTTTCGGAGAATAATGAGGAATATGTAATGAGCAGATGTGAAGAGACCGGAGCATCCATCACGGTAACGATCAATAAGATCATACAGGAGTACAGAGAACTTAAAGGAATCAAATGATGAAGATGATGCATTATGCATCATTTAGACTATAATAAGCGGGTATTATTCCAAGTAATATCGCAGACAAGTCAATATATGCCACTAAAATCGCCCCCAAGGGCTCAAATTTGAGTTTTGGGAGCGATTTTGATTATTTCCACGTAGAAATCAAAAAATGGAAATATGGGCCAAATTTTGAGTTTTAAGGGCATGCTATAGATTTTACTCAAACACAGGCAGCCTTTGGAAGCTTCTTCAGGTCCTTTTTGTAGGATTTGCCCTTCCAGCGTTTATTGATCTGGAAGTTATCATGCTGTCTTATCATGCAGAGAGCATCGTTAAATGTCTTTGCATAACCATGTTTGTGAAACTCCGTCTGATTTTCGTGTCTGTGGAATATGATACAGTCAGTTCTTTCCTGGTACTTGGTAATAGGGCGATAGATATGCCACCCGTGAAGAGTGTTGAGCGATATGAGGGAGACGACATCCTCCTCGATATCAACAACGCGGAAGTATTTCCGGTTAATCCTATTCAGTTCTTGTGCAGTAAACATACGCAAATCCTCCTTTGCTTAAATCTTTGGTTGTCCGTGTTACAAAAAAGTGGTTGGATCATTGCCGGACTAATCTGGCAGTGAAATGTGATCAGATGAGAGCATTACTCTCCGTCGCTAGGACGTCTGACCAATATTGATACGGCACGTCTGCCGTAAGAAGATGATGTGAGTTTAGCATAAGTGGAAGAGGAGTGCAATATAAAAAACACCACAATCCGTTATCGGCTGTAACCCCCCGGATAATAGCGGATTGCGGTGATTTGCACATATTGATTATGCTATACTACCATTTATTGATATCACTTTTATCCCTAATAATCAAGGGAATCCTTAGATACCAGCTCAAAGATATATGGCTTTTTTCTGTTGTAGCGTATATAGATCGAAGAACCTTTTAAGAATTCGGAATCAGGATCTGGCAGAGGATAAAAGGTATGCCAGCCGTATATCTTCCTTTCGTCGGCATAGTATGTAATCTCATATGCGTTGTAATCACCCTCCCGGGGGCCGAGCTTGTTACGAAGGGTGGCTTTTTGGACTTTACCCGTAAAATGGGCGGTTGTGACCGCCCATTTACTTTCGCTTCGCATATGTGTCAGTTCGCTGAAAAATTCAAACAGATTCATGCTTTATTTCTTCTTGAACAGGGTATTAAGTGTCTTTGCAAGGTCTTTGTTTGCAAGAACAGCTTCGATAAGGCTGTCATTAGGTTTCTTGTCAGCCTTTAATACTTCCATTGCCTCTTTCTTTGTAGCTGCGCTTGCATCTCTGTAGAGTTCCACAAGCTTCTTCTCGGTAGCTGTGAGTTTTACGGAAGCAGCAGAAGAGGTTGTCTTCTTTGCGGTCGGTTTCTTAGCAGTAGTTGTTTTTTTGGCTGTTGTGGTCTTTTTAGGTGCAGGCTTAGCTGAGGTTTTCTTTGCAACGGTCTTCTTTGCTGTAGCGGTCTTTGCGGATGCTGACTTTTTGGGAGTTGCCTTTGTGGCAGTCTTTTTTGCCGTTGTCTTAGCGGCGGGTTTCTTTGCTGTTGCCATACTTTCTCCTCCTTGTGGTTGCATGTTTATACAAAGAACTTAACAATACCTAAAATGATCGAAACGCATACACATACTGTAATTATTATAAATCTTTTTTTGTTTTCTGCGGCATCTGAATCAAGACGCTGGTTGATTTCTGCGGCAGTGTTTTCCAAAGTGTGAGTAAGATTGGTAATGGCGAGGTTTAAATTGCTTTCGGAAAGGGCCACACGATCACGGAGGCTGACTTCCGTTCGATCGAGTTTCTGATCAAGATTGTGCTCTACAGATGTAAGCTTAGTGTCTGTATCTTTATGATACTGATCGATGGTCTGAGTTGTGGAGGTCATAAACTTTTCCATGTCTTCTCTGGCCATCTTAAGCTCATTTGAAGCTTCGCGGCATACATCAAGCTGAACCTGTACCTTTTCGTAGATCTCGGGCAGGTCTTTCATCTTGTCGACAACGACACCAAACTCTTTTATCTCCTCATTAAGCTTATCTACATCAACCATTTCACTTTCCTCCTGCTATGGTGTTTTTCATATGTACCATCATGCGCCTTAAGAATGTCTGGAGCGCATAGTTTGATTCAAGATATTTATAGATAACCAGATCTGTTTCATCGAACTCATAGTTCCGCATGAAGAACTCAGCAAACTCATCTGACAGAGCAGGGTCATCAAGCTCGTTTATTAGCTTAGCGGACTCTATAAGCACATATTCTCTATCTTCACGCTTAAATGTCTTGATGACATCAAGAGCTGCGGTTAAACGGTCTTTTCCGTTCGGTTCATCAAAGTGATGTTCGCAAAGATGTAAGAATCCGCTTATATAGTTAAGACCAACGTTAGCCTGGAAACTTTCAAGGAAACGGTTGAGGTTCATGATGATACCGGGGATAGTTTCTTTCTTTTTGATCCGCTCGATATTAAGGACTTCAAACCATGTCTCCACATCACGAGGCTGATCGGCAATGTTGCCGAGGATATCTGAGATATCATCCAGCCTGAAGTATGCTTCCATTCGATCTTTAAATGCCTCAGCACC
>JAFZQT010000116.1 GCA_017620235.1 Butyrivibrio sp. | reverse complement strand
CCACAAGTTGCGTGCAGAGAATCCCTTTGCTTCAGGAAATTCTGCCTGAAGATCCAGGCTAACTTGGTTAATGATGCCACTCCCCCATTTTTCCTCTGTTTTTTTTACTACAAGATCTCTGCCTAGCTGCCAGTTAAATAGCAGCTGTTCTGAATTGACTTTTACTGCAGCCTTTATTTGCGAATTACGGAAACGCTGTTTTATTTCGTGTATCCATTGAACATAATCACTATCAAGATTAACATTCTGTGATGTCACCAATTCAGGCTTAATATTCATGTTACTCACCATCCTCGCCATTTAAGTCGGATAATTCTTTCTGAAGTTGTTTCATTTGCTCTTCAAGCTTAGCCTTTTTGAGATCTCTCAAATTTTTCTCTGTCATATCAGTTAAGGCTTCTGGAAAATTCCATTTCCATAATTTATATGAATGCAGAACAGAAGCACGTTCTTCTTCTGAAGAAGCAGCTTCAAGTTCAAGCTCGATCTGACGACACTCTTTCTCCCATTCGTCTATGTAACCATTTATTTCACCCATAAATCCATTACCAAAGACCAAGGACAATTTACCATCATCACGTTTAACTTTCAGATCGTAGTTCTTTTCCATTTCAAAAAGAGCATACATTGCGCCGATATAATTTGCTACAACTGGATCAGTTAGCGCAAGAGTAGATACTCCCAGAGCACTGGCGAATTTCTTTAAAAGGTCTGCTTTAGGTTTCCTTACACCATTTTCATATTTTTGAACTCGATCTCCATTGAGACCAATTTTCTCTCCTAATTCCGATTGGGTCATTCCTTGAGCCTCTCGTATTTCACGAATTCTATGACCAACCCTGTCTGCGGAAGAATTTTCATTAAGATCCATCGGATCCTGTCCAAAAGGATTATTTACAACGATCATAATTATGCCTCCGTATTGTTTTCAAAGCAGAAATATCTGTCATATCTGCATTTTACCACAGTATACATTCATATTAAAGCACAAATATGAACCACATAAAAGGACAAGGTAAAACAGACAAGTACATAAATGAACTTGCATAAAGAACAACAATATGATATATTCTAATCAGAACAAAAATGTTCTTGCCAAAAGCACATTAGAAACAAAATAAATGGTTCACAAGAACCCGTAGTTTCCCGGATGATTGGATGTCACCAAAAGGTGTTTCCCAAAACAAAATCGGATGTCGACGTAACAAGAAGCTCTATTAAGCGTGTTTGAAAGGGGGATGATAAAAATGAAAACACGAGCAAAACAGCGAGCTAATCGCAAATTAAAACTGGCAATGCTGGATCGCAGGGATATATGTGGAGTCAAGGATCCCACTCCCCACGAAGCAGTAAAAGAACTGATCGAAGAAAGCAGAAGAAACAAGGAAAGGAGGGCAAGTTGATATGGAATACAGAAACATGTTAGTTGGGTATAATGACATACTCACACCTACAGATGTTAAGGAAATCCTCAAGATAGGAAGGAACGCAGTCTATGACTATCTGAAGGATGGCACAATCAGATCTATGATGATTGCAGGAAAGTACAGAATTCCAAAGTTATATCTTTTACAATTCATGTACCCCGATTTAGAATTTGTTAAGGAGGCAAGTTAAATAATGGCAAGACCAAAGAAAAGCGGCAAAAGAGCCACGGGTATCCAGGGAAGGAGCGGTTATCTTTATATTATCAAGAACAACTATATTATTAAGGATGGCAGCAAGACCTTAGAAAAACAGTGGATATCCACCGGGCTAAAAGATACGCCCGAGAATATTAAAAAGGCTTCAGAGATGAGAAGCAGGCTTTTAAATAAAAAAGAAGCAAAGAGTACTGACAGAAATATATCTTTAAGTGAATACGCAGATGGTTTTCTTGAAAAGAAGAAGAGAGAGGTTTCAGATACAACCCTTTCTTCTTATTTTTATAGAGCAAACAGAATAAAAAATTACTTTGGTGATACCAAAGTAAAAGATTTAAACGAGACCATGGTCGAGAACTTTCTTGATGACATGTTCAAAACCTATAAGGTTCAGCGCAGAACAGTCAAAGATACAAAAGTGCTTCTGAGCAGTATCCTGGAGCAGGCAGTCAAGGAGGGATTGATAGCTACAAATCCCGCTAAGGAAGTTGTGATCAATAAGAACCTGGCAAATAAGTATGCTAAAGAGAAAGACACAGATGAGGAATTTTTTTCTTATGAAGAAGCTCAGCATTTCTTGGATGCAATAAAGAATCACGAGCTTTACGAACTGTTCTATGTCACTTTGTTCTTTGGCCTTAGGCGAGAGGAACTGCTTGGTCTAAGATGGTCTGCATTGGACTTTAAGAACAAAACTATGAGCATCAACCATACTGTTACAAGAGGGACAGTCATCAATCGAGTCAATTCAACAAAGACAGACTCCAGTACACGCGAGTACCCTCTGACAGATGAACAGATTGAAATGTTCAAGAGGTTAAAGGATAAGGAAAATGAATACAGACAGCTATGCGGTAACAATTACTATGAGAGCGACTACATCTTCAAACATGTTGATGGGTCGCTTTTTTATCCGGATTATCCGTCAAAGCTGTTTTGTAAACTGATTAAGAAGATTCCTGAACTGCCTCAGGATATTACTTTTCATGGTCTTAGAAGTTCATGCGTATCGATTCTCGTCCATCAGAATAAGGATGTTAAGAGCATTCAGAAATGGGTTGGACATGCAGACATCAATACCACGCTTAAAATATATGCAAAAGTAAAAGATAAAGAGGCCAAGAGAGAAATTTCAGATACAATGACAGGAATAATTCCTCTTAAGGATTATTCCGAGCATGATAACGACCAGTAACTAAACAATTTACTATAGTTTATAGAGAGCTTTCTGTGTTATCAGATGGTTTTTGGTGGAATAAAAGGAAAATGGTAGAAAAATGGTAGAATTAGGGCATAAAAAATCGGGGTGACAGGATTCGAACCTGCGGCCTCGTCGTCCCGAACGACGCGCTCTACCAAGCTGAGCCACACCCCGTGGTAAAAAATAATGAGTCGGAAAATCAGTTTCTAGCGCAACGTCCCGAACGCAGCGCTCTACCAAACTGAGCCACATTCCGTGACGCTGTCGGAAAATAATCCGACAGCAAATCTGATTATATCAGTCATGTTACTATTTTTCAATACCTTGTTATTCCTCAGTATCTTTCTGCTCTAACCCTGTCAGATCTTTAAAATCGTCAAGACATATTGTCATCATATCGTCATTGGAAGGTGACTCAAGTGTAGATACGCGCTTTGCCTGATTGGTGATGATCTCCTCGAAAAGATTTCTTATCTCTCTGGCATTGGCGAAATTATCGATACTTCCCATCTTCCTTGAAGTTATAAGTGCTCTAACCTGATGTTTGACGTCCTCATCAACCTTGTAGTCATACTTATTGCAATTCATGTAGAAGATCTCTTCAAGTTCATCCACAGAATAATCAGGGAATTCAATATATTTATTGAACCTTGATTTTAAGCCGGGGTTACTCTCTATAAATTTCTTCATTGGTTCCGTATAACCCGCAACTATAACAACAAAGTCTTTTCTGTTGTCCTCCATTGCCTTAAGAATGGTATCTATCGCTTCCTGTCCGAAAGCATCGTCCTTCTGGGAAAGAGAATATGCCTCATCAATAAAGAGTACTCCGCCCATAGCTTTTTTGATCTGTTCAGTAGTCTTGATCGCAGTCTGTCCGACATACCCTGCAACAAGTCCCGATCTGTCCACCTCAACAAGCTGTCCTTTGGACAAAACACCGATCTGCTTATATATCTTGGCTATTATTCTCGCAACAGTAGTCTTTCCGGTTCCGGGATTTCCTGTAAATACAAGATGAAGAGATACCGGCACAGATTTAAGCCCCTGCTCCTGTCTTGCCTTCTGAACTTTAACAAAAGCCGTGAGCTCTTTGACATCATCTTTTATGGAACCAAGACCTATCAACTTTTCAAGTGTCTCCATAGGATCTTCTTCCGGTTCCTCATCCTTCTTTTCTTCTGAAGAATTAAGATTATTATCTGCCGCAAAAAGAGCCTTCGCTTCATCAAGTGCATCATGCGCATTTTTTACCGCATCAACTTTATCTGCCACAGGTGTATCACTTACGCCCTGTTGTGAACCTGTAATATTTTCAGAAGAATCATTTTCTTTTGCCGGCTTGGAAACCGGTGCAGAAAAGAAGTCTCCGTAAAGGCTTCCCAACAGGTCTTTTTGCATACTTGTTATTTTGTTCAATGTCTCAAGTTCTTTGTCTCTGGACTTGCTCATAAATTTCTCCATACTTATAGTAAACGACACACCCTTACGGATGTGTCGAGTCTAATGCAGTCTATTGTCAATTCCAAGTCAATTTCAATCGTTCAAAAACCAACCGTTTCTGCTCATGAATGTTCTGTTTGCTACCAAAGCATCAATATCATGTCCAATTATCTCGGACGCTTTTGCTTTGTAAGTTCCTGCCTCTTTTGTATCCATATACTTGTAAGCATCATAAGACTGTTTCTTGCTTCCGTCAAGGTTCTTAAGTCCCTGTGCTATATGGCTCTCCATTTCGTGTGCATCATCTGTCTCTCTGAACAGGATAAAGCTTGTGATATATGGATTGCTCTTAGCCATTGTATATGCATATACGATTGATGCAAGCTGTGCATCCTCTCCAAAGCTTGAAGTATATCCAATCTCTGAAAGAGAAATCTGTCTTACGTTTCCGGCAGGATTAAGCATTTCTGCACGATTCATATAATCTGTAAGAAGATATATGTTCTCGATCGTAATATAAGGTGTTCCAAGAGATGTGTTTACATACTGTGCCTGCTGCTTCCAAGCATAAGGATCGAACAACGGAGCGTTGTATGGATGTACTGAAAGTGACCAGTCAATGTTTCCTTCACGTCTGATATAGTAGTTAAATCTATCCAGATATTCTTTTGCAAGGAAGCATCCCGGATTGGACTTTCTGTTCCACTCCTGATCGATAGAGTTATAAACTCTCGCATTTCCATTTACACTCTTGATACCGTTGTAGAATATTCTAAATGCCTTTACGTATTCATTTACATTGAGCTCAAGGTTTGTTGAGTCCATGTAATACCATTCTGTTCTGGCATTTATTTCGTTTCCGATTACCCAGTTATCCACAGTTCCAAACTGTCCGCCTGAATATCTCTGCGCAAGGAATGCTGCGATAGCCTTAAGATGCTGTGTACCTTCATCCTCTTTGGTATTCATTGCATATCCGGGACATACATGTGCATCTCTTGAAAGAGGATGTATGAGATCCGCACCGGCTGCTGTCTTATTATTCAAGATAGTAAGTGTAAGCTGGAAATTGTTGATAGAACACCATCTTACAAAGCCGTCATACTGCTGAAGCGCAGCTGTGTTGAACTGATATGTCTTGCCATCATATGCAAACTCGGTTGTAGGATACGCTCCGTTTGTTGAAGGTCCTACTATATCACCCATGTAGAGGTTATATACCATCTGTGCTATGCCAAGATCCTTGAATGTTGAAGCATCTGCATTATTGGGAAGAATACCCTTCATTCCGTGGTCATTTCTTCCTACAGTTTTTGTAGCAATAGCTTCGGGGTTTGTTATATAGTGCTCATCACTTACCTGAACCATGGAGCCGCCACTCTTAACAGCAACGAGAAATTTCTTTGAAAGATTTGATCCCTTTGTTCCAAGTCCAAGGTCAAATTTAAATGTCGCACTCTTACCCTTCTCTGTTGTTGCCACAACATCACCTGTTACGCCATCCTGATAAACCTCATCTGCGTAAAGGTAATATTTACCGTCATCAGAACCGGGTACATTATTTGTAGAAACATTAACTACAACACTGTCTCCGGAAATAGTACATGAATCGATACTAACAACTCTTCCGGCAGCTTCTACAACACTACCTTCTCTCCCGTTTAATGTATCATACGTTCCGGCTGCACAAAGAACTGCTCCTGCTGTCATTATGATGCCGACGATCATCTTAAATGTATTACTTCTTCTCACAACTTTCCTCCACCTCATGTTACGGTATTTCTGATATTTAATTTCTTTTTTTGAGTTTATACTTAAAAGCTTGAATTTGCAACCGCTTCCGCAAAGGCTGCAACCGCATCTTCATCACCTTTTGAAAGAGCACTCTTAATTGTCAGATTCTGCTCAAGTATTTTTACGTTCTTTAATGTCTGAAGTTTATCTGTCATAAGCTTTACTGTAACAGGTGCCCATGTTCCGTTCTGTCCAAGGGCAAATATCCTGTTCTGTACTCCAAGCGCGAGCATATCATTTATAAATGCTTCCATCGGAGGATAAATTCCACCGTTGTATGTAGGACAGATAAGAACTATCTTACTGCATCTCCAAACTTCACCGATAAGATATGATACATCCGTTCCGGAAACATCATATACTTTTACGTTCTTTCCGGTCTTCTCTCTGAGCGAAGCTGCAACTGCCTCAGC
This sequence comes from Butyrivibrio sp., assembly GCA_017620235.1. Classification (GTDB taxonomy): domain Bacteria; phylum Bacillota; class Clostridia; order Lachnospirales; family Lachnospiraceae; genus Butyrivibrio. The sequence goes on along the minus strand of JAFZQT010000116.1, from coordinate 21,027 downwards.
AGCACTTGCTGTATGTCCGTAAAGACTTCCGTAAACAACCGCTATGTCATCAGTCTCTGCTGTATATGTGCTCCACTTCTGGTATTTATCAAGAATCCAACCTATATTCTCTCTCCATACAGGACCGTGAAGAGAAAGTATCATCTTAATATCAAGTCCTGCAGCCTTCTTCAGAACCGTCTGAACAGGCATGCCATATTTACCTACAATATTTGCATAATATCTTCTTGCAGAATCAAGGAAATCTTTTTCAAAATCATATTCATCTGCGAAAAGTCCGCCATCAAGTGCTCCGAATGTTCCAAATGCATCTGCCGCAAAAAGAGCTTTTGATGTAACATCATATGCCATCATTACTTCAGGCCAATGTACCATAGGAGCAGAAACAAATTTAAATGTATGCTTTCCTGTTGAGAGTTCATCCCCCTCTTTTATTTCCAATTTTTTATAGTTCTCAGACTCGGGGAAAAACTGCTTCATAAACTCAAAAGTTTTACTAGCTCCAACCACTGTAACCTCAGGAAACATCGTAACTACAGTGTTTATTAATGAACAGTGATCGGGCTCCATATGAAGTACCACAAGATAGTCCAATTTTTTACCCGAAATTACTGTCTTCAAATTCTCAAGATATTGGTCTGAAATTGATATATCTGCTGTGTCAAAAACTGCTGTCTTTTCATCATCGATAAAATAACTGTTATATGAAACGCCTTCAGGAATCGGAAAAATATTCTCAGATCTTGCCAGTCTCCTGTCACTTCCTCCGATCCAAAAAATATCTTCAATAACTTTCTTTATGCCATTCATAGTTGTCTCTCCTTTTTAAAAGTATTGATTAATAACAAAATAGGGAACGCCTCTACATTCCCTATTTTCTCATAATTTCATGCTTTTTTAAACTCCATTATTGTCTTTTCAACAATCCTTATATCTATTGGTTTCGAAATGTGTGCATTCATTCCCGAATCATAACTCTTTTGAATGTCATCGGCATATGCATTTGCAGTCATTGCAATTATAGGTATTTTGCTCGCCCATTCCGTCTTAAGACCACGTATCAGGATTGCCGCTTCATAACCGTTCATTACAGGCATCTGAATATCCATCAGGATCATATCAAAATCGCCCTCTTTAGAACTCTTGAATTTCTCAACAGCTTCAAGTCCGTTCGTACACCTTATTACGGATGCTCCCTCCATTGCCATGAGCTCTGCAAGAATATCCGCATTGATATCGTTATCTTCTACCGCAAGGAACTTCATTCCCTTAAGCGGGTTATCAGTCTCATCATAATTGGCTTCCGTTATCCTCTTGGCAATATCATTTATTGACTGCTTGAGACTTGATATGAACAGCGGCTTCTGTAAAAGATCGTTTGCTCCTGCCTCTTTTGCTTCGTCTTCTATAGACTCAAAATCATCCGCCATAACAATGATCAAAGATGTGGCCGATTTTGATTTATCTTTTGCCCTAATATTCCTTACGATCTCAGGTGCCGTCATATTCTGTACTTTCTGATCCACCAAAACAAGGTCTACAGGTGTATCTTCAGCCTGGCAAACATCTATAAGGTGAAGTGCCCCGAATCCTGTCGGTGATTCCATAACATCGACACCGTCATTATTAAGCTTCTCTGTAAGCTGCTCACACTCACTGTGTTTGCTGTTTATAAAAAGTATTCTTCCTATGCCGTGACTCTTCCAGAAATCTACGTCCGCTTCTTCTACTGCATGAAGCCTCAAAGTAACAGTGAAAGTACTTCCTTTTCCCTCCTCACTTTCTACTCTTATGGTTCCACCCATAAGCTCTACAAGGCTTCTCGTTATTGCCATTCCAAGACCGGTTCCCTGAATCTCTTTATTTACATGACTTTCTTCTCTTGAAAAAGCCTCAAATATTTTCTCCTTATATTCAGGCTTCATTCCTATTCCGTTGTCCTTGACGCTAAATGTCAGATCTTTGAAGCCTTCCGACGCTGATTCGGACTCCTTTATGGTGAATTCTATCCTGCCTCCTTCACCTGTGTATTTAACAGCATTACTGAGTATATTCATGAGGATCTCATTAATTCTCTGCTTATCACCCAGAAATACATCGTGCACAACACCCTCTGCATTAACTATGTATTCCTGCCTTTTTGCCTTTGCCTGATAAGCTATCACAGAGTTGATCTCTTCAAGTAATATTCCTATCGCCATTTCCTTGATATCAAGTGTGGTTCTTCCACTCTCGATCTTACTCATATCAAGTACTTCATTTAGAAGTGCCAATAAACTCCTCGAAGCAAGGCTGATCTTATGCGTGTATTCCCTTACTTTTTCAGGTTCATCCGAGTGCTTTTCAATAAGGAGATTAAATCCTGTGATCGCATTCATAGGAGTCCTGAAATCATGCGACATATTTGCAAGGAAATTTGTCTTTGCTTTGTTGGCTGCTTCAGCTGCATGAAATGCCTCCAAAAGCTGGTGATTTCTCTTAACCTCCTGTGTCCTGTCATACAGGGCTATGGCAAGTCTTCTTCCGCTGTCATCAATTGTGCATGCCACCGCACCTCTGTAATACAGATCTGTATTGGTCATAAAGTTATGAAGTTTCAGCTCATCTACAACCTCAACTTTACCTGTCTGTGCACATCTTTCAAATATCGTACTGAGCCTGTCTTCAGATCCCGGTTTTTGAGCTATATTTACATTTCTTATATCCCTGAAAAGTTCCTTTGAAGGTATACCTAAAATATCCGCAGCATTAGCTGTAAGGAATTCGACCTCAAAACTCTTGGCGTTTACTATCGCAAGGATATCGTTGTTTTTTTCAACCACGAAATCAAACAACCAGTCTCTGTAATGAATATCATTTTCCTTGAGAAACAGTTCCCTCTCGGTTCGTCTCTGAATCTCATCAACCATCGCCTTTAACTGCGCCGCCATACTTATCATCGAATTATATAGCTGTCCGATCTCATCTTTTCCATCATCGACGATACCCACTTCAAAGTCGCCGCGTTTTATGTCTTCAGCAATGATATTTAGTCCCTCGATTCTTGCGCAAAAACGATTCGCCATCTGTGACGCTATTAAAAAGCCAAGCGCCAGTATCGTCATGGCTATAATCAGGTCTCCCAAAAGAATAGTGATCTCATCCGCCAGCATTTCTCTGCTGTCAACGTAATAATAAAGCTGCCAGCCGTTATCCATTTCTTTTGACCTGATTATCAGGTAATCATCCGTCGACTTAAACCCGTCCAGATTGGCATATTCCCTACCCAGAATATCCTCTATGACCTTCCTGTCCAGGTCACTGCTCCGAAGGTCCTTTTTGGTAACGATCTTATTTGATGAATCCACAATAGCAAGTCCGTTATCCAGATACCCCAGCTTTGTGGTGGCAGAAAAAAAGTTCTCCTTATTCACCTTCAAAGTGATCATTCCGATCATCTTGGAAGTGGTCGCAGCATCAAGAAGAGATTTTATTATGCAAACCTCCCCCTTTTCGTTCATCGCCCATATGCTTGCGTTTTCGTTTCTGCACATCTCATACCATTTTTTAATTTCATCATCGTCGGGATAACTTAGAAACTCGCCAATTCTGCCCTCTATCCTATCAGAATAAATATGAATATCTTTGATATCGCTGTCGCTTCCGATGTAGTACCAGATAAGCGGTTCAATTGTCTCTGTCATAACTGCCGAAAGTGTATAGGGATCTGCATCGGCGTGATCAAGTGCGCTTCTGAATGCCTCTTCATAGGAAAAAAATTTGATTACATCAGACTCTCTTTTTACCGCCATCTCTATGCCATTTGATATTACCTCTGCGCTTCCCTCCATAGACGCTCTGGTAAGCTCTGTAACATTACTTTTAGATACTACAAAAGCATAGATACCGATAATGACTATCGGCAGCACAACAAGCATGGCAAAAATAGCTTTCAGTTGGTGCTTAATACTTCGTAGTTTTAATCTATCCAGTAAGCTATTCATTCTAACCCCTCTAGGCATCAATTGCCTTCAACGATTGCTTTAGCCTTTCCGTCTATCCTTTTAAAAGCATCCTCCAGGTCCTCTCTTCCAAGAAGAACCTGCTGTAATTCATTTTCAAGTTCAAGTGATATTTCTCTACTGTAAAATCCCCAACCCGTATAGGGCATATAAGTACTGTTCTCAAGAGCCTCCTGAAGATTGTCAAATTCCTTGGGTGATTTGAACTTCACATTTTTAAGATATGTTTTGCTTCCGGGCGAGTCCTTCCAAAGTGCTTTCTGTCCCATCAGCGAAGTAAGCGATCTAACTACCTTGAGCGCCTCCTCCACATTTCTATCGTCATTTACCACAGCAAAACCGTACTCACACCCTCCGAGAAGCAGCTGACTTCCGTCATCTTTTCCGCCGTAAGGTATGCTCCCCAAGTGCATATTTGGATTAACTCTGTATATCTGATTGTAGTCCTCCGGACCACCTGCCAAAAAAACTGTCTTTCCCGATGCAAATTCTTCTATAGCCGCCTGCTTATCCATAAGGCACATATCGCGTGTAAATACGCCATCCTCAATGAAGCTGTACCATACCGCAATATCAGGGTACAATTCCTTGTAAAAAGAAGCTTCGCCTTTCTGTAGTCTTTCTCCAAAAGATTCACCCTCAGGCGTATTAAAATATGACCCCTGCATTATGGCTATCAAACTGCTTGCAAGTCCCTCTTTTTCTTTGAGCCCTGCAGACAGCGGTTTTACCCCATTCTTCATTGCAATCTTACACATGTCGCTAAAATCAGAATATACAGACGGAGGAGAAAAACCGAATTCATCAAAATAATCCTGATTGAAATAATGGCACTCAAAAGTACTTACGCCGGGTACTGCGTAATAATCATCAATATATTTAAATTTATCAAGCGCCTCATCGGAAAATCCTTTTACCATCTTGGAAAGTGGCACAAGATATCCGCCTCTTGCGTATTTTTTTGCCATATTCTCAGTAACAAGCACTATGTCTGCCGCACCGTCATAAGAAATCTGTGAATCGATCACGGACTCATAGTTAGTTCGCTGAATGTAAGTATATTCAAAATCATATTCGGGAAATCTGCTTGCCAGATAGGCTTTGAAATTTGTAATATAAGAATCCTCGTACCAGGTAGCAATGCGTATTACTTTACGAGTATCCTCTACTTTTGGCGCGAGCGCCACCTGTTGTGCATTATTTGACGCTGATGCACAACCGCACAAAAAAGACATTGTGACTGTGACAGAGATTAAGATGCTGACAAGAAGCCTTCGCATTTTGATGTTCTTCATATATTCCTCATAAGATAGCCTGATCTGTTATTTCAACAATATCGTCTGTACCTCACCTACATACATAATGTACTGCTCATTTTCAAGATGCAGGTCCTGGATTATATTCTTATCAATAAAACTGCTCTCATCAAAGATATGTTTGTATAGAACTTTACAAGGTATTACCTCATGGGCTTCATCAATAAACGGTATGCCTTGATAGTCATTGACCGTAAGCCTTGATCCGGCGATCTTATCCTCGTCTCTTCCCGATACCATACCAAGGTACTTAAGAGCTCCGCGATAAGTCTCCTGATTTATAAAGCTTATTGAATACTCCCCGGAATTATCGATACACTCTCTTGTATATCTGTTCGCGCGAACAAATATGAAAGTAACCCTTTTATTCCATACGTATCCCACTCCGCCCCATGGAGCGGAGACTGCATTAACTTTATCACCATTTTTACAGGTTATAATTATTTTCTGTCCAACAAAACTATAAGCTCCCTCTTCGATCTCTTCGGGATTTACCGGTTGAAATGCGTGCATAATACCTCCATTCGGAAATACTACTCAGAAATCTCTTATTTTGTCGTTATCAGTTAATCCTGTATTTTCTATTTTTGTTATCGTTACACCGTAACTATATTCTTCACTTACTTTAATAGTAACATGGTCTCCTACTTTATGTCCAAGTAATTGTTTTCCAAGCGGGGACTCGATACTGATAAGTCCTTTCAAAGAATTCTGTCGCATTGTTGTAACTATTTTGTACGTTTCTTCGGATTTATCTTCATCAAGAACAACTGTGACAGACTTATTCATTCCGACCTGATCTTCTCCGCTGTCATCATCGATAACTTTGGCGGTCTTGATCATTCTCTCCAAAAATCTGATCCTGCTCTCGTTCTGGTTCTTTGCCTTCTTGGCAGCATAATACTCAAAGTTCTCAGACAGATCGCCCTGAGCACGCGCTTCCTTAACATGCTCCAAGAGTTCTTTTCTCACTACGACTTTGCGGTGTTCGATCTCCGCTTCCATGTCTTCTATATCTTTTTTAGTAAGTTCGTTATGCATAGTGTACCCCTTAATTATAAAGTAAAGGCGAAGCCAAACAGCTTCGCCTCGTTGTTCTTAATAAATTGGAATAAACGATCAAGCCTTTCCAACTGATCCGAAGAGTTCCATCTTCTCCTTAACTGTAGCCTTGATAGCTTCAGAACCGGGAGCAAGAAGCTTACGGGGATCAAATCCCTTTCCTTCAAGATCCTTACCTGCTTCCACATACTTACGTGTAGCGTCTGCGAATGAAAGCTGGCACTCTGTATTAACGTTGATCTTAGAAACGCCAAGTGTGATTGCCTTCTTGATCATATCAGCAGGAATTCCTGTACCACCGTGAAGAACGAGAGGCATAGCTCCTGTCTTCTGCTGAATAGCATCAAGAACGTCAAATCTAAGTCCCGGCCATCCTTCAGGATATTTACCGTGGATGTTACCGATACCTGCTGCGAGCATATCTACACCAAGATCTGCAATTCTCTTGCACTCGTTGGGATCTGCACACTCACCCATTCCTACTACTCCATCTTCTTCTCCACCGATTGAACCAACTTCAGCTTCGATAGAAAGTCCAAGATGATGAGCAACGTTTACAAGCTCAGTTGTCTTAGCAACATTCTCTTCAATATCATAGTGTGAGCCATCAAACATGATTGATGTGAATCCGGCTTCGATGCACTTATAACATCCGTCATATGTACCATGATCAAGATGAAGAGCAACGGGAACTGTGATTCCAAGGCACTTATCCATTGCCTTAACCATTGCTGATACTGTCTCAAAACCTGTCATATACTTACCTGCGCCCTCAGATACACCTAAGATAACAGGTGAATTAAGTTCCTGAGCAGTTAAGAGTATGGACTTTGTCCACTCGAGGTTATTGATGTTAAACTGTCCTACTGCGTAGTGACCTTCTTTTGCTTTTACAAGCATGTCTTTTGCGGATACTAACATAGTTTATCTCCCTTACATTATATTTTTGTAGGCGCTATATTATCCCCACGCCCTTATTGAACGACTAAATCTATTATATACTTACCTTACTAAAAAATAAAGTTAATCATTTCACAATCATTCAAAGCTGATGAAGTTGTCAGCCCAGAATCCTTCTGATGTTTTAGGTGCCAGGCTGTCGTAACGCAGGATCAGTCCTGACTTCCTCGATACCGTCACCGTCAATATACCTTCTTTCACCCTCATACTGCTCGGGGTGTCGATAAAGCCCATTCCATCTGTAAGCATGAGCTGTGTAATGAGCGCATCCTTTGGAATACCTATTGGCATGACATCAATCTCTTTTGTAACCTCATAATCATTGTTGTTGATTATTACGACAGATGCCGCCGTCCTGTTAAAGCGCCCGTATGCTATAAAATTGAAATCTGCATACAGTTCACGTATCGATCCTTCTGAAAACTCCTTGTGCTTCTTGTGAATCTTTATCATTTTCTTATGATATTCGAGCATCTCAAGGTCTTCGTTACCCCAAGGAAAAGTTCTTCTGTTGTCGGGATCCGTAAATCCGCAGAGTCCGACTTCGTCGCCATAATATATAGTAGGCGCGCCGGGCCACGTCATCTGTATCATCACAGCTTCCCTCATCACAGGCTTACTTATTCCGGTATTTGCCGATGATGACATGAGAGTGCTGCTTCTTCCGACCTTCTGACTCGTCCTCGTAAGGAATCTGGAATGATCGTGATTTGACAGCTCATTCATCGCCGTATACAAGGAAGGCATGGTGAAATTCTCACCGCCGATATATAACATCGTGTCAAAAAACTCCCTGGCATTACCGATACGAGTCGGCTTAAACTCATCACTATGCTTGTCCATTCCCGTAAGAAACCACGTTACGGGCTCCATGAATGCATCATAGTTCATGACCGTATCCCACTCATCGCCCATAAGCCAGCTGGCTGCCGGTCCGTACTGCTCAGCCAGGATTATCGCCTGCGGATTGGCTTTTTTCACTTCTTCCCTAAATCTCTTCCAGAAATAATGATTATATTCCTGCGAGTGTCCGAGGTCCGCAGCAACATCAAGTCTCCAGCCGTCTGCGTTAAACGGAGGTGAAACCCACTTTCTGCCAATACTTAATATATATTCCTCGAGCTTCTTGGAACCCTCGTAATTTAGCTTAGGAAGCGTGTCATATCCCCACCATCCGTCATACTGCGAGTTATATGGCCAGGCATCTCCCGTAAATGCGAAGAAATCGTGGTACGGACTGTCCTTAGAAACATAGGCGCCGGGCTCATAATCTTTGTTCTTTTCATAGATCCGCTCCCTGTCCATCCACTTATTAAATGAACCGCAGTGATTGAAAACGCCGTCCAGTATTACTTTTATCCCGCGTTTATGCGCTTCGCTGACAAGCTCTGCAAAAAACTCATCACTTGCCTCAAGATTTCTTAGATCTGTGACGCGCTTTATATATTTAGTCGCTTTCGTGTTATCATGCTCATCATGCTTGAGTACACTTCCGCCATCCTCAACAATCTTACCGAAGTGAGGATCAATATGATCATAGTCCTGGGTATCGTACTTGTGACAAGAAGGTGATACAAATAAGGGGTTAAAATAGATCGCATCTATCCCAAGATCCTTGAGATAATCGAGTTTATCCATTACTCCCTTGAGATCACCACCATAGAATTCTCCGAAATCGTACTGAGGATCGGGATATTTTTCCCATTCATCGACCTTCACTACGTTTCTTCCGTAATAAGAATATTCACCGGAGACAACGTCGTTATCCTTATCTCCGTTACAGAATCTCTCCACGAATATCTGATATATCACCGCGCCCTTAGCCCACTTAGGGGTTGAGAGACCGGGATATATCCTGAAATTCATGCTCTCCATTATATTCGTAACGGCGCCCCTCTTATCATAGTAGAAGAAACTGCCGTCCATACCTTCAATTTCAAAAAAGTAACTAACAGGCTCTTCGCCTGCATTTACGGTCGCATCGTAGAAATCAAACTCTCCCGATGTTTCCGAGCAAGTCATTGGATGTCTTTCGCCTTTCCACACCAAAATAATCTCAGATGCCTCAGCCCTCCTGCATCTGAATCTTATATCTACCTTTCTGTTTTTGTCCGGTTCCGCCGGCCTTAGGTAGTCTAAGGTCATGTCATGGAAAAACGCTCTCTCATTCATAGGCCATTCCTAAAAAGCAAAAAAGACAGCAGCAGCTGTCTTTTCTAAGAGAAGGTATTTCTTTCTTATGGGGTATAGCAAAAAACTATATAATGTATTGGGGGGTTACGCATATTATACTAACACCCACCCAAACCCGCGTAAAGACTAATACTTCACAATTTTGTCAAAAACAGCTGTGAGTTTTTGTGCAGTTTTCACAATCAGACTTCTAATGCAAAATCGATATCCACATTATGTCCGTCGAATAATGCTTCAAATTCTTCTCTTCCGATCTTCTCCTTTTCTATGAGGAGTGCTGAACTACTGTGCAGAATGTCCTCATACTTAAGAATAATCTCTTTTGCTTTTGCGTAACACTTGTCTATTATTGTCTTTACTTCTTTATCAATCTCGCCTGACATAAGCTCGCTGTGCTTCTTGGAATGAGATATATCATATCCGATGAACACGTCTTCTTCATTGTCATCGTAGTTTACAACACCGATGCTTTCAGACATACCGTACTTGGTAACCATGCTTCTGGCTTCCTGAGTAGCTTTCCTGATGTCACTTGATGCTCCTGTTGTGATATCGCCGAAGATGATCTCCTCAGCAATTCTTCCACCAAGAGATACCATGATCTCCTGAAGCATCTTGCTCTTTGTAAGGAACATATCGTCATTCTCGGGAAGAGGCATTGTATAACCCGCTGCGCCAAGTCCCGTAGGAATAATTGAAATAGTATGTACAGGTCCTACATCCGGAAGAAGGTGGAACAGAATCGCATGTCCTGTCTCGTGATAAGCCGTTATCTTCTTCTCCTTCTCGGAAATGATCTTACTGTGCTTCTCAGTTCCGATTCCAACCTGTGTAAATGCTCTGTTGATATCAGTTGGAGTAATGAACTTTCTGCTGTCTACCGCCGCATTTATAGCTGCTTCATTTAAAAGATTCTCAAGATCTGCACCTGTAAATCCGGCAGTTGTCTGTGCAAGCTGCTTAAGATCAACATCGCTTCCAAGAGGCTTGTTATGTGCATGAACTTTAAGAATTGCCTCTCTTTCGCCGATATCAGGTCTTGTTACAGTAATCTTTCTGTCAAATCTTCCGGGTCTTAAGATCGCGGGATCGAGGATGTCTACTCTATTTGTGGCAGCCATTACGATGATTCCCTCGTTCACACCAAATCCGTCCATCTCGACAAGCATCTGGTTGAGCGTCTGCTCTCTCTCGTCGTGTCCGCCGCCCATTCCTGTACCGCGTCGTCTTGCAACCGCGTCAATCTCATCAATAAATATTATACAAGGCGCATTCTTTTTTGCCTCAGTAAAAAGATCTCTTACTCTTGAAGCACCTACGCCGACAAACATCTCTACAAAGTCAGAACCTGAAATACTAAAGAACGGAACGCCTGCCTCACCTGCAACTGCTCTAGCAAGAAGCGTCTTACCTGTTCCGGGTGCACCTTCAAGAAGAACGCCCTTAGGGATTCTTGCTCCGACAGCCGTGAACTTACCGGGATCTTTCAAGAACTCGATAATCTCTGCAAGCTGCTCTTTTTCTTCCTTAAGTCCCGCTACATCATCGAGCTTGACCTTATTGTCATCACCCGTGGATAACTTAGCTCTGCTCTTTCCAAAGTTCATCATGCGGCTGTTTCCCGAATTGCTCGCCTGCATATTGCTGAACATCGAGAAAACAAATACCATCACGATAAGTCCCACGATTACGGGAATTATGCCATTTATAAGCACATTCTCAGACGGAATGTCTTTTACCTCCGTCTTTACACTCTTTTCTGTGCAAATGCTCTCAACCTTTGTCACATCAGTTGTGTAGAATGTCACCTCGTCGCTTCCGTTATTGAAGCTGACTCTTACAGAACCTGTAGGTGTTTCGGAATTTGGCATGATCATTACGTATGAGACTGTGTCTGCATTAAGGTCACGCTCAAATTCATTCATGGAATATGCGCCGGACTGGCTGGAAATAAAGCTCTTACCATATTCAATGAATATAACACAAACAAGTAATACTACTACAAAAAGAAAAATTGAATTAAAACTTTTATTCCGGTTCAATTGCTTATGTTCCCCTTTCGGAAGCTTTTTACTTTTGTCGCCTAGTTTAATTAAATTCTACTACACCAATATACGGAAGGTTACGATATCTCTGATCGTAGTCAAGTCCGTATCCTACAACAAACTCATCGGGAATCTCGAATCCCGTATAATCAACCTTTACATCTGTAACTCTGCGTTCAGGCTTATCAAGCAATGTGCAAAGCTTGATACTAGCAGGCTCTCTGTCACCAAGCATCTTGATAAGATATGACAAAGTTCTTCCCGAATCAACAATATCCTCTACTATAATAACATGTCTGTCCTTAAGAGGCTCATCAAGATCCTTTACAATCTTAACTACACCGCTTGACTTGGTAGAACTTCCGTAACTTGATGCTGACATGAAATCCATAGTAACAGGGACGGTAATACGCTTTGCAAGCTCACACATAAAGAACACGCCCCCCTTTAATACACATACAAGGTGAACGGTTTCACCCTGGTAATCTCTGCTTATCGCTTCTCCAAGCTCCTTTATCCTCTTGTCAACTTCCTCTTCTGTCAATAAAACGCGCACTGATTCAGCCACCGTTTTTTCCTCCATCCAAAAAATTTATAGCCAAAATACTTTTTGTATCTTCACTCACTTTAATCCCGGCACTTATCCTATATCCGGGAACCCACAGAACATGGTCTCCGTCAGCCAATACATAGATACTGTCTCTTCTGTCTATGGGAATTTTGACGTCTGTCATGAACTTCGACAACTTTTTCTTATGAACGCCGCTTCCCGTCTCAATAAATATATAATCATCGGGTCTTCTACATCTAAAAACGGCTGCTTGTATTCTATCACAATCGAACCATTTAGTATACGTACCGCTCGGAATGTTTGCACCTTTAGTGTACTCTATTATGCTTGCTCTCATCCTTCCGATTCCCGGGACGTCTTCGCTTGCCTCACCTTCTCTTTTCACATGGTCAAAAAAATCTATAACAAGCGTATTATCCGGGCTTCCCGAAACTTTCTCAGAAAGCGTCAGTACTTCATATTCCCTCTTTGCGACAAGTCCGTACGGAAGATCCACATATGCCGTTCCGTCTGTCGATTCCGTGATATCCGTTACCGCATCCACATGAGCGGACGTAATATCTTTTCTATTGGGCGTCAGCAGCTCGAAACACTTAAGAATAACATTCTTTTGTATAAAAAGATCCTCGCTCTTAAGAACCTTTAATTCTATTCTGACACTTTTTCCGTCAAAGGTACACGCCTTATCAAAAAGATTTCCCGTAACCTTACAAATAAAATCGTCTGCAAGGGCAAAATCAGCCGCCGCTCTGCACAGATGCTTTACCGCCTCTGCATTTATATTCTCGGTCATATAAGGGATAAGCTCGTTTCTGACCTTATTCCTCGTATGAATATTCTCATCATTGGTCACATCATGGCAAAAAGAAATTCCTTCGCCGGCAAGGTATTTCTCGATTTCCTGCCTTGTCACACACAAAAGAGGTCTGATTATATCATCTCTCACAGCCCTGATAGCGCCTGCTCCGTGAAGTCCCGTTCCTCTAAGCAGGTTTAAAAGAAGTGTCTCTGCCACGTCATTTCTGTGATGCGCCACCGCAATCTTCGAAGCGCCCTCTTTTTCTGCGATGCTGTGAAAAGCCTCGTACCTTACATTACGTCCCGCCTCTTCTTCGGTGAGCTTATTCTCTCTTGCGATCTTAGGGACATCCTCTTCCACAAGAAAATACTTTATCCCTCTTTCTTCACAGAATTTCCTTGTAAACTCTGCATCTTCGCCCGCTTCTTCCCTAATACCGTGATTTACGTGAACTGCAACAAGCTCAATTCCAAGAAGCTCTTTTAACCTGTACAAAGCCAGCAAAAGTGCGACAGAATCCGCTCCGCCCGAAAATCCTACAAGGATCTTGTCCCCGGAAACTGCCATTTTATTGGCTCTTATATAGTTTAGTACGGTATTTTCAAATCTGTTCATGTCGTAAAATTAAAGCGCAGACCCATACGTACCCGTATCATTGTCTGCGCTATACTCCGCAAATAAATAACAAATTACCTGTCCTCAATTTTAAATACAATCTCACCGGGATAAACCAGTCCAAGTTTATCCTTAGCAGTTTCTTCTATGTATTTTCGTGTCTGCGTATATCTCTCAAATTCAGCTATATCCTTGCCTCTTGCTATCTCGGCATCAATCTGGGCGTTGAGGTATTCTTCTTTCTCCTCAAACTCATTAACCTTTTTCAAAAGACTGACACTCTTTACAGATACAACAGTCGCAAGGATTATAACTACGAATGTTGCCAGAGCCATGCCCGCTTTATTTTGGAAACTACGCCTTTTGTAGCGTGCTTTTGTCGCCATATCGTACCTCTTTAACCACTATTATATTTTTATTGTAATACATGCTGTAAAACCATGTCAAATGTAGCGGTAGAGCTCTGTCACGTCTTCCTTGTGTATTGTTTCCCGCACATCAAGCACTTCGACATTAACATCCTTGTTGCCAAAGCCGATGGTTATCTTATCTCCGACCTTTACATCTGTCGAAGCCTTCGCAGGCTTTCCGTTTATCTGAACCCTTCCCGCATCGCATGCTTCGTTAGCCACGGTACGTCTCTTTATCAGTCTTGTTACTTTTAAATACTTATCCAGTCTCATTTATTCCTCTCCTGAAGCGGTGTTTGCCGCATCGATATTTTCTTTGTTATTTTTGTTGTCTTTATTGTTCTTATTCTTTTTGTCATCATCCTCAGTAGAAGCCGTGGTTGACGAGTCTTCCGTTGTTGCCGTTGTATGCGAGGATGCTTCTGCCGAAGGATCTTTCGTATAGTGCGCTGTTGCATCCGATGAAGGAATGTCTTTAACGTCAGGATCAGGCTTTTTGGTCGTATCCTGAGTAGACGTTTTGCCTGTGTCCGCAGCAGGTGTCGTTGATGTTGTCGGCTCAGTGCTTGCAGTCGCAGCAGTTCCCGGCTTCTCCTCAATCGTAGGCTTGGGCTCATCGTCCTTATGCTCTTTTACCATGTCATCAAATCTGTAATTTACATCCACTTCGTCGACATCTATGTTCACGCGATAACTCTTAGTATTATAACCGCTCTTTCTGAGTATGATCTCGTGACTTCCCGAAACTTTCTTGAAGTTTGTAGGTGTTATGCCTATATAGTTGCCGTCAAAAAACAGTTCGACTCCCGCAGGTTCATCGACATAAACCTTGTAACCTTCAATAACTTTATTCTTCTGATTCTTAGTCTTATCCTTATCTGTCACACTTGAAGCCGATGTTGCAGAAGAGCTCTTTCCGGGAAGCGTCGCAACAGACACTGAACTCGATGACTTCGTCTTATCTTTTGAAGAAGCAAACGAAGAACTGTCTGACATTGAGCTCCTCGAAGAATCAGTATCATCCGACTCAGGTTCAAGCTCTATCTTAATGACAGACTTTGCCGATCCGACTTTGAGATACTTGTTCTGCGTAATATAGCCCTCAGCCGATACCTTGAGATTGTGATATCCATAGCTGACCGACTTTGAAGTGCCTGTAAGAACTTGCTCTCCGTCCAAATATATCTCGGCGTCTTCAGGCGTTACTTCAAAGGAAACAAGCCCCTCTTTAGGCTTGGTTATCTTGACATTTCTCGTATCAACAACCGTCTCCTGATTTCTGCTTATATTGACGGTTGACTTATATTCTGCGCCGTTTCCGATGATCTGAAGATTATAATCACCTTCGGGTGCACTCAGAAGCATATTGGGTGAGATCTTATAGATAACATCGTTATCAAGTTCAAGCCAAGCGCCGACAAGACTGTGATCATCAACCGTATCGGATGAAAGGCTCACATAACCGTGTCCGCTTGTTACTACAACGCTATATACCTCTTTTCCAATACCATAAGCCTTGATATTATCAGTCGTTAATATATCTTCTGCTATAGCCGGCGATCCATCAGCGAGTATCAGGGTTCTTGAATCAAGCTTGTATGTCTCGCCCTGTATTCTTGCAGTTCCATCGCCCCTAACCAGCTCATGATTCCTTGTATCATCTATTGTCCACGCTTCGTCCGATACTTTAAGTGAAGTAACATGCTTGCTACTCTTCAAAAAGTTAACGTCAACAATCTGTCCTTCCTCCAAGAGTCTCGCAGACATAGGCGTTCCTCTGAGATCATACATCATGCTTGTATTGTCATACTTAAGGGTATATGTCCTACCCGTGGCGTGATTTCTGAATCTTATCTCTTTATTTTCAGTATCTACAGAACGTATTGACGCAGTGTCAGATGAATCGTACTTACCTACAAGTGATATGCTTACCTTCTCACTTTTGGCACCTGCATACGCATCCACGCCGTTTACGCCGACAAGCACAAACGCCATAGACACTGCCATGGATACTTTTATAGATCTCATGAAATTTCCCATGTTCATCCCCTCATAAATGATCTTTTGGAAAAAATTTTTTTAAACGCTCGGGATCGAGCAGATATTCTTTATTATTGTGCGAAGGCTCGTCAATAACATCTTCAAGCATGGCTCCTAGGACTTCTCCTATCTGTTTTCCGGGAGCTACACCCAATCCGATCAGATCTTTGCCGTTAACCGCAAGCTTTTTAAGGCTAACGCACTCGCCTTCTTTTTTTATCTCTTCATAAAGAGCTCTTGAATCCTCAATATTCTTGAGCTTTTCTTCACGATAATATTCACTCTGTGCCATAGTATCGGCATATTTCACATCAAGAAGGAAAGGGAACTCGTCCTCTCCAACCCTGTTCATAAATCTTCGCACGTTCTTTGCAGTAGCAGGGAACCTGTCATCATGATACTTAATGAGGTTACACACTCTGTCCATCGTGTTTCTGTCAAACTTAAGGCGTCTGAAAATGTCATGTGCCATTCGCTCGCCAAGCTGTGCATGTCCGTGGAAATGGTTAAGGCCGTCCTCGCCCGTTGTTATCGTAGCGGGCTTGGCAATGTCGTGAAGGAACATGGTAAGTCTCAAAACCTTATCATTTCTCACATATTCAAGCGATTTAATAATATGCTCTCCAACACTGTACATATGGTGAGGATTGTACTGTTCAGTCTCCATGCATGCATCGAATTCGGGAAGTATGACCTTGGTGATACCAAGTTCGTACATAACTCCGGCTTTCTCGGGATGATCTGAAACAAGCAGCTTTACAAGCTCAGTCTGAATCCTCTCCGCACTTATCTTGGACAAAGTAGGCGCAAGCTCTTTTATCGCCTCTTTGGTCTTTTCTTCAATATCGTAGTCGAGCTGGGCTGAAAATCTGACAGCACGCATGATCCTGAGTGCGTCTTCTGAGAATCTCTCTGTAGGCTCACCCACGCATCTTATCAGCTTATTCTCAAGGTCATCAATTCCTCCAAACCTGTCAATAAGCCCTTCTTCCTCGTTATAAGCCATGGCGTTGATGGTAAAGTCACGGCGTCTCATGTCTTCTGTAAGACTCTTTGTAAATGTTACTTCACTGGGATGTCTGCTGTCTTCGTACTTTCCGTCTATTCTGTACGTTGTGACTTCATATCCCTCTTTATCCATAAGAACTGTGACCGTTCCGTGCTCAATTCCGGTATCGACAGTTCTTTTAAAAAGCTTTTTTATCTCCTCGGGCAAAGCATTTGTCGTTATGTCCCAGTCGCCCGGTTCCCTTGAAAGAAGCGCATCTCTTACGCAACCTCCGACAACATATGCTTCATAACCAGCTTCATGCATGGTATCCAATATCTTTTTTGCATTTTCCGGTAGTTTAATAATCATAACTTCATAATAGCCCAAAGAATATCAAATGTGAATAATACTCTAGGAATTTTCTCAATCTCGATATATACTTAATGTATGAAATTATGAGGAAATCAGAATGAAATTTAGAGTCAACAACAATTTGATTGCGATAGGCTTCTTATTGCTTATCGTATTGGGCATTTTTTCTTTTATAAAAGTCATTGATTCTTCCTACCAGTATAGCTCAGATTTAGTAACACTCGATGACGGATGGACCGTTAATTATAACGGAGTAGAAATAGCAAACAACAAAAACTTAAACGACGTTGAGTTTCCTGTTGTCAACGAAGGCGATTCACTTACTTTATCGAGGGTACTTCCTACTATTCCTACTGACTCCTTATGCCTCTATTTTTATTCAACACACAGTATTGTTGACGTAAATGTACGTCATTATTCCGAACGCTCCAAAAGACAAGATAAAATGGAGAATTGGCAGATATATACATACGGAAGAGACGTATATAGCCAGACTACAGAAGTTCCAAATATATATAATCACGTTTTACTTGTAAAAGATTATTCAGAAGAACTGATCACGATCACTTTCCACGGTACGAGGGAAGCTTCTTTTTCTTCACTGTCTCCTTTTATCATAGGAAACAGTGTTGATATTTTATCCTACCATCTTTTAAGTAATACCATAAATTTGTTTGCCGGAGTATTCCTAGTAGTGCTCGGGCTTATCCTTATAGTCATTTCTCCTTACATGTTCTTATATCACAATAAGGAATCACGACTCTTTTTCAGCGGACTTACCTCACTTCTTTTTGGTACATACATTGTTGCCAGATTTGACTTCATTGATATGCTTATTAACAACCAGCTTGCTAACGCATTTTGCGAATATGCATCGTTTATTTGTATGCCTATTTCCATTCTGGGATACTTCATTTCAATATTCAGGGGCAAACTCAAGAGATTCTTGAAACTTCTGGTTATATTTGATTTCCTTCTCTTCGCCGGAATGACGATCTTGCATCTCTCTACAATTAAGCGTTTCTCCACAATGACATCGTTTATTCAGGGATATATAGTTGCAGAAACCATAACAGTACTGATAATTCTGGTAAAAAACAGAAGACATTTCAAAAACTCGCAGAACAGAAATCTCAGTTCCGATATGTTCTTCCTCATTGGTGTTGTGACATTCATTGTATTCTCATCTGTAGATATAGTGCTTTTCAACTACCACAAATATTCAAGCAACCGCGGCTATACCCGCAACTATGGTAACGGATTTACCTTTGGTGCCGTTATATTTGTCTCATGCCTGCTTATCAGTTATATGTTCTATAGTATTTACAGTAGCAAGATTTCTTCCCTGCAGGAGAGACTATCGGATTTCGCTTACACCGATCCTCTGACGGGACTTTCCAACAGAGCCCGTTGCGAACAGGTAATGAACGTTATCTCACAGGATCGCAGCATATATGTAATCATAAGTATCGACCTGAACAAGCTCAAAATGGTCAACGATACTTACGGTCACCACGAAGGAGACCGTTTGCTTACAGGTTTTGCAACAATATTGACAGACTGTTTCTGGGATGCAAACCTCATCGGTCGTATGGGTGGAGACGAATTTGTCGTTATCATGCTCGGCGAACATGCATCCAGCTGTACTAAGAGAATACATGAATTCCATTCTCTTATGTCCGACTGGAACCGCAAGGAACAGGTCTTCCAGTATAGTGCATCCTACGGCTATGCTTACAGTTACGAAGTACCTAATGCTTCCTCAAACGAAGTATATATGCTCGCAGACTCACGTATGTACGAAATGAAAAAAGAACATCACGGACGTAAAGAAATGGAACAGGAAATGGAGGTGAATGCTAATGCGTAAACATATTACCTTCATTCTGTCATCAATCTTTTTTATAGCACTGATCTCATTTATTTTTACCACATTCCTTAACATCAAGTATCAGTTCCCGAAGTTTACACTTCACAAAGGATGGGTAATTACCTATAGAAATCAGCAGTATTTAAACACAGATATCTCTAACCTGAGTAACCAATTGGGTCTTACCTTTTCACGAGGCGATAAGATAACTCTGACCAGACCCAGTCCGCTGACAAAAAACAATGCACCATTCCCTTATCTTGTTTTCAAGACACAGCACTGCGCTTATGAAGTTTTCCTTGACGGTAACTCTATTGCAAAGGAAAACCTTGATGCAAGAACAAATGGCTCTTTTGTCGGAACAGGCTACAACATCATTCCTCTTAAAAATAATTTCGAGGGAAAAAAGCTGTCAATTGATCTCTATGTTGTTGAAAATGATACCAAGGTCAACATCGTAACCCCTCTTTTGGGTAACTTTAATGACATATACAGATACCTTTTGTATACTGCAGCATATCCTCTTCTGACGGGAATGTTCCTTATTGTATTCGGACACATATTCCTCTTGATCTCACTTGTTCTGTACATGAGATCTTCAGGCGTATTTACGCAGATCATATGCTCACTTATAGTAATACTTTTGGGATTCTGGCTCTTAACAACCTTTGACTGCACAACTTTCCTTATGAATAGGGAAATGACCACATTATTGAGCTATTTATCGCTCTACATGATCGTACCTTGTATCTATCTGCTTATATACAACCTACATAAGCAAGACAGCTATACGGTCATTGCTGTACTTGGTTTTGCGACACTTGCATTCAATATACTTTTTACAGCATTGCACTTGCTGAACAAAGTACACATACATCATTTCATGAAGCCTTATTACATACTTTCGGGACTTTCATTTTTGGCTCTTGTCATGTATAACATCAAGGACCTTCGTAGCAAGACAAGGAATCCTTCAACGCAGATCATTATGTTCGGAATCACCGGTGTCAGCTTCAGCTTTATGCTTTCAACAATTTCTGACCTGCTGAACAGAAACGTTGATTGTAGAGATAACTTCATTATGAAGTTCATGATTCCGTCAGCCGCGTTGTTCTTCGTTGTAACTCAGCTACTGAACCACTTTGTATTCATGACAAAGTTCTATGCTCAGCGAAAAGAGTATGCATCTCTTACTCAGCTCGCTTACGAGGACGCACTTACCCGTCTTCCAAACAGAGCAAGTTGCGATATGAAGCTCAATGAGCTCGAACACTCTGATGATGATTTCTGTATCGTCAGTCTGGACCTTAACGGTCTTAAGCAGGTCAACGATAACGACGGACATCCTGCGGGTGATAAGCTTATTAAAGGCTTTGCAGATGCTCTTTCCAAAGTATTCAGCCGAAAGGGTGACTGCTTCAGAACAGGTGGTGACGAATTCCTTGCCGTATTTGACAGCATAAAACGTGAGGAACTGGATGCACTTCTCAAGAAACTTGATGACCTGCTTCTGGAACTTGACGAAAAAGATCCTGACGTAAACCACAGCGTATCCTATGGATATGCGTTCCGTTCCGAAACAGAGGAACAAGATGTCCATTCAGTATTCATGCTTGCCGACAAGAAAATGTACGACGCAAAGCGCAAGCACTATGCAGAGATTGGACAGACAAGATAATAAAACATATAAATTATGGCTCGCGGATTTCCGCGGGCCTTTTTTTGTGTTGAGAAAATTTCATAAATATTTTATCACTTTTGTGTTTGAGAATTAGGTAAAAT
>JAFZQT010000115.1 GCA_017620235.1 Butyrivibrio sp. | reverse complement strand
CTTAAGCTTGGCTTTTCGTTCTGTCCGTTAATTTACATTTTTCTGAATTATTCTCTTGGAATCTTTCAGGGTTGCATTACTGTTTATTTGTCAAGGTACAAGGAGCCTCAAACCCGCTCCAGTACTGCGTTTGCAGTGTTTTGTCTGCATCAGCAACGAATATAAATATATCACTGGCCATATATCATGTCAACACATTTTTGCAAATTTTTTTAAAAAAATATGATGGTTTCTGCATTTTGTGAATCACCCTACGTAAAACCGTCACTTTTCATGAGCTTTTTACGAACCTGAAATAAACAAAACGCCCATGGTTCCTGGGCCGCAGTGGGATGAGACTACACTTCCGGCTCGCGTCTCAATTATGTCAAGGAAAATTCCTAATTTTTCCAAAAAAGTTCTGATTTCCTCTACATCAGCCCTTGAACAGCCCGAATGAGTGATAAAAACTCTGTCCTTTTTCGCCTTTAAAAGCTCATCCTGCATGTCTTTTACGTAGTTCATATAACATTTATCAATGCTTCCGCGATACTTCTTATCAGGACGCATAGAACCTTCGCTCACGACAATCTTGGGATGAAGCTTCAAAGTATTGCCAAGAAGCGCGGCTGCTCCGGAGCATCTTCCTCCTCTGTGAAGGAACGTAAGCGTATCAACAACAAAGCTTGCCCTCACTCTGTTTTTTACTCCATCGATATATTCTGCTATCTCAGAAAGATTTT
Source organism: Butyrivibrio sp. (assembly GCA_017620235.1). GTDB lineage: Bacteria > Bacillota > Clostridia > Lachnospirales > Lachnospiraceae > Butyrivibrio. The sequence continues at coordinate 7,147 of JAFZQT010000115.1, read as the reverse complement.
TTCCCGCATTTACAAGATCAACCGCTTCCATGACCAAAAGCCCGATACCGGTTGAAAGACTCTCGGAATCTATGATCCTCACCTTGTCTTCAATCTCAAGCTCCTCCACCGCAAGCCTGCAATTATTATTGCTTGCAGACATCGACGCAGATATTGTAAAGACAATGTACTCATCTTCCGTATTCTCATCAAAAACATTCATATAATCCGCAACAGAAGGCGCTGCAGTCTTGGGCGTTTCCCCCGTAGAATCAGACCACTTGTATATCTCTTCAGGAGTGATATCTATTCCGTCCTTCTTTTCTTCATTCCCCAGTCTTACATACAATGGGACTATCACTATCCCATACTTATCAATGATTTCTTTGGAAAGGTCGCTTGTACTGTCTGAAACTATTTTGATCATGTCATCCTCCCGTTATGCGTTTTTATGTATGTCAAAAAACATTATAGCACACAAAAAGCGACATCTTTCATCAAGAAAAATGCCGCCATAACGCGTTCAATATAGTTTTTATATGATCATCTCAGATTGATCTTCTGATCTTTGCCGCCTCTTGTCATTATAAGCCCGAGAGTGTCTACATTTGACGCATTCTTTTCATCTATCTGCGTAAGTATTGCAAGGCTCTCGTGTGCCCTTGAATCTATTGTTCCAATGTATGAAGTAAGGTCGTTAGGTAAGAATGTAACCGAAGAATATCCTATATTCTTGCCGTTTAGGATAATCTGGAACAAAAGATTGAGTTTGAGCATATTTACGTCTTTAGCGGAGTTTGAAGCATTGTACAGGTCAAATCTAAGCACAAGCAGTTTCTTGCCCTTATCCGCGTTTATAACATAGCTCTTTGAGCTCTCAGGATAGGTACTGGAAACAGAATATCCCTGGTAGGACAAAAAGATGTCATCCAGTATTTCCTGTGTATCGTCAGATGAAAGAGTGATCGCTCCAGCGTCGCTTCCACTCGAAGAGCTGCTCTTTGATCCATCCTTAGAGTTATCTTTGCTGTCTTTATCAGCATCCTTAGAAGCACTTTCTGCGCTGTCTTTTGAGCTGTCCTTTGCACTCTCATCGCTGCTGTCTTTAGAACTGTTTTCTGCACCTGATTCAACCGTCTCATCGGTATCAGAAGATGATCCGCTGCTCGCAGACGATGCTTCTGCACTCATCTCATCAGTTGCTTCATCCTCAGAAGGTTCGGGACTTAAATGCGCCTTATTTTCCTCTTCAAGCTTCTGAGCCTTGGCTTCCCTCTGCTTTTTGACATAATCTACGTCAACGTATGTAAGCTTAGCCTGCTCGTTTTTAGAGTATTTCATTAAAAGCCCCACAGCATACTCAACGGTCTGGTCATACTCTTCAGCCGTAAGTGAAGGAAACTTCTCTCCACATCCGGTCAGTGCAAAAACCATTCCGATCATAAGTGCAGGCACAAAATACTTTTTTAAACGCATAAAGTCATCCTCTTTTGTCATTTAGTTTCAAGTTCAAAATAGAACTCAACGCCGTTAGCGTAATTGATCACACCGTAATCCTGTTGCATGCTCTCCATTATTGCCTTAACAATGGAAAGTCCAACACCGCTTCCGCCGTATTCCCTTGTTCTGGCTTTGTCGACCTTATAGAACTTATCCCAGATATAAGCAACATTATCCTCAGGGATAGGTTCGCCCGTATTAAATACGGACACTCTGACTTTGCCGTCTTTGGGAACAATCTTTATCTCGATTATATTATCTCCGCTCACATGATTGAGCGCATTGCTGTAATAATTCTGGAGAACTTCCTCGATCTTGAATTCATCTCCCCATACAAATATCGGATTATTATCCTCAAACTTTACAGTTACATCCTTCTGTTTCGCAAGAAGTTCCGCGGATCTGATATAGTTCTTCACCATCTCGACTATATCAAATCGCTCCATATTTGCACTGTCATTACCGAATTCAAGCTGATTGAGTGTAAGGAGCTTTTTTACCATGATATTCATCTTGGACGCTTCATCCATGATTACTTCGCAGTAAAAATTCCTATTCTCCTCGTCGTCGTTTATGCCTTCCTTAAGTCCCTCGGCATAGCCCTGAATGAGCGCTATGGGAGTCTTAAGTTCATGAGATACATTGGAAAGAAATTCCTTTCGCATCTCATCTATTTCTTCTTTCTTTGCAATATCACGCTTCAATGCGATATTGGCATTCTTAAGATCTTTAATAGAGGACTCAAGCGTTTCAGACAGTTCGTTCATGTTCTGTCCAAGAACGTCTATCTCATTTTTATAATCACTGTTGTTCTCGTATTTAGCTTCAAAATTGAGTTTCTTCATCTCATCGGAAATAAGATAAAGTCTCTTGATGGGTTCCGTAACCTTCTTTGATATGATAAGGACAAGCATCGATCCGACACACATAGCCACAACGCCGACATATGCCATGAATTTATTGGAAATCGCAACGCTGTCCTCGATACTCTCCATTTTAGACCTGACAAAGACGACATCTGTACTCATGCCGTCTTCCTTTTTTACAAGTCCCCAAATATCAAGGTACTCACTTTCATTGCTCATATCCTTGCTCATCTGAAGGGTATATTTGTTATTTCCTTTGTCATAGCCTTCCCCCAGTATGGTGCGTTCTTCATTAACTATCCTCTTTGACATAGGATTTATTGATTGAAAAACGCAATCGGTAAGGACATTTACCAACTGATCCTGGTTACTTGAAACGCTTTTTATAACCGCATTATCATTGTCGAGATCGAGAATAAGCATATCGCTATTATATCTCTCACAGATATGACGCATGTTTGTTTCAAATTCGATAGTTTGAATATTGCCTTCTTCCATGGCGCTTACGATAAGCTCATATGCCGCAATGATATTTTCTTTTTTCTTCTGAACGTAGAAATGCTCCAGGAAAATAATATTTACGACAAACCACAATCCAAAGGTCAAAAGCATTGTCAAAATAAAAACTGCGCTTATCTCGAATCGCACGGAATGTGTCTTCATTTTTTTATCAATAGAAGTGTCAGTCTGTTTCAAACTTGTAACCCATTCCCCAAATAGTCTTTATCATATCGCCCTTATTTCCGAGCTTTCCACGAAGTTTCTTTACATGCGTGTCGATAGTACGTGCGTCGCCGAAATAATCATAGTTCCACACATTATTAAGTATCTTCTCTCTTGAAAGAGCAACGCCCTTGTTCTCAAAAAAGAATGATAAGAGTTCAAATTCCTTATAGCTAAGTTCAATATCTTTGCCGTCAACGGTAACGCTGTGAGCGACTTTATTTATAGTGATTCCGCCCTCTTCCATTACTTCGTTGCTGGTAGCAATATTGGCTCTTCTCAGAATAGCCGAAACTCTCGCTGCAAGGATCTTAGGGCTGAAGGGTTTTGATATATATTCATCAACGCCAAGCTCAAATCCAAGAAGCTCATCCCTCTCTTCTGATTTTGCAGTAAGCATAATGATGGGCACCTTGGAATTTTTCCTGATCTCTCTGCAAACTTCCCAACCGTCTCTGTTAGGCATCATAACGTCTAAGATTATAAGAGAAATCTCTTTATCCTCATAAAAAATGTCCAGAGCCTGCTGTCCGTCGCCGGCTTCTATAACGATATAACCATCTTTTATCAAAAAGTCTTTGACGAGCTTCCTCATCCTGCTTTCGTCATCAACAACCAAAATCTTTAAATCATCCAATCTGACTTTCCTCCTAACCTAGTCATTGTTTGCATCATCATAATACCGCTCGGAGCTTTCAATGCCAAGTTTTTTTTCAGCTTCCCGAACTTCTTTTTCTCTCTGCGTAAGATCCTGTTCCCACGAGGAGTAACGGTTTGTAATATTTCTTTTGTAATTTAATATATTATCACTATCGCTTGTCGAGGCAATAATGAACATTGCAATTACCATTATCAGTAAAAAGATATTAAGGATTATTGGAAATAATCTCTTAAATTCAGCTTTTGTGTCTTTTGTTTCAGGCTTTATCCTCTGCTTGACCGACAGATTTTCAAAAGCGGAATGTCTTGTCAGATTAACGGGTATCGGTATCGGAATAAGATCCTCATCCGAATATCCGCTGGCATACAGCTTCTCGCGAAGCCCCGCAAGATAATGCCATCCGATGGGAGATTTGAATATCTTATTTTCTATTGCCTTTTCATATACAGCCTTTATGTCGCTTGGTCTGCTTGCCTTCACCCTCTCTTCCAAAAGCTTGATCTTGGACTGGTCCAAAGACGCTTTCTGGGCATCGAGTTCAGACAAAAAGTCATAACCACCCACTATAAAATTATTTTCTGTACGATCATCATTGATTGCCATATTCAACCCCGTATGAAGCTATGAATACGCTGACACTTCTAGCTTTCAAAGTTTTGTTTCTCCATGTGAGGGGTTTAGGTCTGTTAAAGAAGTACTTGCCATCCTCGTCCCCTCCTGTGTCAACGCAGAGCCCCCAATAAGCGCCGTTTGGCGGATTTGGAAGCATTATCTGTATATCTTCCCAATAAGCGTTTATAGCAAGATATACGATGTCATCATGACCTTTTTTCTCATCGAAACCAGCGAAGCGCACGCATATAACCTTTGATTCCTTGGTGATATTTCCGTTATCAGGATTCTCGGTGTGTACAGACACATTGGGATAGCCGCATCTTGCTCTCTCAAGGTCTTTTCTTATAACTGCATGCTTTCTTCTAAACTGGACAACATTTTTATAGAAAAGATAAAAAGCCTTGTTCTTCTCAAGAAATTCCCAGTTAAGCCATGATATCTCATTATCCTGACAATACGCATTGTTATTTCCAAACTGCGTGTTGCCAAATTCATCTCCCGCATAGATCATGGGAGTTCCGCGGCTGCACATAAGAACAGTGATGGCATTTCGCATCATACGATATCGCAGATCAAGAACATGCGGATCGTCGGTATCTCCCTCAAAGCCGCAGTTCCAGCTTCTGTTATCATTTGCTCCGTCTGTGTTGTTCCAGCCGTTTTCTTCATTATGCTTGTTATTATAGGCATAAAGATCATAAAGTGTAAATCCGTCATGACAGGTTATGAAATTAACGGATGACTCATATCTCATATATGTTCCGCCGTAAAGGTCCATTGAACCTGTAATCCTCTTTACAGCTTCGGGTGCAGACCATATGTCACCTTTAAGATACGATCTTATATCATCTCTATACTTACCATTCCATTCTGCCCAGCGGTTCCACTTAGGGAATTTACCGACCTGATACATTCCGCCGGCATCCCAGGCTTCAGCGATAAGTTTAATATTTCCCAAAATGGGATCGTAAGCAATTCTCTGTATAAGCGGAGGTCTGTCCATGGGCGCACCGTCCTGATCGCGCCCAAGAATACTCGCAAGATCGAATCTAAATCCGTCCACTCTGTACTCTTCCACCCAATATCTAAGGCACGAAACGATGTACTCCTGAACCATAGGGTGATTGCAGTTCATAGTATTTCCGCATCCGCTAAAATTATAGTATTTTCCGTCAGGTGTAAGCAAATAATAAATATTGTTGTCGAATCCTTTAAAAGAAATAAAAGGTCCGTACTCATTTCCCTCAGCCGTATGGTTAAATACGACATCAAGGATAACTTCTATATTTCTCTTCTTGAGCTCTTTTATCATGTATTTGAGCTCAACACCTTCCTTATTGTGCTCAGCTTCATGCGAATAGCTCGTATTTGGGGCAAAAAATGCCGTGGTATTATATCCCCAGTAATCAAGGAGCGTTCTTCCGTTTACTTCGCGCTTATCTCTCGTTTCATCAAACTCAAATATGGGCATCAGCTCAACGGCAGTAATACCGAGCGCCTCAAGGTAGTCAGCTTTCTCAGTGATTCCTTCAAACGTTCCCCTGCACTTTACGCCGGATGATTCATCCATTGTAAAGCCCCTTACGTGCATCTCATATATTATCGAATCACACATGGGAATTGCAAGGCTTGACACATCGTCCCACTCAAAGTTTTCTCGTACAACTCTGGCCCTGTACGTTCCGGACATAAAGCTCTCGCCCCAGATTCTCTGACCTGATACAGCCTTGGCAAAAGGATCGAGCAATAGATTATTCTTATCAAAAAGAAGCCCTTTTTCAGGTTCCCACGGTCCATCGACGCTATAGCAATATTCGAGGTTCTCAATGTCGAGATCAAAAACGATCATTGAATAAACCTTTCCTATCCTGTAGCTCTCAGGGAAAGGAATCGTCGCAAAAGGCTCTTTCTCTTTTCTATGATACAAAAGAAGTGTCATGGATGTAGCGCCGTTGGAATAGATCGTGAAATTTATTCCTCCGGGAAGCATAGTAGCCCCATACAGATTGTACAAGCCGGGTCTAACCTTATAACCGCATATCTCATCCAAAGGTAGAAAATGACGGTCAAACTCATCTTCTTGCAGCTCGACACCCTGCCTCTTTTCGGCATCTATTAACTTTTTACTCTTTCTATGCCGTCTGTATTCACTCATGCATTAATTTTACCATAATATTTATTAAAGAAGCGTGAAATGTATTACTTCTTGAATAAAAAAGAGCTATCAAACATAAATTTTCTTACGTCTGATAGCTCTATATTTTTAATTATTTAAGCATTAAACAGGATATGCTCCGTTCTTTGTATCAGCGGCTGCAACATCAACTGATGTCTGCTGTGCCATACGATACTTGAAGAAGTCTGTTGCAACCTGAGGGAAGAGTGCGTATGAAAGAACGTCCTCGTCCTGCTGCTTCCACTGCTTAACGTCCTCTTCGAACTTCTTAAGTCCGGGCTCAAGCTTGTCTGCAGGTCTGCATGTGATAACTTCTCTGTCGCCGATGATCTTCTTCTGAACTTCGGGATTGAAAGGCTTGATTGTCTTTCCGTACTCACCTGCAAGGAGATCCTTGGTCTGGTCAGTAGCAACCTTGTATCTCTCACCCATAAGTACGTTCATAACAGCCTGTGTTCCAACGATCTGTGAAGAAGGTGTAACAAGCGGAGGCTCACCAAAGTCCTTACGAACCTGAGGGATCTCCTCAAGCACTGTATTGTACTTGTCGCTTGCGTTCTGCTCTTTAAGCTGGCTAACCATGTTAGAAAGCATTCCGCCGGGAACCTGATACATAAGAGTCTTAAT
>JAFZQT010000114.1 GCA_017620235.1 Butyrivibrio sp. | reverse complement strand
TCTAATAGAAGCTGTACTAGAACTGTCGCTTTCAAAGACAAAAAAATCATCCGCATCAATTTTATAATCCGTTTTGCAGTCTAGAGCCCATATATATTTATCAGCTAAAAATTTTGCTTTTGTAATGCTTTTTTCTATATAATTAACGCTAACCGTTCTTTTTTCATTATCTCCATTTTCAATATAAATATCTGATGTATTAAATCTAACGATATCATATTGAATAATTGATACATTTACATCTTTTGTTGCATATTCTTCATGACTTACCTTATTTTTTGATGTGACACGTATCTTTGCAATACTTCCTAAAGGAGCATCTTTTTTAGCCTTGATATGCAAACAACCGCCCTCACACCTTTCACTTTTTGTAAGGTATTCTGCAAATTCCATTACATTATTTATATCAGAAATAATGGAAACATCATATTCTGCATCAACCATTTCTTCTCCGTAATATGTTGTAATAGGAGACCAAACCTCTGATAATCTAAACAAATTATAACTATCCATTCCCCGAATTGTGTAGTCAGCAGCTTTGACAGTAATTCCAGGTCCAAATCCAACAACAGCGTTTGCAAATGATATTGCCATAGCAATTATCATTGCCAGTATCTTTGTAGTTTTCTTCATTTTATTTTCCCTTTCATATAAAAAAACAACACACAAGAATTGATTTTGTCATAGAAGGAATTATTAAATCAAGCATTTAAAACATTATTTTTCTTAGTTTTGTTCTTATGTTTCAGTACCCCCCAATTTTCGAAATTGATTTTCAAGCTGTCAGATAATAGACAAAAGAAAATCCCCGCATTCAGATTATAGTTACCTATATCCGAATACGAGGATCTTAATTATTTTACTTCATCAGCCCTTAATAGCTTTCCTTCATAGCTGTAAATTCTCGGCACTCTGTGGTTTAAGTCGCAGGTGAATTCATAGTTGAATCTTCCGCTTAAATCGCCAAGCTCTTCTACGGTGATCTTATCGCCAACTCCTTCACCAAAGTAAGTCTCGCTCTTTCCGATAAGGATTACCTCGTCGCCTTCCTTGGCATTGGGGATGTCTGTCACATCTACCATGAACTGATCCATGCATACGCGGCCAAGGATTACTGCCTTTTCACCATGAATGAGGACAAAGCCCTTTCCGCCTGAGAGGCTTCTTGGGTAGCCATCACCATAGCCAACAGGGATTGTTGCAATTCTCATCTTCCTGTCGGAAACAAAGGTTCCGCCGTAGCTTACAGGGGTTCCTTCCGGGATATCCTTAATATAAGAGATGTGACTGTACATTGAAAGCACAGGCTTTATCTCGATCTTATTCTTACTTACTTCATCAGAGGGCCACATTCCGTACATTGTAACGCCGCATCTTACCATATCCATGTGAGCTTCCGGAATATCTATGATGCTGGCACTGTTCGAGCAATGCTTGATGGGGAACTCGTAAGAGTTCTCATCCTCAACAAAGCTTACAAACTTTGAAAAGTTCTTAAGTGCCTCGTGAGCGTTTGATAAATCCGCTTCATCAGCCCTTGCAAAGTGGGTGAAAATACCCTCAACCTCTATCTCATCTGACTTAATGGCTTCTTTAACAAAGTTCACTCCGTCCTGATTAGGTCTTATACCGATTCTGCTCATTCCGCAGTCAACAGCGATATGAACCTTGAAGGTTAAGTCCTCCATGCCCTGGGCTCTGAATTTCTTAACTCTCTCAGCAAGCTGCTTTAGCATGTCATATCTAAATACTGAGGGTCTTATTCCCTCCTTAAGCATTCTGTCATAAGCGTAGGGGAAAGTGTATCCAAGAACAAGGATAGGCTTTGTAATTCCCGCATCTCTAAGGTCAAAAGCCTCTTCTGCTGTTGCAGTTGCAAAGCCCCAAACATAGCTCTCCTTCTGGAGAATCTTGGAAATCGGCACTGCTCCAAAGCCGTAGCCGTCAGTCTTAACAACAGCCAGCATCTTTGTCTTCCTTGGAAGTGACTTGTACATATTTTCTACGTTTCCGTGTAATGCATCTAAATCTATTTTTGCATATACTCTTGAGTATTCTTCAAGCATTTCTATTTGCCTCGATATCTTATATATTTCCCGCCATTATTTTCCTAAGCTCCTCGGAAATATCCCTTGCGGTCATGACTCTCTCTCCAAGTCTGTCCCTTGCCATATCTCCTGCAAGTCCGTGGAGGTATGCGCCTGCAAAGGCACTTTCAAAGGGATCCTTATAGCCTGCAATAAGCGCTCCAAGAAGCCCGGAGAGCACATCTCCGCTTCCGGCGGTAGCCATTCCGTCATTACCCGATAAATTCAAAGCAATATTTTCTCCATCAGTAACAACAGATTTTGCATCCTTACATATAATACTCGCATGAAATTCTTTTGCAAGTTCTATGGGTAGCTCCAAAATGTCTTCCCTGCATTCAGGCACTGTTTTTCCGCACAATCTGGAAAACTCGGCAAGATGGGGAGTCATTATTTTTTCTCCGGGATAATTTATTGCAAGCTCTCTTATCTCTTTGTCTTCCGCGATTATGTTAAGGGCATCCGCATCAAGAATAAGGGGCCTGTTACTGCTTTTTAAAACATGGAAAACAATGGCCTTCCCTATTTCACCTGTTCCAAGTCCCGGTCCGCAGACAATCACGTCGCACCAGTTTAGGGACGAATCAAGCTTTGAAAAAGCCTTGCGGCTGTCAAAATCGCTGCTGTCATACACATCGGACATAGCTTCAGGTAAAATAGTCTGCACCGCATGGAGGTTATTCTTATCGGTAAAGACCTTAACCATTCCTGCGCCGCTCCTTAAGCAGCTCTCCGCTGACAGCATCAAAGCCCCGGATACATTGCTGCTTCCGGCAATTATCAAAACCTTGCCAAAGCTTCCCTTATTTCCGTTTGGATCTCTCTTTGGAAGAATCTCTTCAATATCCTCTTTGCTGCTTGCGCCGTCAAGATATGCTACTCTTGGATACTCGGATAAAAAGCCATCCTCGGTTATTCCAACCTCAAATACCCGCACATCACCGCAGTACCTCGTTCCCATGCCAACGATAAGGCCAAGCTTTGCAAAGCCAAAGGTCGCAGTTTCATTAGCAAGAACTGCTTTTCCCATGACTTTTCCGTTATCTGCATTAAGTCCTGTAGGGATGTCTGCCGCTATAACGTAAGCTCCTACCTCATTTATAAGAGAAACCGCAGCAAGGTACTCGCCTTCAATCGGTCTGCTTATGCCTATTCCAAGCATTGCATCAACAATCACATCAGGCTTTGCCAGCGTAAAAATCTTCCTTGCTTCCTCAAAAGTCACTACCTTAACGCCGTATTTAAGTGCGCTCTTAAGCTGCCTCTTGCAGGCATCGCTCCTTTTTGAGCCGTCCCCGGGACCTGTTCCGTGGTTTACGCACACAACGGTGACGTCAAACTTTTCCTGGAATAGGAGCCTAGCCGCAGCGATTCCGTCTCCTCCGTTGTTACCGCTTCCGCAGAAGATAAAAATCCTGCTCTTTTTTTCAGACACCGCAATGACTCTCTGGCACAAGGAAAGCGCTGCCCTTTCCATTAAAACCATCTGTGAAACACCAAAGTGTTCAATAGTGGTCTCGTCGCATCGTCTCATTTCGGCAGCGCTTACAGCATAACGTATGAACTTTTTACTTATCTGTGTATTCTTCATCTTCTACTATTATTCCATCTTTGACTTTCATACCCGGTGTTCTGATAGGATGCCTTCTTTCAGGATCATACTTTAGATCAAACAGGTCGATGACCTCCGGTCCAAAGATATTGTGCATATATGAATACACGTTAAAATTCTCTATTTCCTTTTCCTGCATGCGAATGATGTTCTTTTTAAGCTGCACACGCACCTTTGATACCCACTCATCAATTGCATTTATTTCAGTGGTATTATCATGCATGATCTTATAAAAAGTGTTCATGGTCTCGATCATAAGGTCGTAGTCAACCTTATAGATTTCCCTTGGAAGCCCCAGAACTTCATCTTCACACTCTTCTATCTTCTCATTGCATTCCTTTATGAGCCTGGTATGATCGTCGATCTCTGCCTCGATCTTTTTGGTCGAAGCGCCTTTTTTACCCGCGTCATCTCTAAGAAGAACTATCTCGCCAAGAAGTTTCTTCTTTAGTCTCTTTATGTCTTTTATC
>JAFZQT010000113.1 GCA_017620235.1 Butyrivibrio sp. | reverse complement strand
TGATAGAAACCACAGCATATGGGTAATGGTCGATTATCGCGCTATACTCCGTGCTTTCGCCTAAAGAATATTTTGCAAGATTAACTGCATGCTTTAGGAAAAAGGGAACTGTGACAATTACCACAAGTCCGAAATAAAAGCAAAGATCCAAGATGGCTTTAACGAAATTATTTAATCTGCTATCCATGTTATCCTCCAAAATGTGTTACCAAGTACTTGTATATTTTTTATAACACGTTCCTTTTTGATTTGCAATATTTTTTTATTGTAAAACAATAAAAGTTTTTTGAGTTTCGGAAAATGAGCCGATATTCTAAGCACCGTGATCTTAACTAATAACCCACCGGGAGCTGTTTTGGATATATAATAATTACATGGCGTGAGCTAATTATTTTGATGAAGGAAAGAGAAATGAAGCTTATATTTATAAGGCACGGTGATCCGGACTACGTGATAGACGGACTTACCGAGAAGGGGCAGAGAGAGGCGGAGCTCCTTGCTGATTACATAAAGAATTACAAGATTGATGAGATTTACATGTCGCCTCTTGGCAGAGCACAGAGAACTGCGGAGTATTCGCTTAAAGCCCTCGGAAAAGAGGCAGTTGTCTGCGACTGGTTAAAAGAGTTTTCTGCCCGGTTTGATCCGAATCTCTCGGAGAGCGCAAGGCAGGCTTACAAGACGGAACTTAAGACAGATCCTGAGACGGGAAAGTATGAAACAAGAATTGTCTGGGATATGCTTCCGTCATACTATGGCAAGCATCCTGAGCTTTTTGACAAAGAGGCATGGAGAAATTCGGAACCTGCTGTATACAGCGACATGTGTAAGGTGTATGATTATGTAGTTTCGTCTTTTGATGAATTTTTGCGCAAGCAGGGATATGAGAAAGACGGACTGATTTTTAAGGTAAATGAGAGTAATGACAAAGTGATAGCTTTTTTCTGCCATTATGGCATTACGTCTGTTCTTCTGTCATATCTATGGAATGTCTCACCTTTTGTTCCACTCCAGTTCATTGCACTTGCTCCGACTTCGGTTACGATCGTAGCTTCCGAAGAAAGAGAAAAAGGAATAGGAACGTTCAGAACAATAGGAATGGGAGACATTACTCATCTTAATATCGCGGGGGAAGAACCTTCTTTTTCAGCAAGGTTCTGCGAAAAATACGAAAATAAAAATGAGAGGCACTGATCGATGGTGAATATTAGGGAGATAGTACTTGGCATCCTAATGGAGTACGATAAGGATGGCGGTAGGAAAACTACGCTTTTAAAGGATGCACTTGAAAAATATGATTATCTTGAAACAAGGGACAAAGCATTTATTAAAAGAGTTGTGGAAGGCTGTCTTGAGAGAAATATACAGATAGATTACGTCATAGATTCTTTTTCCAAGACAGAGGTTAAAAAGATGCAGCCTCTGATCAGAAGTCTTATAAGAATGGGAACGTACCAGATAATGTTCATGGACAGTATTCCCGACAGCGCGGCATGTAACGAGGCGGTAAAGCTTGCGCAGAAGCACAAGTTTGCGGGGCTCAAGGGCTTTGTTAACGGCGTTCTGAGAAATATCTCAAGGAATAAAGACAAAATTGCATATCCCGATAAGTCGGAAAACGCAGGCGCAGATTACCTTTCGGTGTTGTATTCCGTGCCGGTCTGGCTGTGCAAAATGTGGCTTAACGAGTATGGATTTGAAAGAACGGAAGGCATGCTTAAGTTCTTTTTGGAACCACGCCCAACGGTTGTCAGGTGTACAGTTAGTCCCGCAGAAGGAGATACCTGTTCATCCGACATAGAAGCTGCTACAGCAAATGCAGCAAAGCTAAAAAAAAGAACTTGAAGATGCAGGAGTTGTTGTAAAAGAAAATCCGATCCTGCCTTATGCACTTGAACTTGAGAAGACTGATAATATCAAGTATCTTCCCGGTTTTGCCGATGGAAGATTTGTGGTTCAGGATGTGAGCTCGATGCTTGTAAATGAGATTGCAGATCCTTTGAAGGGGCGCACGGTTATTGATGTGTGCGCTGCACCCGGAGGAAAGAGTATGCACGCAGCCCAGAAAGTCGGCTCTGACGGAAAGGTCTTTTCACGAGACGTTTCTTCCGCAAAAAAGGAGCTTATTGCGGACAATGCCATGAGGCTTGGGCTCGACAACATAACAATCGAGGTTGTTGACGCCAAGATTCATGATGACAATATGAAGCGAAATGCAGATTATCTCTATTTGGATGTTCCTTGCTCAGGACTTGGCATAATTGGAAGAAAGAGCGACATCAAGCAGAATATCAAAAAAGATAAGCTGGCTGAGCTTACGAAACTTCAGTGGGATATTGTGAAGGCTTGCTGGGACTACGTTAAGGTCGGTGGAACCATGATGTATTCTACATGTACGGTCAACAAGGCTGAGAATGAACAGATGATCACCAGAATCTGTAATGAGCTACCGTTTGAACCCATGGACATAACTGATGTACTTCCGAAATACATTCTTGAAAATGACAAGTACAACATAAAGGATACCGCCAAGAAGGGCTATATACAGCTTCTTCCGGGAGAATTCGGAACAGACGGATTCTTTATCGCAAAACTTAAGAGAGTAGTGAAATAGTAAAAGATTCCCGACATCAATCGGGAATCTTTTTACGTTATGGGAAATTGTTTGACAGAATTTCATGTGGCTCTTATAATATATCAAAATGATATATATCAATTTGATATATTAAAGCCGGAGGTTATGCTATGAGACAAAAAATCAGAAGAACAATGTTGCTTATTTCTATGTTGCTTTTTCCTGTGACGATATTTTATTTTTCTCCGTATCTGATAATAGAAGCTGCTTCGGAGCGCATTATGAACGGCAGCTTTATTGTGTTTGCGGCTATGTTTATATTGTCGATGTTTTGTGGAAGAGTGTGGTGCGGCTATTTTTGCCCTGCGGGAGGACTTCAGGAATGTGCGTTCCGAATAAAAGATACTCCTGCAAAACAGGGGGGGCGCGATAAAATCAAATATGCGATCTGGATAATCTGGATGACAGCAGTAGTTGTAACATTTGTACTTGGAAAAAATGATGTGACAGTCAATTTTTTTTACCAAACAGATCATGGTATATCCGTTTCTGCTATAAATAATTACGTGGTATACTATGGTGTGATATTGATGCTTGTAGCGCCGGCGTTGATTCACGGTCGCAGGGCTGCGTGTCATTATATTTGCTGGATGGCCCCTTTTATGGCAATGGGAAGTACGATCGGAAGATGGCTTCATATTCCGCAGCTTCATATAGAAGCAGAAAAGGAAAATTGCATTTCTTGCGGAATGTGCAATAAAGCATGCCCTATGGGGCTCGATGTCAGAAAGATGGTGTCGGACGGCAATAACGGAAAATGCACGGAATGCATACAGTGCGGAGCGTGTGCTGATGTATGTCCTAAGAAAGTGCTGAAATACAAAATGGTATGGAGGCGGTAAAATGGCTAAAGACAGAAAAATAGATCTTGTGATCCTTGGGCTTCTTTCACATGAAGATCTCACGGGATATGATATAAAAAAGCAGATAGACAGCGGAATCAGCTTTTTTTGGAAGGGGAATTTCGGAAGCATTTATCCCGCTCTTAATGAAATGGAAAAGAGTGGTCTTGTAAAAAAGAAGCAGGATAAGAAAAGCAGCGGGCGTGAGAAAATCCTGTATCATATTACGAATGATGGCAAAAAGGCATTGCAAGAATGGCTACGTGAAGAGAGGGTTAGTAACGACCTTAAATACGAGACGCTTTTGAAGATTTATTTTGGAGGCGGAGAAGATAGGAGCGTTACGCTACGTAATATTGAAGTTTTTGAGAATCAGGTAAAAGAAGAACTTCAGATTCTCAAAATCTATAAAGAAAATCTTGAAAAAGTTATTGAAGAAAAAGATCATATAAATTATTATCTGACCGTCACTTTTGGTATTGATACATGCGAAACATATCTAAAATGGTGTGTTAAGGCAAAAAAGCTGTTAAGATCTGGCAGTGATGGCAGTAAAAATAAAAGATAATAAAAGATATATTGTGGGAGAAAAATGGGTAATGGAAAAGAGAGATAAGTTGGTACCGGTTGTGTTCGCGGGATTTACGGTTGCGGCAGGTTTTATCGGAAAAGCAGTGGACATGGTTCTGAACGGACAGACGGAAGGTCAGTCGCTTGGGATGCTGATATGGCTTTTGCTGCCGCTTCTTGTATCGATAATTATCAGAGTTACCAATAAAGGGTATTATGAGCCTGTTGGTTTTAAACCTGACTTTGCGAAGAATATAAAGATTTATGGAATTGCTTTGTTTATTTATCCGCTTATCACGCTTGTTTCTACCAGAACTGCGTATCATTTCAAACTGCTTACTGTTGGCGAATTAGATAAGACGATTATCGGCGCTGTTTTGGTGAGTGCATTCATTAAGAATATTGTTGAAGAGGTCACTTGGCGCGGCAACATGGTTCCATTTTTTGAAAAGACAGGATGGAATGATTATCTGATATATCTTTCAACAGGTCTTATATGGAGCTGCTGGCATATTCCGTATTATCTTTTCTACATCGGTATCGATGACAGTTTGAAGCTAAAGACCATAATTTCGGGAATCGTGGTTATGGTATTATGGACTCCGTTGTATGTTGAGGTGAGAAGAGCTACGAAGTCCTTTATCCCGGCGTATTTGTTGCATGTAACGGAGGAACTGATCGCTTCACTTATTTTTGCGCCGATAGGAGCATACGAGCTTGAAAAAACTTACGATCTGTTTATGAATCCGGTAAACGGAATTATTCCTGTGGTATTCATCTTTGTGCTTGGAATGAAGCTCAGAGAGCGGAGAATCAGTCAGAAATGATGAGTAGTATTGTGTAAAGAATGGAAATAAACATGAGTGAATATATCTTGGGAAAAGAAAACAAAGTAGATATCAAATCTTTGAATCTTGATGAGCTTACGGCTTTCGTCAAGGAAATCGGAGAGCCTGCGTTTAGGGCAAAACAGCTCTATGACTGGATGCATGTAAAGAGAGCACGAAGCTATGATGAGATGAAGAATATTCCTAAATCTCTCAAAGAAAAGCTTGAGCAGAAGTGTAGCTATACATGCCTTGAGGTTGTACAGGTTCAGGAATCTCAGATTGACGGCACCAAGAAGTTTCTTTTTGGACTTTATGACGGCAACGTTATTGAGAGTGTGTTCATGAAATACAAGTTCGGAAACAGCGTTTGCGTATCTTCACAGGTGGGATGCAGGATGGGATGTAGGTTCTGTGCTTCAACCATCGACGGCGTTGTGAGAAATCTTTTGCCCTCGGAGATACTTGATCAGATATATGCGATTGCGTGTTACACAGGGGAAAAGATATCCAGAGTTGTTGTCATGGGTAGCGGTGAGCCACTGGATAACTATGACAACCTTCTAAAATTCATAGAGCTTCTTTCGGATGAACATGGAATGAATCTCGGACAGCGAAATCTCACGGTGTCTACATGCGGCATCGTGCCTAAGATATTGGAACTTGCGGAAAAGAAATTATCCATTAACCTTGCGCTTTCGCTCCATGCGTCCAATAATGACAAGCGAAAAGAGCTTATGCCTATAGCGAATAAGTATGAGATACATGAGGTGCTTGACGCCTGCAAGACTTATTTCGACAAGACCGGGAGACAACTTACTTTTGAGTATTCTCTTGTTGCAGGAGTCAATGATTCGGATGAAGATGCGGCTGAGTTGTCGCAACTTTTGGCAGGTATCAACTGTGTAGTGAATCTTATCCCGGTGAATCCTATAAAAGAAAGGGATTTCAAGCCAACAGATCGTTCTCATGCGGTCAAGTTTAAAGATAAGCTTGAAAAGAACAGGATAAATGCGACCATACGTCGCGAGATGGGCAGAGATATCGACGGCGCCTGTGGTCAGCTCAGAAGACGATTTGTGGGTAAGAAGAAAGTGGAAGATTAAGAAAAAGCTACAAAACAGAGCAGTAATCGCTTTGTTCTGTAGCTTTCTTTATTTAAGAAACAAGAAATTGTTTATCCCTTGAAATCAATCGTAGTTCCGACCGTGCGCTCGGAGTCAGTCATGACTTTGTTTGAAGAAGCGTTGTATGAGTAGGTCTGTACCTTGGATATAAGCTCATCCATTGAATCAGCCTCAAACATAGCATATTCTTCGGTTTCAGCTTCGTCGACAACATTCTTATCCGCTTTGAACTTACCTGACTCAGCCTTTTTATCTTTTGCCTTCTGAAGACGCTCCTCGCGAGCTTCTTTTTCGGCCTGTTTCTTTTCTTTGGCTTTTTCGGCTTTCTTTTCGGCAGCCTTTTTCTCGATGCGTTTCTTCTGCTGATCGAGTGAGTTTCCTACTGTTGCAAAGAAATTCTCTTTTCCGTTTGAATCAACGGACATACCAAAATTCTTAATATTAGCGCCGCTACTGGTAAGTCCCATTTTTGCCTGTAGCATCTTAGCCTGAGAGGATGCGATGATACCTTCGTACTTATTGCGGAAGTTTTCATCTGTTGCCATGCGCTCGAGCTTTTCCTCATCTATAAGAACCACCATCTTGTTGGCATTGCCATAAGCCGCAGCGTTCTGCTGAACCTGCGCTTTCATATCCTTGCTGACGGTGATAAATTCCATGTTGTGAAATTTGGATTTCAGCTTATCGAGATAGCTTTTCGCCGTGTCTGAAAGTTCCACGTTGCCGATAGTCATTCCGTAGTCCGTTACTCTGGGTACAAGAGAACTCTTTGTATCTATCGGGCTCCATGACTTTGTTTCAGTCTTTGCGGACTGAGAACTCTTGGAAGAATTTACCTGATCGGTTTTATTTGAAAAAGAAGTCTTATCAACTCCTGAGTTTCCGCTGGATGCGGAAATACCATTAATTCCTGCCATATTTCTTTTACCTCCTTGTAAAAAAAGCGACATCCGTTTCGAGTTATGCGGATAGTAATCCATTTCTTATATATAGTATCGGCGAAAGTGTGAATAACAGGAAGAGGAAAAGTATAAAAAGATTATAAAAAACATGGTAAAATCTCTAAAGAAAAGAAAGAGAGGGGTAACACGATCATTTTATATAGGATTTATGACGGAGGTAGTTGACTTGAAAAAGAGAATAATCGCAGCGGCGATGCTCGTAACAGTAATGCTTGTAGGATGCGGTAATAAAGGCGAGGACGCCGGTACAGCGGGAAATGAGGCAGCAAGTGGAATGGATGCGGCAGCAGATGCCGGTTCGACCGATGAGAGTTCTGACAGCGATAATGGCGAAAGCTTAGGAAACGGCTCTTTTTTTGTAAGTGTGAATGGTAAGGTTTACTTTAGAAAATATGACGCGGACACTTTTTCAGAGGAAACTCTGAACAGTGAATACACCAGTTTTGGTATGGGATCGCTTGATACGGATTATTCCGAAAAGTCGGAAATATATGTTTACGATCCCAAGGCCAAGACGGCAGAAAAGTTCCTTGATGATAACGGATACGGAGAAATATATTATTGTGATGGATCTTTGTATCTGAATAAAAGAGAAAACGGGGCGGATTCTGTATACAAAGTGAATATTGATACCAAGGAAGTCAGTCCTGCGGGTGATATGAAAGGAAAGATTGTTGGTGTCGATGAGCAGACAAAAGTTTTTGTTACAAAATGTGTTGACGATGGAGATGAGAAATCTTCTATAAATGTATATAAAGACGGTGAGCTTCTTATAAGTAAGGCGGATAGTGATCATTGGTCTGATTTTTTGGGAGTATATGACGGAAAGGCGTATTGTTATCTGGCTAAAAATTATAATGAAAATGAGCCTGATGAGTATACAATCTGGGAGCTCAATTCTGCTGATAAGAGCGAAATCTGTCTTGGAAAGATCATTCCGCAAAAAGAAGTGGACGGAGCAAACGAATTCCTTACAAACTGGAGGATTGAAGAACTCTTAAAAGACAAAAATAAGTTGTACATAAGACTTGCCGATTATGAGGGATCGGGAAGCTTCTATAACGCAGGAATGTGCCTTGAAGCAACAGAAGGAACTGAGAACAGTCTCAAGATCATGTACAACAGTGCGCAGATGGATGAAGGCAAGATGCATCTTGATTCAGAGGGAAAAGTGGCATTTGTACCTTATGTCAAAGGTGACTATGAAGTATCAGGTTTTGAAGTTGATTACGAAGATCCCGACTTTGAAGAAAAATTTGGCAGCTATGGAGATCTTATGTATTTTGAAAAAGATGATAACGAAGTACTTATCGCAAAAGATTTCATTAAAAAGCAGCCAAAAGAGAGCGGATTTGAGCAGATGCTCGCTCGAAACGCAATCACAAAGATTGGCGATACAACATATATGATGCTTCCAAACTACGTCAGAGAAGATATAGGCGATATTGGATGGCGATACAATTATAAGATCTTGAAAGTAAGTTACCTGGCGGTTTCAGATAATGGAGAGATCGCTATCATTGACGCGGTTGATACAAGTGATAACAACATTGAAGTTGAAGCTTCTTATGCGAGTGACTCTGGAAAACTTAGCGTTACCTGTGTCGGAGTGCCTATCAATAGAGAAGAAAAAAACGAAGTAAGGGGAGAGAATACCTTTGTTTATGAGCTTTCGGATGATGTCATGTACGTGGAAGACGGAAACGCAAAGTCAAAAGAGGATTTCGTAAACTACATCGGAAATGGAACCAAGCGCTTTAAGATCTATTTCAATGACGACGGCAAAGTAAATAAGATAGAAAAGATGTGATGCGACTTAAAAAAAACTCGATTATGAGTTAGAATGATGTTTAAGTGATTGAGACGAAAGAGGAAAGGAGAGGTGGTCATTTATTTTTAATGATCATGTAAATGGGGAATGGACAAGAAAAAAATAGCGATAATAGTGGAGGTAGTGCCGATAGTATCAGCGGTACTGAATCTGATTTTTTTGAGTATTCCGGAGGAATCGAGTTTTCTCAGATTTATTAGTTCAGTTACAATGTTTTTGGCTTTCTTTGGGTTTGTGTTCTTTTTTGTGGGACGCTCAATGGGAAAGGAAGACAAAACTGTAAAGATACTGGGAATATTGGACATATTTGCGACTATTTCCGTAATTGCGATATATATAATAGCGTTTATGGCGCTTGCGATGTAAAAAAGCCGGGAGCTTTGCTGTTAAGGTAAGATCAATTTATTTAGATACACTGCACGAATAAAAGGGGAAAAAGTTTTACAAGTTTCTGATGAAATGCCGGTCCAACAGGCATTACATAAATAAAATGACAAACGGAGGATAGACATGGAAAAGAAGAAACTGTGGATTTTTGTTGCGATCGCGTATGGGGTGAGTGCGCTGATGAGTATTTTTTTGATACTCGGGCGAAGCAGAGGCGTTGATACGTCGGTACTTATACAGACGCAGATGATGTACCCTTTGTGCGGTGTAATCTTGGGGAAATTGATTTGCAGAAAAGAAGGGGAAAAACTACCGATTGCGGGATATATTACAGCTTTGGTCATTACGATGTTAATGATGGTCATTTCTGTATTATCAGTATTTGTGCCTCTTGATCCATTTACTGTTAATGGGCAAGAAATACCTGCATGGTCGTTATATTCTGAATATGTGATTTATCTGGGAAGTATTGTCGCATACATACTCTTTTGGATATGTGGAAAAGAGAAACGTAAAAATTCCGGGATGTCTCATAAGAATATCAAATGGAGCGTTGTTCTGGTAGCGCTGTTTGTAGTGCTCTATTTTGGTTACCTGTTTATATCCGGTTACTGCACCGCTCTTGTAGATCATTCGAATGAGGGTATGGATCTTCTGATAAAGGCTACTTCATCGCCCGAAAAGTGGATCGGACTGGTAACAGCACTTCCACTAACTTTCTTTTTATCATGGTTAATGTTCCTTGGTGAAGAGTATGGATGGAGATATTACTTGCAGCCGCTTTTGCAGAATAAGTTTGGAAAAAGAAAAGGTATACTCATTCTTGGACTTGTATGGGGATTATGGCATATCAATATAGACTTTTTATATTACACCGTAGAAGACGGCCCTCAGAAGTTCTGCCAACAGATTATTGTATGCATCGCCCTTGGAATATTCTTTGGATATGCTTATATGAAAACTGAGAATATCTGGGTTACCGTCATTATGCATTTCTTAAATAATAACGTTGGCGTATTATTATTATCCGATGGAGGCACCGGTGCTTTCCAAAATCAGCATGTAAGCTGGAGTGCATTGCCGATAACCGTAGTATCTATGGTGATATATATGCTATTTATTCTTGCTCCTATTTATTCATCAGATGAAAAGATTGCAAATGGTGTACCAAACACTTATAATTGCTAAAGATTATAAAGTTGGTTATAATTAGGAGTGAAATGAGCAGGGATGTTTATGGCACCTGTAAACTACTTTGCAGGGAGCTTTAGGAGGAGAAAGTGTAGTACCTGCTTATTTTGTATGTGTATGATGAAGAAGGGTTTGTGGAGGATGTTGTTTTGTTAAAGACTTTTTCCGTGACGGATATTGGAAAGAAGCGAAAGCTTAACCAGGATTATATATTTTCCTCTGACAGAAAAATAGGCAACCTTTCCAATGTGTTTATTGTTGCGGACGGCATGGGAGGTCACAATGCAGGTGACTATGCGTCCAGATATACGGTTGACACTATGGTGGAAGAGATAGAGAAGTCTTTTGAACAGAGTCCTGTTAAGATTCTTGAGAATGCGATCAAGATAGCGAATCGCAACCTCAGAGAAAAGGCGGCAGAGAACCCGTCGCTCTTTGGAATGGGAACAACGGTTGTCGCATGTACGGTTATTGGCAGATATTTACAGGTCGCCAATGTCGGAGACAGCAGGCTCTATGTCATCAATGATAAAATCACCCAGATAACTAGAGACCATTCCCTTGTGGAAGAAATGGTCAGGATGGGCGGAATTGACAGAGAAACGGCAAGGAACCATCTTGATAAAAATATAATCACGAGGGCAATCGGTGCCACGGAAACTGTAGACATCGATTTTTTTACAGTGGAACTAAATCGAGGGGATATCGTCCTTATGTGTTCGGACGGACTCACGAATATGCTGGAAGATGAAGAGATCCGCATGATTGTCAGCGGTCAGCGAGACATTATAGAAAAGGCCCAGAAGCTGGTTGTCGCGGCAAATAATAACGGAGGCAAGGATAATATAGCAGTTATCCTGATAGAACCCTTTGCCGATGAACCCACTTGCGATGGAGGACTGAATGATTAAAATAGGTATGGTGATCGGAGATCGCTATGAGGTGCTTGAAAAAATAGGCACCGGCGGAATGTCCGATGTGTATAAAGCAAAAGATCATAAACTTAATCGTCTTGTTGCGGTAAAAATACTTAAACAGGAATTTTCCGAGAACGAGAATTTTGTGGCTAAGTTCCGTGTTGAAGCACAGTCAACAGCCGGACTCATGCATCCTAACATTGTAAATGTGTATGATGTAGGAGACGAAGACGGTATCAATTATATCGTCATGGAGCTCGTAGACGGAATCACCCTCAAGAAATATATTGAGAAAAAGGTCAGACTCTCGGTAAAAGAGGCTGTTAGTATTGCTATACAGGTAGCGATGGGACTTGAGGCTGCGCACAACAATAATATCATTCACAGGGATATTAAGCCGCAGAATATCATGATTTCCAAGGACGGTAAGGTTAAAGTTACAGACTTTGGTATTGCCAAGGCAGCTACCAGCAACACCATAACCTCCAATGTTATGGGATCGGTGCATTATACATCTCCTGAGCAGGCAAGAGGCGGATACAGCGATGCCAAGAGTGACATCTATTCACTCGGTATCACTCTTTTTGAGATGCTTACGGGAAGAGTTCCTTTTAACGGGGACACTACCGTTGCTATAGCTATTAAACATATTCAAGAGGATCTTCCTACACCGGCGGACTTTAATGAGGATATTCCGATCAGTGTTGAAAAGATCGTGCTTAAATGCTGTCAGAAGAGCCCTGACAGAAGATATCAGAATGCAGCTGAGCTTATTCAGGACCTCAAGAAGTCACTTATTACACCTGATAAGGATTTTGTATCTATGGTAGATCCTGATGAAGAAGGTGTGACAAGAGTTGCTTCCGGCGAGGAGGTGAGACATGTGAAGAACAGAGATCCACGTATGCCTGAACAGGAACAGATGCGACTTAAACGTGATGTTGACAGAGAATACGAGCATGATGATTACGAAGATTACGATAGAGAAATAAGAAAATACGGCAGAGATTATGAAGATGATGCCGACGAAGAAGATGATGACTACTATTACGA
>JAFZQT010000015.1 GCA_017620235.1 Butyrivibrio sp. | reverse complement strand
CCTATCCCGTTCTTTGCGGAAATAAGAGGTGCGTCCTGGGCTTCTATGCCTATAACATCCTCTATCTCGTCCTTTACTTCCTGCGGCTGTGCGCTGGGAAGATCTATCTTATTGATAACCGGAAAAACATCGAGATCATGATCAAGTGCCATATACACATTTGCGAGAGTCTGCGCCTCAACACCCTGTGTGGCGTCTACTACAAGAATAGCTCCGTCACATGCGGCAAGGCTTCGCGAAACCTCGTATCCAAAGTCAACATGACCGGGAGTATCTATCATATTGAAAGTATACTCCTCTCCGTCCTTAGCCTTATAGATCATTCTGACAGCCTGTGACTTTATGGTAATTCCTCTTTCTCTCTCAATATCCATATTGTCGAGAACCTGATTCTGCATCTCTCTGCTGGTAAGAACACCTGTCTTCTCGATCATTCTGTCCGCAAGAGTTGATTTACCGTGATCGATATGTGCAACTATACAAAAATTTCTTATTTTACTCTGATCCACAAAGCTACCTCAATTCATCATTAATAATGAAATCCGGACCGCTACATGGCATAGCCTTTCTCGCAATCCACAACATATGATACCATGACGAAAGTCAAAAATCTATTGACAGTTTATTGAAATTCATCTAATATATTTACCGTATGTAGCATTAACTGTCCGTGTCCGGCTTAATGCGCACACGAACTTACAAATAATAATCATATTATTTTCGGAGGTAACTATGGCAAATATTAAATCCGCCAAGAAAAGAGTTTTAGTTAATAAGAAAAAAGCAGAAAGAAATCAGATGATCAAGTCAGCTGTTAAGACTGAGATCAAGAAAGTTAGAACTGCTATCGAGGCAGGTAACAAGGATGAGGCTGCTAAGGCTCTTCTCGCTGCTACATCTGCAATCGATAAGGCTGAGTCAAAGGGCGTTTTGAAGAAGAACACAGCTTCAAGAAAAGTTTCTCGTCTTGCTCAGGCAGTAAACAAAATGGCTTAATTATTTAAAAAATGTGTATATAACAAAACCTCATGTCTTCTCACCGACATGAGGTTTTTTAATACCGTTTTTTATGCTGTTTTTATTTCTTTCTGATGTTCGAAACCTTCTCTTTTATTTCTTCCAAACTGAACTTAAACTTCTCGGATACCATGCTCGGGTTTCCCTGAATTGTCTTTTCCCTGTACCACTCAAAGAATCCCTTTATAGGCTCGGGAGTAAGTTTGGACATAAGGATGCGATACTTTGCATAAAGCTCTGATATTTCATCCTTTACATCATTCACATAACTTGAAGGATTCACATTTATCTTTTCTCTTATCTTATTAAAAGAGCTTTCAAGTGTTGCACTTAATGCATCTACTCTTGTCTCTATTCCGCCTTTTACAGTCTCGCCCTTAGCTGTGATAAGTGCATCGAGCCTCTTCTGCATCTTCTGCATCTCAGCCTTAGCTTTCTCCATGTAAATAAGAACATCTCTTAGATCGAGTGCCGTCTTAAAAGCCAGCATAAAGTCGCATCCTATTCCAAATGTCAGAACAAGCGAGATTATCGAAAGAATATTATAAGGAATAGCAACCACAAGTCGCTCTATCGGTATCTGAAGGAAATGCGAAAATACTACAGTCAGAACGCCCCAGAACAACGTTGATTCAAGACATATATGCCCTTTATAATTAAAGCTCTTGTGTGAATAATCCCAGTATCTTACCTTAAACAAAGCCTCCATCGTAACTCCGGTGATATATTCAAGAAGTGTTGCTCCAACACAGCCTGCCACATACACCAAGAGAACATTGTCATAAAAAGGCTTAGATACTACAAGCATCATCACGCCGCCACATCCATATAACGGCAAAAAGGGGCCTCGCATAAAGCCCCTGTTTACCGGTTTTTTCTCCAAGATTGTAACGTAAGTAGATTCGAAACACCAACCAAAAAAGCTGTAGAAATAAAACAGAAATAACCATTGTATAGGCAGATATTCGAACATTATAATCTCCTGTATTGCTTATATTATTGCTGCGGATTAGAGAAATCAATTACGGGATACTCCGGAGCATCCGTCTTCTCTATAGAAATAGTCTCAAGGACAGGTCCTTCACCGTTGTACTCGGGAACAAATTTCTTGGTAACCTTAGCCGTTACAAGCACCCATTCCTTCTCTGTGAGAGTGTCTACCTTGTCATATTCACAAGCAAATCCAAGGAACTGCATATCCTCAGCACAGCATGTCATCGCCATTCTTCCCGGAACAAATCTGTTCTTCGGAAACTCTGGCGGAATAAGTACCATTGCCTTAAATTTTACGTTTTTGCCTTCGTACCTCTCAACGTGCTCAAGCGCATCAAGATAGAACATTCCATATCCGAAATTATTGAGTTCTATCGGATCGGCACTTAAGTCAAACGGAAGGTCCTCATCAAGCGTAACATCAACTTCGCCGTTCATATCTTCAAATATGATATCAGCCTTCTGGTTGATTGCTTTTACATTTCTCTTAAAGGATGCAAGATCTTTTATTCCGTCACATCTGTTGAACAGAATAAGATCCGATCCGCGGAGCTGCTCTGCCAAAAGAGACTTCATGTTACTGAAATAAAGCTCAAAATTAGAAGCATCTATCACAGTGATCTGCTGCTCAAGATTCCACATAACAGGAAGCTTCATGTTCTTAAAGTTCCACATTCCGTTGTACTCGATAAGAATACGCTCCGGATTGTATTTGGCATCAAGCTTTATAAGATTATCAGGATTAAAATCCTCTTCCTCTTCTATTTTCTCAACAATAGTATTGGTTGACTTAAGAAGTTTCTCTTCGTAATCGTTCTCACCCTCTTCGCATACCAAAAGAAGAGTCTTTCCTCTGGTTCTGAAATAAGGCTGTGCTATTGTATAACGGAAAAAATCAGTCTTTCCGCTGTCAAGGAATCCATTGATAATATATACCGGTTTCAATTTCGTTCTCCTTATCAAAGTTTGCGGAAAAGCTGTTCAAGCTTATCTTCGTTAAGACCTGAACCAATTACGCAGATCTTACCTGTTACATCGGCAGCACCTGTTCTTACATCCGCTTCACCCGGAACATAATCAAATTCGATCCATGTGCCGTCTGTTGCAGGAACAACGCCCTTAGAGCGAAGAACAATTCCGTAATCAGAGTCTTCATCAAGCTTTTCAAGCATGTCTTTAATTTCTTCAGCTGTATACTTTACGGGAGTCTCCATTCCCCAGCTTGTAAACACTTCATGAGCTGCGTGATCGTGGTCATGACCATGGCAGCAGCAATGATCGTGGTCTTCCTCATCTTCATCATCGTGATGATGGTGGCAGCAATGATCATGCTCTTCTTCATCCTCATCGTCGTGATGATGGTGGCAGCAGTGTCCGTGCTCCTCTTCATCCTCATCGTCGTGATGATGGTGGTGACAGCAATGTCCGTGCTCTTCTTCGTCCTCATCATCGTCATGGTGATGTGATCTGTATACTACAGAGCCATCCTCATTAACCTCTTTGTGGCTTCCGTGATGATGGTGGTGATGATGTTCCTCAGCTTCCTCCATCACAAGTTTAAGAAGCTCTGCTTCAAGATCGCTGTTTCCTTCGAAAGTATCAAGGATCTCTTTACCTGTTATCTCATCAAGAGGTGTTGTTATGATAGTTGCCTTCTCATTATGGCTGCGAATAAGCTTAACAGCCTCTTCAATCTTCTTCTGGTCTGCCTTATCTGTTCTTGAAAGAATGATAGTTCCGGCATTTTCGATCTGATTTATGAAAAACTCACCAAAGTTCTTGATATAAACTTTAGCCTTAGATACGTCAACAACAGTAACCGCGCTGTTAAGTTCCATATTGTCGTCTGTATCGGCAATATTCTGAATCGCTCTCATTACATCTGAAAGCTTACCAACTCCTGAAGGCTCGATAAGAATTCTCTCAGGAGCATATGTAGTCATAACTTCTTTAAGAGAAGTTTCAAAATCTCCTACAAGTGAGCAGCAGATACAGCCTGAATTCATCTCTGTAATTTCTATTCCGGACTCTTTCAGGAAGCCTCCGTCGATACCTATTTCACCAAACTCATTTTCAATAAGTACAACCTTTGTTCCATTAAGCGCTTCCTTAAGAAGTTTCTTTATAAGAGTGGTTTTACCCGCACCCAAAAATCCTGATATAATATCAATCTTTGTCATTTGTACTCCATTCCGCACATGTTAGTCTGTGCTACATCTACTACAACAAAGTATATTCTATTAACAGAGTATCAAAATGTCAAGGAAGCGCTTTACTGCTGACATTCACTGTTTTCGCTTTCCGATTGCGTACTCTCCTCACAGTTGGTTGCCTCTGCTTCAGCCGGTGAATTTTCAGATTCTTCTGTTTTCGTTTCTTCTATTTTAGTTTCTTCTGCTACGCTCGTCTCTCCGGCAGATGATTCGTCACTGCCTTCGTCTGAATAAATAACTTCTTCAGAACTTGCCTCACTCGCAGCTTGATCACCGCCAATTTGAGTGTCTTCTTTTTCGTCCGAAAGATCCGCACTTTCGTCTTCTAACTCAGGCTCCTCATATTCTTTTAATACATCAAGTCGAGATTTTATCTCATCTTCGTTCAGATTAATATTTCCAAAAGGCATCATGACCGCTCTCGTAGATATACTGTTCTGTGATCTAAGAGCCTTGGATGAGTTTATTGCAGGAACTGATGAATTATATTTGGAATTCCTGCCATTGAACTTAATGTGAGCCGATACCACCTGGCCATGTGCATAGCCACATGAAGGAGCGTAACCTTCAACATAACTCTCATTTTTATTACAGGTCATTATTGTCTCTGTTTTAATATCTCGTATCGAGCCATTTCTTCTTTTGGCTTCCTCAAACGAATATATTGTTTCTTCATGATGCGAAGTGTCAGAAATAAATTCTTTATCACAATAATCACATCTATATCTGAATACCGGATTTCCGTTTATATCTTCCACATGGCAGATTCGTCTAGTACTCATACCGGTAGAAACAATATATATACTCCTTGTGGTATAGCACCCATCATTGTGTCTGTGATACACAGGCGCCTTGTAGCAACCGCCATATCTGTCGGGCGAAACAGAATTATCGCCTCGCACCTGCCCTTTTCCGTCTTTATGATAATGATAATCATATTCAATACTTGCCGCAGTATCACCCGAATCAATAACTACCTTTGCAGGTATATTCTCTATTGCCCTTACAAATTCCATAAACGTGGCATCCTCTTTTATCTTTACGCCCTTAGTGAGTAATGCGGATGCCAAAAGCTTTTTACCATTACTCACACGCTGAAAAACCTGATCAAGCTTGGTATTTATTCCTGCCGACTTTGAATCGATATAATTCTTTATACCATTCATATTTGAATTCATATCTGAATTGATATTTGTGATTCTTTCGTTTATCTGATCACCCCTTGCCTTGCTGTCTGAATTGTAACCCTCTATCTTCTGCCCGAGTGCATCACTCATTGCTTTACTATCCGAATTGTAATTCTCTATCTTCTGTCCGAGTGCGTCGCTCATTGCCTTGTTATCTGAATTGTAATTCTCTATCTTCTGTCCCAGTGCATCACTCATTGCCTTGTTATCTGAATTGTAATTCTCTATCTTTTCTCCGAGCGCATCGTTCATCGCCTTATTTTCCGAATTGCTCTCATCCATTCTTCTTGCAAGTTCTTCGCTAAGGAATTCAAGATTGCTCTTTAGTTCCGTGACAGAATCGAGATTTCTTTTTTCAAGATCGTTATCAAATTTAGAAAGCTTGGAAAGAAGTTCCTCATATCTTGCCACAGAATCTTTGGTTAGCTTCTCATCGCCGTTTTTAACCTCAGTTCTGATCTCATTATCAAGATCTTCCATAAGTTCCTTGGTCTGCTTCTTCACATTCTCATATTCATTTTTTATATTCTCAAGATTTCTTCCGATCTCGTCAAATTCCTTGGATGCCTTTTCTCTGGTCTCACCGTTTCCGTTTTCGATGATCTCTTTAAGACTCTCAATCCTGCTCTCCGTGCTGCTTACCGATGTATGCAGGTTCTTAAGATTTGTGCCGAGTCCCGAAACTTTTTCACTTACCGTATCAGTATTCTTATCCACTTCAAGACGGTCATTCTTAGTCTTTTCATAATATGAATCGATACCCTTCTGGTTCTTCACGATCATCTTATCAATATCCGTTAAGTAGTTATGCAGTTCATCAAGCTTTTCAGTAGTCTTTTTGTTGTCCTTGTTTTCTTTCTGTACAACCTGATCTCTGGCACTTGCAGCAACAACAGGAGTACTCATATAGATAAGTCCTCCGCACAGCGCAAGCGCGATAACCACCGCAACCGCCACAACAAAAGTGTCGTGCCTTCTCAACTTCTTCATAAGCAGTTTGACTGAATTATTCTGCTTTTCCCAACGTTCCTTTAAATTCATTTTGTTCCTTTCCATACTCATCAAGCACGGAAAAAGGCAGACTCTTACCGCGCCAAACAGTAATAAATATTTTTAATAAAAAAGTGGAATTTTCCCGGAAGAACATCCGAGATTTCGTCAGCAGAAAACTGACAGAAATTTATTATACATATATAAAATAAAAATGCAACCCATTTTTCACAATGCCATTCTTTTGCTATACTTTAGTTGAAAAAATCTGTTTGAGGGGCATCTTCGTGGACAAAAAACTTTTCAAAAAAAATGATCTTATTCTCATATCCGTTTTCATACTGATTTCAGCCATCATACTGATCTGCGTATCTCTCTTTTCAAAAAAAGGAGCTAATGTAGTTATCAGCGTCGATGGAAAAGAAGTAGTCTCTCTCCCACTATCCGAAGATACAGTTTACAACATAGGCGGTTACCACGGAGGCGAGAACATCCTTGAGATAAAAGACGGAAAGGCACATCTGACCGATGCTTCCTGCCCCGATAAGCTATGCGTGAATATGGGATATATAAGCAAAAAAGGTCAATCCATCATTTGTCTTCCCAACAAAGTTGTCATTGAAATTAAAGGCGACACAGAAGAAAAAAATAACTTTGACACGATCTCGGAGTAAAAGCATGAATGAAATGAAAAAGACAAGAAAACTAGCCATCTACGGTGTTCTCACCGCTCTCGCGATAATATTCGGCTATATAGAATTGCAACTTCCCGCATTCTTCGCCGTTCCGGGAATAAAACCGGGACTTACAAATATTGTCGTAGTTGTCGCACTCTACTCACTGGATAATAAGAGTGCACTTTTTATAAACTTCGTCAGGATTGCAATAGTATCAATGCTTTTTGGAACCGTGATCGCATTCATGTTCTCAGCAATAGGCGGACTCCTCAGCACTACAGTAATGATTCTGTTAAAAAAGACAGATAAATTCAGCCCAATCGGTGTGAGCGCAGCAGGCGGCATAACCCACAACATAGGTCAGATAATCGTGGCAATGTTCGTAACCGGAACCACCAACATACTATGGTACCTCGGAATACTATGGCTTACAGGCACAATAAGCGGACTTCTGGTCGGACTGATCGGCGGAATGATATGCAAACATATAGATTTAAATAAGATAATATAAAAAGAGTGGCTACTTAATGAGCCACTCTTCTTTAATATATTAGGAATGCGAGTAATTATTAAACAATACCCTGAGCCTTCATAGCCTCTGCAACCTTAAGGAAGCCTGCAATGTTAGCACCTGCAACGTAGTTGCCTTCCATGCCATACTTCTTAGCTGCATCATCAATGCTGTGATAGATGTTAACCATGATCTGCTTAAGCTTAGAATCAACCTCTTCGAAGCTCCATGAAAGTCTCTCACTGTTCTGTGACATCTCAAGAGCTGATGTAGCAACACCACCTGCATTTGAAGCCTTACCACAGATGAAGAGAAC
Organism: Butyrivibrio sp.; assembly: GCA_017620235.1. Taxonomy (GTDB): domain Bacteria; phylum Bacillota; class Clostridia; order Lachnospirales; family Lachnospiraceae; genus Butyrivibrio. The sequence goes on along the minus strand of JAFZQT010000015.1, from coordinate 237 downwards.
CTTGTTAGCCTGAAGATACTCAGTAGCCTCGATAGATGTAGGCATGTTAGCACCCTCACATACAGCCTGAACGCCGTTAGCAACAAGCTGCTTAGCATCCTCAAGAAGGAGCTCGTTCTGTGTAGCGCAAGGAAGAGCTACATCACACTTAACTGACCATACACCCTTACCTTCATGGTACTCAGCTGACTTTCTAGCAGCAGCGTACTCAGTAAGACGTGCTCTCTTAACTTCCTT
>JAFZQT010000112.1 GCA_017620235.1 Butyrivibrio sp. | reverse complement strand
CAGATATGCGAACTATAACCAAACAGAGCAAACAAAGGTAAATATTACTATATTTCACGCAATATTAAGATAGCGTCCAAAGCCGCACGTATCAAGGCTTTGGACGCTATTACTTGCTTTTAAACTGTCAAAGACAGGATTTTAATAAAAAACAGCGTGTAAAGCAAATAATGCAGCTCTTTCCGTTTTAGAATTTAAATGTTTCCTTAGGTCCAAGATAAGAAGGTAAAGGCTCTTCCCCAGCTTTATGTATCACCAGTTTCTGAATAACAAAGTTTGGATCTACCGCATAAACATTGATATCATTGACGCCTTCATTAAGTTTTAACTCAGCTTCAACTACTCTCTTGTTTTCTGTGACAACCAAAGACCAATATGGATTACCGTCACCGACAGCAAAATCAGGCTCGATCATATTTATTTTCTTCAGCTCACCGTCATTGGCCCCGATTCCAAAGAATATAACATTATCCCTTGAATACGGGTTACTTGGATTCACATACAACTTAACTTTGTAATCGCCCTCTGAAGGAACCTTAACTTTATAAGTAAGCATTGGATAATCTTTTTTGTCATTTCCAAAAATAATATCCTGCGGATATGCCTTAACCGCATCAAGACCTCTGCTGTAATCTTCTATAACCTTAAACCCGCCTTTGGCTGAATCAGTCTTATCTGCATAGTCTACAGCATCAATCGCTATATAATTCATTAGCTCAAGCTTACCGGGCCATGTTCTCTTATGAAGCGGAGCGTCTATCATCTTCTCATTCATGTCGAGAGTTTTTCCAAGCCAGTAGAATGTGCCGTCAGCTTTTTCTCCACATCCGATATCAGATAAAGTGTTTACAGGAACCTTAATTACTACATTTCCGTCTGAACAATGAATACATATTTCCGGAGTGACATTACTCTTTTTATACTTTGTCCTGTCCAGTCTGATCTTTAAGGTTCTGATCATATAAGGCTCAACAGTGCCCTTTTCCTCCGATACTGTCAGGAACTCATTTGGATTCTCAACCTCGTAACTGCACTCAACTCTTCCTGCAGTTGAAAGTATAAGTTCTGCCTCATCCTTTGAAGGATCAAGGAATGCATCTATAGCACCTACATGTCCTGTCCAAAACTTACCTTCCGTATAGAAATCAGAACCCTTTACCGACACGATCAGTCTTTCTTTGTTCGCAGGTTCAAACGTATGAATTACAGGGTACTTGCATCCTTCTTCACACCAGTCATTAAATCCTATGTGTTCCGAAAGTCCCATTCCGTACCACTTTCCGTCTTCGATTGTGTGAAGCTCATCTACAATCTTTCTGTCATATGCTATACACTCTTCTATTTTCTTTGCAAGAGACATTGCATAAGTACTTCCCTGTTCCGCAAAACCATGATTTAAAGTAGTAAGCAGCCACATCCTATAAACATTGAGATTTGCAGTAAGTGCAACCCATATAAGTTCATAGAAAACAAATTTTGTATTTCCTTCAAGCTTATTCAAAAGCGTATCGGCATCCGCCATGAGCTTTTCAATTTCTTCAAGCGTATCAAATGCCTCATTGTAAGCAAAAGGCGCATAGACTTTGTCGTTCATTGCTTCAGTCCTTCTGCTTGATGTTATCCTTGTATAGCCTTCAAGAAGCTCAACGCACTTATTCATATCATCGGAAGAAAGCTTGCCCTTGAAATTCTTTTCAACTATAAGCTTTGTATATTCTCTGGCACTGTTCGGATTAGAAGTACCAAAGCGATCAAAGTCATAAGCAAGATCAAGGAAGTATCCCAGAGGATATTCGTTACTAAAAATATCGCCGACATTGACAATCCAGAGCTCTCTTATGCCAAAGTCATAAGCTGTCGTCATCTGTTCCCAGACTTTTGAAAGGTGCGTTGTATTAAACCATTCAAATGACACCGGAAGACCATGATAATCAAAATGATAGTACATTCCGTATCCGCCGTTATGACTTCTCATCTCTTCTGTGGGAACGGTCCTTAAATTTCCGTGATTGTCATCGCAGAGCATAAGTGTTACGCCCTCCAATTCAGGATCGTCCATGAGACCTTCCGTATTCTCATCGCCATAGAAATAAGGCTCTACTTCCTTATAGAGCGCGAGCATTCTCGGAACTTCATCGAGGTTTGCATTTACATTTTCCTTTATAAGTCTATTCTGAGTTGAAAGGACTTTCCTTAAAAGATCGATATTATCCTTTAAAGTAGCCTCTTCTCCCATAATCGCGGTATCAGCTTCACCTCTCATACCGACAGTAATTACATTTTCAAACTTACCGCTCCTCTTAAGACCGTCTTCCCAAAAACGTGTTATGCCTTTTTCATTAGTAAGGAAATTCCATGCATCACCATATATAGAGTCCTTACCTCTCAAGTACTTGTACTCTTCTCCTTGCCTCAAGCACGGTTCATGATGGCTCATTCCCATTATCACACCGAGTTCGTCAGCAAGTATCGCATTCTCAAGTCCCGGACCGTCATTTGGAAATATCGCTGTCCACATTGCAGGCCACAGATAATTACCCTTAAGTCTTAACAACAGTTCAAAAACATGTTCATATACTTTTGCATTAAATCCGCCGAATCTCTTATTGCAGAAATTTCCGAAAGCCGGCCATTCATCATTGATAAAAAAGCCTCTAAACTTAACAGAGGGCTCTTTTGATATCATGCAATAATCAGAAGGTATTTTAAACTCATCCATTTTAGCAGGCTTTACGTCAAGCCAATCGATAAAAGGTGATACTCCCAGCATCTCGGAGAGCTTGAACATTCCGTAGATTGCTCCACGCTTGTCACTTCCTACAATAACAAGAGAATCTTTCACAACTTCAATCTTATAAACTTCTCTCTTACCTTCAATGTCTGATGTATCAACACCAAGCTCAGCTATAAGTGCATCACCGACAGTTCCGACATATATAGGACTGTCTGAAGTCTTTTCCTCATGTACTTGGGGGGCACTTCCAAAAACCGCCTCCATATCGCCGGATACTTTCACAGCAATCTTCTTGATGCCGCTCAACGTATCTTTGTCGAATATGATCGCATTTCCTCCCATTTCAATCTTAGCCTTTGAAATAATAAAATCCATAAACAGTCCATCCTTAATAAATATTTGCAAACATATACAGATTATAGCTATCCAAACCTGCACATACAAGCAAAAAAACCCCTGCAGGTAAATTTACCTGCAGGGGCACACACAATACAATTATCTGCTGTTCCTGTTTTTGAAGTATGCGAACAGACTCTGCAAAATTATGAAGAAGCACAGAAGTGCTGCTGTCATAATGTTACTCCAGCTTGAAAGAAGCTTTCCGTTTGTTGTTACAAGTGTCGAGATTGTTCCGTTGATAAGAACACCAAAGAGTGTTCCGATAACGTTTCCGACACCACCTGTAAGAAGCGTTCCACCGATAACCGCCGATGCGATCGCATTCATTTCAAAGCCGAGCGCCTGCTGAACGGATCCGGACATTGTGTTGAGGCAGTAACAGATTCCTCCGATAGAGCAAAGGAATGAAGAAAGCATATATGCCTTCATCTTTGTTGCCTTAACATTAAGTCCCATCATAGTTGCTGACTGCTGGTTTCCGCCAACCGCATACAAACTTCTTCCGAACTTGGTATATTTAAGAACAAAGAAGATAAGCGCTACAACGATGATCGCGATAACAACTGTAGGTCTGATAAAAGGAACTACCGTCTTACCCTTTTTATTTACATAACCAAGAAATCCCGGAAGATTGATCTTGGCGTTTGCCCATTTGTAGAACGTGGGATTCATCTGCTGTGTGATTGAGATCTGATCTGTACAGATGACCGCCGTCATACCTCTTGCAAAGAACATTCCCGCCATTGTAATGATGAATGGCTGAATCTTGAGATATCCGATAAGGAATCCCTGGACTGCTCCAAATACAAGTCCGATAACAAGGATAAGTATGATAAGCGGAATGCAGGGCCATCCCTTAACGCCCATTCCATAGGCAAGGATCATACAGTCCATAGCAACAAGTGAACCAACTGAAATATCAATTCCCCCGGTAAGCATTACGCAGGTCATTCCACATGCGACACAGATTAGTCCCGCATTTGTGATAAGAAGATTCAAGAAAGTCTGTACATGCGTAAATCCTTTAGCTGAATAAACAACACATCCTGCCGCGTACATCACAACAAAAAGGACTATGGTGATCAAAAGGAGCAGCGTATTTCCGCTGAATTTCTTTAAATTCTTCATGCTTCCTGCCCTCCTTCTGTCTTAAGTGCCTTTCTCTTTGCTTCAGTGTTTGCAATCCACTCTTTGAATGTAGGTGCCTGAACAACTACGATGATAACGACTATTATAGCCTTAACAACAGGCGCCTGGTCTGTCGAAACACCCATAGCAAGAAGGGTTGTTGTTATAGCCTGAATTGTGTACGCTCCGATTACCGAACCGGCAAGGTTAAACTTACCTCCACCGAGTGAGTTTCCACCGAGCGCCACAGCAAGGATAGCATCAAGCTCATAGTTAAGTCCGATATTGTTTGAATCTGCAGAATAGATACGGCTGCTGGCAACCATTCCTGCGATTCCTGCGCAGAGACCGCAGATAACATAACATACAAAACAAATAAGTGCTGAATTGATACCTGCAATTCTTGCTGCTCTGCTGTTGATACCGGCAGACTGAATGTAAAGTCCGAGTGCTGTCTTTTTAAGAAGAAGCATTACAACCGCTATAACCGCGATGGTAACAAAGATAGCAGTAGGAACAGGACATCCCGGTATGAAATTTCCCAGATACTTGTAAGGCTCGTATCTGATATATGTGATCTGGTTGTTACACATAAGAAGTCCGATAGCTCTTGCTGCGGTGAAAAGAATAAGTGTAGCAACCATAGGCTGTATCTTTAACTTAGCAACAAGTGCACCATTCATTGCGCCGCACATACCGCCAAGTAAAATTCCGAAAAGGATTCCCACTCCCATCGGAACGGCAAGCTCTGTAGTTGAGTTGACACCGTAACCCGCAAGCATCATACAAGTTCCGCATGCCGACAAACTCATAACAGATCCAACCGAGATATCAGTTCCGGCAGATACAGCAACTACAAGTGTCTGTCCTACCGCAAGAATCGCAATCTCACTTCCTCTGTTCAATATATCTATAAGTCTTCCATACAACACTCCATGTTGAATACCGATACTGAAAAATGCCGGATTCTTTATCAAATTTATAAGAAGAACCAAGAGAAGGCAGAAGAAGGGCAAAAATAACTGCTGCTTCGTTAGTTTCTTTATTTTATCCATTACTTCTCACCTCCCGCGATCGCACTCATTACACTCTCCTGCGTCATATCTCCGTCGATTTCCCCAACTTTTTCGCCGTCTCTCATAACGCACATTCTTGTGCAGGTACGAAGCATCTCTTCTATCTCAGAGGATATGAATACTACGCTCATTCCTTCCTGAGCAAACTGCAATATTAGTTTCTGGAACTCTGTCTTTGTTCCGATATCAATACCTCTTGTAGGCTCATCGAGGATAAGGAAATCCGGATGGGTACACAGCCATCTCGCAAGAATAACCTTCTGCTGATTTCCACCTGAAAGCTGTGAAAGAGGTGTTTCTCTGCTCGCTGTCTTGATCTGAAGCATATCTATGAACTTATCAGCAATCTCAATCTGTTTTGCTCTTGAAACTCTTTTAAACATTCCGTTTCTTGCCTGAAGTGCAAGAATTATATTGTCTCTAACCGACAGATCGCCGATACATCCGTCTGCTTTTCTGTCATCGGGAAGATATGCCATACCTTCCTTTATCGCATCAATAGGTGCTTTTATGTTAATTTCTTTACCCTTCATGAACTCTTTTCCGGT
>JAFZQT010000111.1 GCA_017620235.1 Butyrivibrio sp. | reverse complement strand
TGCACCATAGATACAGCGCACCATCTCGCTTCGGCCGCTTCCCAAAAGTCCCGTAACGCCTACTACTTCACCCTTGTGAATCTCAAAATCGAAAGGCTTTACGGTTCCCTTATGACTGAGTCCTTCAGCTTTGAGCATGATCTCAGGATTGATCTCTACATTGCCCTCGGGTTTGATAGCGGCAAGATCGTCGAAATCTTTTCCAAGCATTGCAGCTACCAGCTTAACTCTCGGGAGTTCGCTTATAGAATAGTCACCTACAAAGGTTCCGTTTCTCATAACCGTGATCCTGTCACATACTGCATAAACCTGCTCAAGGAAATGGGTAACGAATATAATTCCTACTCCTTTTGCCTTAAGATCCCTCATTACATTGAAAAGCTTTTCAACTTCGTTGTCGTCAAGGGATGATGTAGGCTCGTCGAGAATAAGTACCTTACATTCCATATCCACTGCTCTTGCGATAGCGATCATCTGCTGGATAGCAAGAGAATAGTTTTCCAAAGCCAGGGTAACATCGATAGATATACCAAGGCCGTCCATTATTTCTTTTGCCCTCTTGTTCATTGAACGCCAATCTACCGTACCAAACTTGGTTACAGGTTCGCGTCCGATAAAAAGATTCTCTGCAACAGAGAGGTTCGGACATAGATTAACCTCCTGATAAACTGTTGCAATTCCCACTTTTTGTGCATCTTCTGTAGAGTGGTTAAAAACATTTCCCTCTACCCCCTGCACGTAAACCTCGCCGGCATCACGCTCGTACACGCCCGTGAGACACTTGATGATGGTAGACTTTCCTGCGCCGTTTTCGCCCATCAGTGCGTGAATCTCGCCTTTATGAAGTGTAAGCTGTGCGTGATTAAGTGCCATAACACCGGGAAAAGCTTTCACTATGTCACGCATAACAATTAGTTCATTCTGCTCCATAAACAATACCTTTCTCTATTTAATAATTAGGGTAGTTCTCGCGAACTACCCTATAAGTTTTAATCTATAATCTTAAATTAGTACGCTTCATCAACAGTTGCTTTATCAACTACGATAAGGGGTTCTGTTACGTCTTTGCCTGAATTATTCTTGTAAGAAATGTCTTTAAGGATATCCTCTGATACGAACCAAGGCTCATCCATAAATGTCTGCTTCTCAACAGTCTGTCCACCCTGAAGAGCCTGTATTATCTTAAGGCAATCAGGTCCCTGAAGAGGATTACACTGGAAGTCTGCGTTGATCTCTTTGTCGAGAACCTTCTGAAGACCTGCTGTACAAGCATCGAATGAGATAACGATTACATCACCGTCAACACCATATGAAACGCCTGCTGCCTTCATAGCATCGATAGCACCGAATGCTTCGTTATCGTTCTGGCATATAACAACGTTGAACTTGCCTGCATAAGACTTGCAGTAAGACTCCATAACCTTCTGTCCACCTTCCTGTGTGAAGTCACCGGTCTGTGAATCAAGAAGCTTCCAACCTTCAGAATCTACGAACTGATGGAAACCTTTTGTACGTCCGATCTCAGCTGAAGAACCTGTTGTTCCTGTGATCTCAAGGATGTTGAGTTCCTTGATGCCCTTAGCTTCTGCGTAAGCCTTAAGCCATGCACCTGCTGCAAGACCTTCGTTTGTGAACTCAGAACCAACCCATGAAACATATTTGTCTGAATCATCAATTGTACGGTCGATTACGATAACAGGAATGCCTGCGTCATCAGCCTCTGTAAGTACTGTATCCCAACCTGTTGATACGATAGGATCAATAACGATATAATCAACGTCCTGCTCGATGAAGTTACGAACTGCCTCAAGCTGTGCTGCTGAATCATTATCACAATCTACAAACTGAAGATCGATGTTGTTCTCACTTGAAAGTGCTGCTTTAACGGAATTTGTAGATGCTGTACGCCAATCTGACTCGTGTCCAACCTGTGCAAAACCTACTGTGATAGTCTCACCGTCTGCTGCCGGTGCTCCGCCTGCATCAGATGTATCTGCAGTTGCGTCTGTTGCATCCGCTGTGTCTGGAGCTGCTGTTGTATCTGCCCCACCAGATCCGCCACAACCAACAAGCATCGAAATTGACATTGCTGTTGCCATAAAAGTTGCCAATATTTTCTTCTTCATACTTTGTACCCTCCATTTACAATATAGATAATGGTTTCATATACACATTTTACTTATAAAGATATTCATTTCAAAGAATAAAGAAGCAACATGCACAAGTTTCTATATTTTGACAATACAAATTCAGATGATATACTAAACTAAAAAGTACAAATTCTCAGATAATCATTATCCGGAATCATTTTGGTTGAATATTTTTATATTAGATAGGATTTTTTTAGCTTTTTAGTTAATTTTATCCTAGTAATTATCTGATAATTTTAATAACTACTCCAAATTTATCGTTGAATATTTTTCACTACCAATAAAAGACAAATTTTTTTGCCCATTTTTGTTAAATTATTTGAGGAAAAAATGACTGAAAAAACAACTAAGAAAGAAAATATTACTCAAAGAATAAAAATTGAAATCTCAGAAAAACTAATTTCAGGAAATATGTCCTTTCCGACAGAAAAGGAATTATGCGAAAAGTACTCATGCAGCCGCCAGACTATCCGCAAAGTACTGACAGATCTCAAGGAGGAAAAACTCATTACATCCCGCCAGGGAAGCGGCTACAAGCTTACTGGGCTAAATCCAAATCCAAGAAGAAACCACATCTGTCTTCTGTTCACCCGCCCCGATGAGTACATTTACCCTTCTCTTATCTACGACATAGAAAAGAACCTCTCTCAGGCGGCAGATATTCCCATGTCCGTCTCCGTATCCGAAACTCACGCAGACTTTTACAAGGAAAGACTTATCTTAAAAGAGCTCCTAAAGAATCCTCCTCTTGCCGTTCTATCCGAGTGTTTCTCGCTTATGGCAAATCCAAACTCCGATATTTACAGAGCTCTTGAAGAAAAAGGCTGTGCGGTTATTTTTCTGTACGGCAACTATCGAAACATGGAAAATTTCACCTGTGTGACAGAGGGCGCTTATGACGCGGCTTACAGTCTCGTTTCATCGCTTCACGCAAGCGGCTTCAATCGTATCTCGGGAGTATTTAGAAATAACAATCCGCAGCAGGCTTCTATGCTATACGGATTTATCTCTGCACTCAAAGACCTTGAACTTCCTTTTGATAAAGACAGATACATCATTGAAAAAGGCTTCGATTCTGATATCCAAACCCTATTCAGAAATTCCGACGCCATGATATTTGGAAGTGATGAATATGCATATCCTCATGTCAAAAACCTAAGATCCCTTGAACTTTCAAATTTTAAAGACAAAAAAATATACAGCTTTGATAACAGTTATCTCTCACAGGTAAATTCTTTTCGCATACCAAGCTTCTATCACCCGCGCGAGTCACTTGCGTCCGCGATTGCAGAAAGAATCCTGTCCATAATAAAAGGACAACCGAAAATCTCGATCGTCCTTCCTTATCAGCTGTTCTGATTTCTGTATTCCTTGGGAGACATTCCGTACATCTTCCTGAATACAAAACTGAAATAATGTGAATCTTTATATCCCACAGCAGCCGCAACATCTGCCGTGTGCATTCTTTCTTTTGCAAGAAGGTCTCTTGCCTTCTCGAGGCGCTTTGCAGTAAGGAATTTTACAAATGTCGTATCCATCTCCTTACTGAACATAGTGCTGAGATAACTGCTGTTAACTGAAAGTGCCTCCGCAACATCACCGAGAGTACAACTCTCATTCATATAATTCTCATCAATATAAGCTATCGCATCGCTTATAAGCTTATTGCCTCTCTTATTCGATGCACCGTCTCTAAGCTCAAGCGCACTCTTTAAGAGCGACTCCATAAACCCTGCTATCTGATCGTGCTTAATCTCATATCCGTTATCCGGTGAAAAGAGATTGTCATTTACATCCTCTTTTGAAACTCCGTTATCCTCAAGGAAACTACTCACGGCAAACACGGAATTAAGCACAAAGAAATTTCTGAACACGTGGCTCTTCAAGGCATCTCCAAGACTTGTAAGATATTCCGATACAAACTCTCCTATCTCACTCTCCGTACCTGTCGACAAGAAGCCTTTAAGTACTGCGCCGTCAACCTTCGCATTGTCTATATTTCCAATCGATCCGTCATTTCTCGCAGAAGTGTATTTTGCCGTAGTCTCTTCCGTAAGGATATGAGTGTCCTGAACAAAGAACCTGCACGCAAATGCATGGTTTACAAGATTAAAGCATTTCTCCAGCGCGCTGAATCTCTCAACAGGCTTTCCTGCCGCAACGTACCACTCGATCTTATTATCTTTCCCCTCGCAGATCTCTGTTATCTTAGCGACACCGCGCTCCACATATTCCTCAACAATTTCTTTTTCGCCCTTAACAACAACGATATATGTGTTGAGTGACCATCTGGACAATATATACGCAGGGAAACGCAGGAAATAACTCATAAGCTCCTCAAGCGCTTTGCAATACTCTACAGAGCCAATCTCTTCAACAGACTTTTCCTTGTCCTTTATGGAAAAAAGAATGAGGCTGAACGCGGACGCAGTTATATCAAGAGAAAGTTTTCCGGCTTCAACATAGATATCTTTTACCGGCATGGTACCCGTAAGCACCTTCTCAAAGAACTCTCTTCTCTGAAGCTGCTCATACTCCTGAGTCTCCATCTCATACTGCATGAGATACCCTTGCTGAGTACGTTCCTTCTCTATCTTCTCTTTAACACTGTCAAGAACTTCCTTCATTCCGGACTTCGTTATCGGCTTCGATATATATTGATCTACACCTTCTTTGATAGCTCTTTTCGCATACTCAAAATCGTCGTATCCGCTCATTATGATAACGCGCATTGAGGGAAACTCTTTTTTTACGATGTGGCTTAATGAAAGCCCGTCCATAAACGGCATCTTTATGTCTGTTATGAGGACATCGGGCGCTGTCTTTCTGATAAGCGGAAGCGCCATCTCACCATCGCTCGCTTCTCCGACAAAGTTAAACCCGTATTCCTTCCACGGTATGTTGTTTCTGAGGCTCTCCCTCACAACACTTTCGTCCTCAACAAGAAAAACCTTCAGCATAGTAACCCCTTCCTAGTAATTCCTGTCTTCGATGTATTCATCGACATTTGCTTTAGTAAATACCTTCTCTTCCATATAGTAAGTCTTGTCTACCTGCTTCCCCGCTTCAAGATCACTTATGATCTGCGCCAGAAGCTCTCCCGAATTGGGATTACACTCGACATCGACATTTATAACACCTTCTTTGACAAGCTCAAGTGCTTTCCTGGTTCCGTCAAAAGAGATCAGAACCGGCTCCCCTGCACCTCCTGTCTTTATCCCCGCTTCTTTAAGTGCTTCAAGAGCACCAAATGTCATATCATCATTTTGACACACGATAACGTCTATGTCATCAAACTCGTGAAGGAGCCTTGCCATAGTCTCCTTGCCCTTGGTCTGGGTAAATTCTCCTTTTGCGGAAGCGAGCATTTTCCAGTTCATATGCCTTGCGGCAATCGCCCCAAATCCTCTTGCTCTTCCCTCCTGCGCAGAAGATCCGCTTGTACCCTCAATCACAACGATATTTATATCGTCCTCGCTTTTCCCCTGCCCCTCGAGATAGCCTTCAAGCCACTTTCCCGCCGATGCTCCCTCAGCGTACATATCTTCCCCAATAAAAGATGTGTACATCGAATCGTCGTTGACAAGGATATTTCTATCAAGCAGAATCACAGGGATTCCTGCGTCTCTTGCTTCTGTAAGAACGACATCCCATCCTTCCTGGATCACGGGACATATCACTATATAATCAACTCTCTGTGATATAAAGCTCCTGACCGCCTTGAACTGCTTTTCCTGCTTCTGCCGTGCGTTATCAAAAATAAGAAAAAAACCGTTGTTTGTTGAAAGAGCTGCTTTTACAGATTCCGTGTTCGCGCTTCTCCACGTCGATTCACTTCCAAGCTGGGAAAAACCTACGCTGATAAGCTCATCATCGGACATTGTCTCAATGCCGCCATCTCCCGACGAGACATCATACACAGAAAAACCCGTAAATGGTCCGCACCCCGTCAGCGCTACCGCGAGTCCTGTCAAAAGAGCTGTGATCTTTATTCTTATCTTTTCTCCGGAATTAATTATCAGCATCTTTTTCCTCTTCATGATTGTACGGAAGTGCCGGAATTACCACGGATACAGTAGTTCCGTTTCCGGGTTCCGACTCTATGGAGATTCCGTATCTGTCTCCAAAGTTCATCTTGATTCTCTCGTTTACGTTTGCCATTCCAAAGCCCGTATCTGTGTCTTTTGCAGGTTTCATAAGCTCTTTTCTGATATGGCTCAGAGCTTCTTCATCCATTCCGACTCCGTCGTCACTGACTTCGAATCTGATTAGTTCATCCTCTTTTCTTCCGGTGATCCTGATGAGTCCCGTTCCCCTCTTGTTCTTGATGCCGTGATAAAGCGCATTCTCAACAAGCGGCTGTAGCGTCATCTTAAGGATCTTATAATTATTTAAGCTGTCGTCAATATCTATATAATAACATAGGATGTCTGAATACCTTACGCTCTGGATCTCAAGATAACTTCTGATGTGCTGTGCTTCCTCGCGGATTGTTATCCATTCTTTTCCGTGACTAAGTGAAATTCTAAAGAACTTTGACAAAGACACGACCATGTCTTCTGCTTCCTGATTCTTTCCGTCCTCGATAAGCCAAACGATCGTATCAAGTGTGTTGTACAAAAAGTGCGGATTGATCTGCTCCTGAAGGAGTCTTGCCTCCGCCATTCGCATTTTCTTTTCATCTTCTCTTATCTGTTCCATCTGGATCTCCAGATGCGCCGCCATGTCATCTACACTCTCGGAAAGAAGCGCGATTTCATCTTCAAGGTTAAAAGAGGTTCTTACAGAGAAGTTTCCTCCCGCGATTTCTTTGGTCGCGGAACTTAGCTTATCAATTGGCTGAACTATGCTTCTTGCGATCTTGTCCGTAGTAATGACGGTGCAAAGTATTCCAAGGGCAAGGAGAACAACAAGCAGAACAAGGAGGTCCTCCATCTCTTTCAAAAGCTCTTTGTTGATGACTTCAATCGTCTTGGTCTGGTAATAGATGTAGTACTGGATGTTGTCCTGAATCAGCTCTGTCAGCGAATAGATGTTGGAATCAAGCATCTCAACGTCTTCATCGTAATTGCCGCCCGTTTCAACGCTTCTCTTGATATCATCAAGTCTGTTTTCCAGAGTATCTACGTTTCTAAGAAGAGTCTCAAGCCACGTTCTACTGTTTACCTCAGACGTGATCGTCTTAAGCTCCGTAAAGTCCTTGCGTATATTTGCAACAAGCACATAAGGATCGGTCTCGTCCCCGCTTCCAAACGCATCTCTTCCGACAATTATCCTGTACACACTCTCATCCATCTGCTCCTTGAACGTCAGATTGTAGCTGTTCGCCACGGTCAGATTACTAACGATGGTGTTGTAGGCATCGGAGTAATTCGTCAGCGAAAAGATCATGTACAAAATGATCAGCACGAATGGCACGGTTATCATTGCCGCCAATATGATCAGCCTCCTCTTGAGAGGCTTCTTTACTCGTGTTTTATTGTAATCGGGCAAATTTTTCATACTAAATTCAGTATACTGTCCAGCAAAGACGCGGTCAACGATTCCAAATTTGTGCAACAAAATAGCCCAATGCAGCAAATCCTGCATTGAGCCTGTATTATATTCTCAATTATTTATCGCCATTCTGTTCGTTAAATTCCTGTATAGTTGAGTATACATCGATACGTGCTTTCATATCTTCGGGCATTCCTACAAACATTGAGCCATAGTGGAAAGTATCTCCGTTCTTTGAAGCTCTGACAATCTGAAGAAACACATGAAGTACCTCTTTAGTCCATATTCTAAGTTTAGCTTCGTAGTTTGCACCAATAGTAAGCTGTTTATTTGTAGAGAAACCAACGCCGTCTCTTGACGCATCAGTAATAGTAATTTCTACTGTTTCAACATTATCGCCGCCAATTTCTTTAAGAAGTATCTCGCCTGCCAAATCTAATCTTTTGGTTCTTCTTCTATTATCCATTATATAACCCCCGAAAAAAAGTGTTACCTATATAATACTCTATTAGGAAAAAATAGCAACTACTTTACACTTTTTCGGTCATTCCGTCTAGGCTTTTGCCTCTTCTTTTTTCCTATTTACAATCTCAATAACCTTCTCAATAACAGCACATGGATACAAACGGCAATAATATGCCGTTCCGTTGTAGTGCTTGATAACAAGCCTTGGAGTCAGGTCGCCCTCTGCCTTTGATTCGCAAGTAAGCTCCCAGATGTCTTCGATAGGAAGAACATTGTAGCCCCTGTCTACTGCGAAAAAGACTATATATCTCTTGAAAATATAGAATTCGCTCCCCAAAACATACTCAGCATCCTTATTCCTGATATCACTTTGAAATTCCCTTTTTCTCTTTTTGCATGCGGATATAAATTTCCTGTCACGCAACTTCATGCCGGCGCCTGTTCTATAAAAGGCAAGAAGCGCTATTCCGCAAATGACAAAAAGGCTCAACATGCAATCGTTAAACCAATAATACTCAGTTTTTTCAAGATCTTTGGTAAAACTGTAAAGAAAGAAAAAAACACCCAGGAAAACTGAAAATAGCGTTGTCACCACCCCATAAAAGCCAATCTTTCCCCAAAACGTGGAATAGTCATCCATCTTTGCTATAGCACCGGTTTCATCAGTGATCTTCTCGCCGGTACATCTGCTGCCGTTTTGAACAAGATGATCGAGCAAATATGAATAGTTAGCATTACCTGAATTCATTTTGAGGATGGTATCGTTATTATAGTCATATACTGTCAGCCTGTCCGTTTTCGCATCAATTGAATACGATAACTCTTCAGCAAAATAATACCTCACGTTTTCAGCATCATGGAACAGCAATATCTCCCTTATCGGCAATATCTTTGTTGCCATACTGTATGGCATTTTTTCGCCATAAGTTATTCCGCTGTGAATAATAGGCGTAGGATACTTAAGAAGTCTGCAAAAGCAGTTTTTTACATCCTCTGCTATAAATGAAGCCTCGGTACCACAAGTATTTATATTTGTAAATACTGATCTGAACCTTGAATGAAGAGCCCCTATCTGTGAGTTCGAACTATCCGTAAAAAGAACCTTTTCGATCGCATCGGCAGCGCCGGCGCCAAGCTCTTTTACCTCACTTAAAATATTCAGTATGCGCTCGATAAACGCAGGCGTGATCTCCTCTTTGTAAGGCGATTTGTCCCAGTTGTACATAATGGTTTTAATGACCTTTTCATGCCCGTAACAAGACGGATCTGTCTGCACAAAAGACATCATTCTTCCAAAAAGAGAAAGCATTCTCTTTTGCCTGTCTGAAAAAGAATCATCATACACTACGCTGCTGAAGTCATATTTCGAAGTATCACTATCCTCTTTTTCCTCATCAGTTCTCTCTTTATCAATATCAAAATTATACTTATCTCCGGATTCACTTTCATCCGAATCAATTTCTGCATAAGAATTAGAGCTTTCAGAAACAACTTCCTCCTGCTGCTCACCCATACTCTTAGCCAGGCTTATCGCCACCTTATAGCTATCTCTAAGCCTCTTAAACTCCTCAGGATGCTCCGCGGGATGATACTTCTTTGATGCCTCCGCATACGCAGCCTTGATAACATTTACATCCGAAGTAGGCTCTATCTCAAGCCACTCCCAAATACTCTTCCCCATAACCTTCACCTGTAAGTTTCAGCAAGACAACTTACTACTCGTCCGTATCCTCCAGATACTCTTTCCAAAGATTCGATGTTTCCGTCTTAAAACTGAACATGTTTTTCTCGATCTGATCAAGTTTCATGGCAAAAACAACTCCTGCCCTCTTGCAATCGATCACTGATGCCCTGTCCAAATATGCATTAAACGCCGTGATCTCTTCCTCTAAAAATCTTCTCTGATTTACATTTCCCTCTTCATACATTCTTTCAGCCTTCTGCAAAAGAAACTGTATCTCGGGAATCTCTCTCGGATCCTGCTTAAGCTCATCCATTCGCAGCCTAAGCTCTTTGAGGCTGTCCTCGTCGCTTCCGTCTGCGGCGCCTCTTTTTCTGTGTACTTCCTTGTCGTTTGCAGGGCAATAGACATCAATATCAAATATTCCGTTTAGATCATATGAAAAGCGCACATCTGCATACACTTCTCCCTGCGGCTTTGCAGGAATATCAAACATAATGGTTTCAAGCATAAGATTACTCGATGCCTTGAGCTTTTCACCCTGATAAACATTGATCTCAAGCTTATCCTGCATGGGATGCGCCGTATAATATCTGCGCTGCATGCTGACAGGAAGCGTCTGATTCTTGGGAATTATAACGGACATCTTATCGCCGACAACGTCAACCCCCAGTGAAAAAGGACAAATATCCGTCATTATAATATCTTTTACCTTATCCATTCTAAGGGCAATTCCCGTAGCAACGCCTGTTCCCTTGCATATAGCCGTATCGCCGTCCACATCAACTTTTATCTTTCCGGGGAAAAGAGATTCCAGATAAGCCCTGACTATCGGCATCTTGGACGATCCTCCCACCATAATAAGACTGTCAATCTCATCAGGCGTCAGCATTGCATCGTTCATCAGCTTTTTAAGGATAATTGTAAGTTTTCTGAAAATAGGCGATGAGATGTCAATAAGCTCCTGCTGGGTAATGCAGTATTCATACTCTTTTCCGCTCAGATTCACCCTTGTATAAACTCTGTCTGCTTCCGACAGACTTATCTTGATGCCTTCGCCGTTCTTTATAAGGATTGCCTTTTCTTTGGCACTTAATGACTTCCAATCAAGTTCGAATTTCCTGCACATATCCATGGCGATCGCCTCGTTAAAATCTTTTCCTCCAAGGCAGTTATCACCTGAGATATCAGCTATCTCAACCATATTTGCAAAGGCATCGACCACGGTAACATCAAGCGTTCCTCCGCCAAAATCAAACACAATGAACTTCTCATCCTGCTCGATATGATCGTAATGATGCGATAGCGCTGCTGCCGAAGGCTCGTTTACAAGCTGTGTTACCTTTATTCCCGCTCCGATGCCCGCAAGTCTCGTCGCTTCTCTCTGATGATCGTCAAAATATGCAGGCACACTGATAACGGCAGAATCAACTTTTTCACCAAGATACTTCTCCGCATCCTCAACAAGCTTCTTTATCACTATTGAAGACAACTGTACCGGAGTCAAAAAATTGTCTTTTCCCAATTCATATTTAAAATCACGTCCCATCTGTCTCTTAAACTCAGCGACAGTGGTTTCCGGATTTGTTATAAGCCGCTCTTTGGCCGCTTTTCCCACAATAACTCTTTCTCTGTAAAAAGATATAACGGACGGCGTCAAATATTCCCCAAATTCATTCGGTATAAGCTCAACCTTTTCGTTTCTGAATACGCTGACAAGACTGTTTGTCGTACCTAAATCAATTCCAATAACCATACTTTTTCCCATAATGTAAAAAAGACTACAAAACCAGCGAATTACTCCGCTATTTTGCAGTCAAACCATCTTTTCTTTAGTTAAAAAGATTTACAACTTTGCGCCCATACATCACTATATGTTTGCCAAATTTCATTATTCATCGTTTGATATTTAATAAATCATTAACATCTTATCATATACCCAAAACATTATCAAATTCAGCAAAAGACATCGTAAATTCTTTTTGATCGTCAAGCCTGAAAAGAATCGCGCCCTTTAACTCTCTGTTATCGGGCTCGGCGCAGCCGCCGTCAATATCGATCACGTTCTCTTCCCGATACGATGAAAGCGGGCGTTTTCCCTTATCTTCTCCAAGATAACAAGCCGGCACATGACCAATGACAAATATCCATGGTTTGCACGCAGCATAGTCATCAATGCTCTTAAATATATCCTCACGAAACGGCGAATACCATACAATATAACGCGCAACGTCGGGATCTATCTCTTTATAAGGGAGATCTGTAACTTCTTTTACAAAAGCAGTATGCGTAAGGAAAAAAGTATTCCCGTTCACGTCTACCTTAGTTGAAACAGCACAGGAATTAAGCCATTTAAGAAGCTCTTTTCTCTCCTTCTTTCTAAGAAGTCTGTACTTGTGATAAGTCTTATCACCGCCATTTTGAAAAAGCCAGTTTAAAGCTCTTCTTCCCTGGATTTCACCGAGATTGGGAGTAACATCCCCATTCGAAGAAACCACATTAAGCATCATAGTCTCATGGTTTCCCAAAAGAAAATACATATTGTGGGTTTTCATTACATACCGCAGGATCCTTATACCGTCAGGTCCGCGGTCGATCGCATCTCCGAGCATATATAATTTGTCAGCGCCCGAAAAATTAACCTTTTCGAGTAGTTTCATGAATAGACCGTATTGGCCGTGAAGATCTGATATTACATATGTTGCCACGCTGTCTTACTCCATCCTGTCCGTTATAAAGCACGCATCCCCGAAGGAAAAGAATCTGTACTTTTCCTTTATGGCTTCCTCATATGCCGCCAAAATATTCTCTCTTCCGGCAAGTGCAGCAACGAGCATAACAAGCGTTGACTCCGGAAGATGGAAATTGGTTATAAGACAATCAAGAACCTTAAACTTGTAACCGGGATAGATAAAGATTGATGTATCACCACTGCACTCAGAAAGTCTGCCATTCTCATCAGCAGCGCTCTCAATTGTTCTGCAGCTTGTAGTTCCGACACAGATAACTCTGTGACCGTTTTCTTTTGCCCTGTTGATCTTCTCTGCTGCCTCGGAAGTGACCTGATACCACTCAGTGTGCATGTGATGCTCTTTGACATTGGTAACCTTAACCGGTCTGAATGTTCCGAGCCCCACGTGGAGCGTTACAAAAGCCATATCTATGCCTTTATCAGAGATCTTTTTAAGAAGCTCGTCCGTAAAGTGAAGTCCTGCCGTAGGTGCAGCCGCAGAGCCTTCATACTTGGCATATATGGTCTGATACATATTTTTATCTTTAAGCTTATGCGTAATATAAGGTGGAAGCGGCATCTCACCGAGTCTGTCCAAGACTTCTTCCCAGATTCCTTCATAGTAGAACTTA
The DNA here is from genome assembly GCA_017620235.1 of Butyrivibrio sp. Lineage (GTDB taxonomy): Bacteria > Bacillota > Clostridia > Lachnospirales > Lachnospiraceae > Butyrivibrio. The sequence goes on along the minus strand of JAFZQT010000111.1, from coordinate 8,410 downwards.
ACGAGTCTGTTGCCGTCCTCTACTATATCGAGAATCTCAGCTGTAAGAATTCCTCCACCAAAAGAAACTCTGGCTCCGGGACGAAGTTTCTTTCCCGGTTTTACCAAAGTTTCCCAAACATCATTTTCTTTTCTTTTAAGAAGAAGGATCTCAACCGCAGCACCTGTACCTTCTTTTTCTCCAAGAAGCCTTGCGGGAATAACCTTAGTGTTATTAAGAACAAGGCAGTCGCCGGGATTCAGATATTCAATGATGTCACTGAATATCTTGTGCTGCGTCTTTCCCGTCTCTTTATCTATAACAAGGAGCCTGCACTCGTCCCTTTTTTCAAGAGGATCCTGTGCAATTAGCTCCTGAGGCAGATCAAAGAAATAATCTGCGGTCGATAATCCAAGTTGTGTATTTTCTGACATAATATCTTTCTTATTATTCATTGCGGAAATCCATGTTCTCAAGGAATGCGATATATCCTCTGAGAGACTCATAGAGATCTGCTTTACTTATTACTTCGCATGGTGAGTGCATGTTGAGAACAGCAACTCCGGAATCTATAACATTCATGCCATATTTAGCAAGAATATATGCAATAGTTCCACCGCCGCCTGCATCTACCTTACCGAGCTCAGCTGTCTGGAATACAACTCCTGCATCGTCAAATACTCTTCTAACTTCAGCAATATACTCTGCATTTGAATCGTTGGCAGAATACTTACCTCTTGATCCGTTGTATTTATTAAATACAGGTCCAAACCCAAGGAATGCACTGTTCTTTTTCTCAAAAACAGAAGCATAACTGGGATCGAAAGCTGCGCTTACATCTGATGAGAGCATGCATGAATTGGCAAGGCATCTTCTGAATACAAGATCGTCATAACTACCGTTAACAAGAGCAATAAGCTCTGCAACAGTATTCTCAAAAAATCTTGATGTCATGCCGGTAGCACCAACACTGCCTATCTCTTCTTTATCAACAAGGATGCAGCATCCGGTTCTCTTAAGATCACCTGAATCAACAAGCGCACGTGCTGAAGGATATGCACATACTCTGTCATCATGACCGTAGCCAATGACCATAGATCTGTCGATACCTGCATCTCTGCTCTTTCCTGCCGGTACGATCTCAAGTTCTGCAGATAAGAAATCTTCTTCCTCGATTCCGTACAGATCATATAACAATGCTACAATTCCTCTTCTTACAGCGCCGGAGAGTTTGCTCTGCTCTGCCTTTTCTTCTTTTTCGGCTTTAACGGCATACTGCTCACCGGGAGTAAGCTTGGAATCATCTTTTTTATTCTCAGACTTCTCTTTTCCCTCAACTACAAACGGTCTGTTACCAATAATAATATCAAGAGCTTCGCCCTCGATCACGTTTGAAGCCTTCTTACCCATCTGCTCACTTGCAAGATGTACGAGAATATCTGAAATGAAGAATACCGGATCATCCTCATCTTCACCGACATTTAAGATAACTGTCGTTCCGTCTTTTTTAACCACCACTCCGTGAATCGCAAGCGGAATGGTAACATACTGATACTTCTTGATACCACCGTAATAATGTGTATCAAGATAAGCAATTCCGTTGTCCTCATAGAGGGGATTCTGCTTAACGTCAAGTCTTGGTGAATCGATATGTGCTCCGAGGATATTCAGTCCTTTTTCCAAAGGTTCGGAACCCATCTTGAACATGACAATGCTCTTATTCATCCATACAGAATAAACCTTATCGCCTGCTTTGAGCTTAGTCTTTTGACTTATAAGCTTGTTTAACTCTCTATATCCTTCTGCTTCGATCTCATTAACTATCGTATCTACTGCTTCACGTTCTGTCTTGGAGTTATCAAGGAATTTCTTGTAACTTTCTGCAAACTTGTCACATTCCTTGAGCTGTGTACGGTTATAAGTTGTCCATACATTCTTCTTATTCATTTTTAGTTACCTCTTAAATATATCTTTTTATTATGAACGAAGTTCTATACCAAGATCCTGTAAGCCTTTGAGTATTTTCTTCATTGCTGAGTTGATCTCGTCGTCTTCCATTGTCTTCTCTTTATCTCTGAATAAAAGAGAATAAGCCATAGACTTGAAGCCTTCCTTGATCTGTGATCCCTCATAGATATCAAAGAGTGAAAGTTCTTCAAGCTTCTTACCACCGCGCTGACGGATCATCTTCTCAATGTCGCCTGCCAAAACATTCTTTGGTACAACCATAGAAATATCTCTTGTGACTGCGGGGAACTTGGCAATTCCTGTATATATTGTATCAAATTTAGCGTACTTAACAACCTCGGGCATATCAACAACAGCAACGTAAACTCTTGTATCAATGTCGTAATTGTCGCAAACAGCCGGATGAACCTCTCCGAGATAACCGATCACTTTTCCATCATAGATGACATTAGCCTGTCTTCCGGGATGAAGGAATGACTTGCCGGCATTAGGATCGTACTCTACCTTATCAAGCATGTTTACGCTGTCCAAAAGCTCTTCGATAACGCCCTTCATGCTGTAGAAATCTCCCTCTCCGTAGAATCCGAGAGTAAGCTGCATTCTCTCATCGGGAAGCTCTGTGAGAGGAAGGCTCTTTGCCACATAGATGTTACCCATCTCATAGAGACGAACATCCTTGTTTCTGCGGTTATAGTTAGTTGCAAGGCTTGTAAGCATACCGTTCAAAGAGATTGTTCTCATAATTGAGAAATCTTCTCCCAAAGGATTTGAGATCTTGATAGCCTTTCTTTCAACAGCATCTTCAGGTAAAAGAAGCTTATCAAATACCTTGGGGCTCTCGAAAGAGTATGTATATCCCTGTGAAAATCCGCAGAACTGTGCGACTTCTCTTGCCTTCTTTTCAACTCTCATCTTGAAAGAAATTCCGCCTGTTGTAGCGCTGTTCTTGGGAAGAGTTGTAGGAATCTTGTCATATCCTGAGAATCTTGCAACTTCCTCTGCAATATCACACATCTGGTTGAGGTCCTGACGGAAAGAAGGAATGATAACTTCATCAGTCTTCTTGTCATACTCAACTTCTTCTCTCTTTAAGATCTCGATCATCTCTTCCTTGGAAATATCTGTTCCGAGGAGGCTGTTGATCTTATCTGCCTCAAGTGCAAATCTCTTCAAAGGCTTGATGGGAAGTCCTACCTGAACTACGCCGGGAACAACTTTACCACAACCAAGTTCATTAATAAGCTGGCAAGCACGGTTGATAGCATCAAGTGCATTTGCGGGATCAAGTCCTTTTTCAAAGAATCCTGAAGCATCTGTACGAAGTCCTACTCTCTTAGCTGACTTTCTGATGTTAGGTCCGTTGAAAGTAGCAGCTTCGAAAAGAACTGTCTTAACGTCGTCAGTGATCATGGAGTTTTCACCGCCCATGATTCCTGCAAGACCAACTTCCTTCTCTGCATCACAGATCATGAGAACTTCGCTGTCAAGCTTTCTCTCCTGTCCGTCGAGAGTTACGAAAGTCTCGCCATCCTTAGCTCTTTTTACAATGATCTTGTTACCTGCAATTGTAGAAAGGTCATAAGCGTGCATAGGCTGACCGTATTCCATCATTACGTAGTTTGTGATATCAACGAGATTGTTGATAGGTCTGATTCCTACGCTTGCAAGTCTTCTCTGCATCCATTCGGGTGAAGGAGCGATCTTTATATCTGTAGCAACCCTTGCGCAGTAATTTGTGCAAAGATCTGTATCCTTGATCTCAACGTCGATGAAATCCTTTACGTTTCCTTTTCCGTCTTCCTTAACCTTAACTACGGGAGCCTTGAAAGGAAGCTTATATGTAGCTGCTGCTTCTCTAGCAATACCGAGAATGCTGTAGCAGTCTACACGGTTTGAAGTAACCTCAAATTCAAATACAGTGTCGTGAAGTCCGAGAACTTCAACAGCATCGGCACCAACCTTTGTATCTTCAGGGAAGATATAAAGTCCGTCCTCGGGAGCTTCGGGATAAAAATCCTTTGTTGAGCCAAGTTCCTCGATTGAGCACATCATACCTGCACTGGGAACTCCGCGAAGCTTACCTGCCTTGATCTTGATTCCCTCTGCGGGATTCGGACTTCCGTCATGACCGCCGGCAACACGTCCACCGTCAAGAACAACGGGAACCTTATCGCCTTCCTTCATATTCTTAGCGCCTGTTACGATCTGGATTGTCTCAGTTCCGATATCTACCTGGCAGATAACGAGCTTATCCGCATCGGGATGCTGCTCGATTGTTTTGATCTGTCCAACTACGATCTTCTCAAGGTTCTTATCAAGTGCTGTATATGTTTCAGTCTTTGTTCCGGACAATGTCATATCATCGAAAAATTCCTGATCGGTGCATGAAAGATCCGGCACATATGCTTTTATCCATGATTTAGATGAATTCATATTTTTTCTCCTATTTATGTAAAAAAGTAATAATCGATATATTCATGTTGCTGCTCTAGCGATATACGGATTGCTTCGCTTAGAACTGGTTGAGGAAACGTATATCATTCTCGTAGAGAAGACGCATATCGTCGATCTCATACTTAAGAAGGGCGATTCTCTCAAGTCCTACACCGAAAGCAAATCCTGTGTACTCGTTAGGATCAATTCCACTCATCTCAAGAACGTGAGGATGAACCATTCCGCATCCAAGGATCTCGATCCAGCCCTCGCCCTTACAGAAACGGCATCCTTTTCCGCCACACTTAAAGCAGCTTACGTCCATCTCAGCTGAAGGCTCTGTGAACGGGAAGTGATGAGGTCTGAACTTTGTCTTTGTATCAGGTCCGAAGAGCTGCTTAGCAAACTCTGCAAGTGTTCCCTTAAGATCTGCAAATGTAATATTCTTATCAATAACAAGTCCCTCAACCTGATGGAAAGAAGGTGAATGTGTAGCATCAACTTCGTCTGCTCTGAACACTCTTCCGGGAGCGATCATCTTGATAGGAAGTCTGCCTTTCTCCATCTCGTGAACCTGTGTTGATGATGTCTGAGTTCTAAGGAGAAGATCTCCGTTAATATAGAAAGTATCCTGCTCATCTTTTGCGGGATGATCTGCGGGAATATTAAGAGCCTCGAAGTTGTAATAATCTTTCTCAACTTCAGGTCCTTCAACCACTTCATATCCCATTCCGGTAAAGATTCTCTCTACCTCGTCAAGAGCAACTGTATTGGGATGACAGTGTCCAACTTTATTCTTCTTTGCAGGAAGTGTTACGTCGATGACCTCAGCTTTAAGCTTTGCATCTCTTGCAGCAGCTTCCATCTTGTTCTTGGTCTCTTCAAGAACTTTCTCGATTGCTTCTCTTGTCTCATTTACAAGCTGACCTACCTTAGGTCTGTCTTCGGGAGCTACATCTTTCATACTCTTTAAGATGCTTGTAAGCTCACCCTTTTTGCCAAGGAAGTTGACTCTGATCTCATTTAATTTCTCGAGTCCCTCTGAACCTTTGATCTGCTTCAGAGCTTCTTCACGGATTTTGTCCAGCTGTTCACTAATCATTTTTTCCCTCCTAAAATGAAAGTCCCATGTGTTAACAACAACACATGGGACGAATTTATCGCGGTACCACCCAAGTTCCCGTCATCTATATTATGATGTACGGACACTCATTATATCTGTAACGTAGACATACGATCCAACCTACAAGCAGATTATTCCTGCCTTCAGAAGGACTGCTCCGATGCGAATGTTCCGTATATACCCGTAGTAAGAAGCTCACAGCCGACGACTTCCATTCTCTGAACCATGTAGTATAACATCTTGGGCTCTGCCCACATCTTCATAGCATTTATTCTTTATTCAACAACTTATTGTATTGTTCGATAGCTTTTTTGTCAACCCTGCCCATTACAAACTATCTTTCTTGTTTTTATGTCAATGATTTTTTGACTATCGGTAGATTTTGCATTTTAGTTGCAACAATAAATTGTTGACATTCGCAACTATATCTTCTAATATTATCAACTAAAGGAGGTTTTATCTGAATGGACCAAGTGAAGCTTTTTAGAGAATACACACGACAACTCTATCGTAATCTTGAAAACATGGATAGAAATGATTGTTGCCAGTGCAATGTTAATACTTTGCAATGCTATATAATCGTTGAAATAGGCAGAGCCCCCGGTATTTGCTTAAAAGATCTAGCCAAGCAGCTCCACGTTGACAAAAGCGGCATAAGCAGAGCCATAGAAGAGCTTGTTCAAAAAGATTATGTTATCCGAGAGCCTTCCAAATCCGATCGACGTAGCGTTGTTTTGACACTTACCGATATTGGAGCGTCGCATTTTAACAAAATAGAATCGGACATGTACGAGAAATTCAAAAGGGTCTTCTCTAATATTGCTAAAGATAAAAAGGCTATGGTTCTTGAAGCGCTACAAATTTTTAATGAAGCTTGCAGAAAAACGGAGGATGATTGTTGTGATCAGGGAAATGTATGAAACAGATTGGAAAAGAGTGGCTGAAATATATGAACAAGGTTTATCAAGTGGAACAGCGACCTTCAACACCGAATGTCCCAGCTACACCGACTGGAATAACAGCCACATCAAAGAATGTAGGTACGTTTACGAAGAGTCCGGCAAAGTTGTTGGATGGATTGCCATCAGCCCGACATCTAGTCGCTGTGTTTATAGAGGCTGTGTCGAAATGAGCATATATATTGATTCAGCTTATCGTGGCAAAGGGATTGGCACCGCTTTAGTAAATCATCTGATCTCAGAAAGCCAAAAGGCCGGATATTGGAGTATCTATTCTGCAATAATCTCCATAAACGAGGCAAGCATAAGATTACATAAAAAATGTGGTTTCCGCGAGATCGGGTACCGGGAAAGAATCGCCAAGGACAGATTTGGCAAATGGCAAAATACAACTTTGATGGAATATAGAGTTTCATGAACATACATAAAAGCACCACCTTCACGTAGATTTTTTTATAGCAAATCTAACCTAACATGAAGATGGTGCTTCTTCTTTTTATTTTTTCAAACCTTTCGCAAAACATTCCGGAACCTATTTATCTGTGTTTTCAGCTTTTTTTCAAGGACATTTTATATGATTACAGATAAATTTCAGGCTTATATCATGTTTATCTGTGATTTTTCCCCTTTTTCTCGAAAAAACACAGATAAATTTTACTACTTATATCTTATTTATCTGTAATTGTCCCCATTTTTCAGCAAAAAATGCTGCAAAATCACAGATAAACCGCCTCTCTTACACTATATTTATCTGTTGAGCTCCCACATATCGCGCTCGCATCACGCTCATATCTCGCCGTACTGCGCTCATGTTCTGCTCTTATCTATAAGCTCCAGTTTCTGCTCACGCCTAAGCTGCTTGATATGCCACTCCCTGCTCATAGCTTCTTCCTTGGTATCGAAAGTCTCATGATAAACAAGCTTAACAGGAAGCCTTGTCTTGGTATATTTAGCGCCCTTTCCAGCGTTGTGATCCATAATCCGCTTCTCAAGATCATTGGTCCAGCCGCAGTATAAAGAGCCGTCAGCACATTCAACAATATATGTATAATTCTTTTTTTCCATCTGATTCATCAAAACTCATCCAAAGAAAATCTCAAGGCCAATTGCAACAAGAATGATTCCGCCGATTATCTTCGCATTTCCCGCAAGCTTTGTTCCGAATTTTATTCCAAGCTTAAGTCCCGCATAGCACACGATCCATGTAACAACACCGATTATCGAAACACATACCAAAACCATAAGAACGCCGTACTGCGAGATTGTAAATCCAACGGAAAGAGCATCTATAGATGTAGCTATTCCCTGAATCATAAGTGTTTTGTTTGATAATGTCTTGGAAAAAGAGCCTGGATCCTTATTTACGCACTCCGTGTTCTTGCAGCCTTCACAATTCTTGCCACTATAACACTTTCTTTCACGCCACCCTTCTATCAGCATTTTCCCACCGATAAATGCAAGTAAAAAGAGTGCTATCCATGGAATAAGAACATTCAATCCATTAAATAAATTTGCCGCGTTATGTACAAGAAACCACCCAATAAATGGCATTATAAACTGAAACACCGCATATACACCGGATATTTCCAGTCGCCTCTTTCTGCTCATCTTTGTGTCAGCAAAACCGTTTGCCAAAGACACAGAAAAAGCGTCCATGGCGAGCCCAAGTCCCAACATAACGCTGTTTACAAAAAAAATAACTGTATTTGCCATAATTATCTCCACTAATTAAATGTCTATATATAATATCAAAACATAACCGGCGGAGCAACTTTCACCATATAAAAAAAGACAAAAAAATTTGAAGCCTGAAGTGAAAAATTAAATTCCACTTCAAAGGGGTTATAGTAGAATTTAGTCTTACGCCTAATTCCACTTCATTTTATGTGGAATTTACTCTTACATTATGCGATTATATAGCCTGTTCGTTTGTGCCTGGAAAGGCCGG
>JAFZQT010000014.1 GCA_017620235.1 Butyrivibrio sp. | reverse complement strand
GCTATTTCCTCGGTGGTTTTGGAAGACTATTTTCTGACAAGATAAATATTGAGACTGACGGATTTGACAGTATCGTTCCTACGATGCTCTCAGGACTTCCTGATTTCCTCATTGCTGTCGTTGTAGTTCTTGTTTTGTCAGCGTCAATGTCAACGCTTTCATCACTTGTTCTTACAAGTAGTTCAACACTAACACTTGACCTCTTGAAGGGACACGTTATCAAGAACATGGATGAAAAGAAACAGCTTCTTATTATGAGAATTCTGATCGTTGTATTTGTAGGCATTTCTGTTGTTATTGCGATTGTCCAGTACAAGCAGAACGTTACATTTATCGCGCAGCTCATGGGTGTTTCGTGGGGCGCACTTGCAGGAGCATTTCTTGCACCGTTCTTTTACGGACTGTACTTTAAGTTCATTACAAAGGCTGCTGTATGGGTGAACTTTGTTTTCTCAACTGTAGTTATGCTTGCAAATATGCTTGTGAGACCGAGCTTTCCTAAGCTCCTTCAGTCACCTATAAACGCAGGAGCATTCTGCATGATCGCAGGACTTATCATTGTGCCTGTTGTATCTCTTTTCACCAAGAAGCCTCCGAAGGAACTTGTTGACGGCGCGTTTGCATGTTATAACAAGGAAGTACTTGTTCATCAGAGCACATCACTTTCTGATGATTCAGAGTAAATTAAGATGATGAGAGGTTTTTATGTCAGAATTTGTTTTAAAAAATAATTCTATAGCGATCAAGGTTTCAGATCACGGAGCAGAGCTTCGCTCATTGCGCAGCGAAGGTTCCGGAAAAGAATATATGTGGCAGGCTGACGCCAAGTACTGGGGAAGGACTGCACCGGTTCTTTTCCCTATTGTCGGTTCTGTGTGGAACGGCGAGTACAAGTATAAGGACGTTTCTTATAAGCTTTCCCAGCACGGATTTGCAAGGGATATGGATTTTACACTTGTAAAAGAAACTGAAGATGAGCTTGTGTTCGAGCTTACAGACAATGAAGAGACGATGAAGAAATTCCCTTTTAAGTTCTCTTTGCAGATCGGATATAAGCTTGTAGGCAGCAAGGTTATCGTTTCTTATAAGGTTTCAAATAAGAGCGATGAGGAGATGTATTTTTCAATCGGTGCACATCCTGCGTTTAACTGCGACCTTAATAAGGATGAGCTTTTGTTTGAAAAACACGGTGCTCCTGTAGCAGGCGCTCTTAAGTCAAACGTAATCGATATGTCCTGCGGATGTCTTTCTGATAGTGCCATTGATGTTGAGAGTAATAACGGTCTTGTAAAACTAAGCCCTGAGCTCTTTGACGGCGATGCTCTTATATTTGAGGATAGGCAGGCAGATGCTGTTACGCTTGTATATGCAGACGGAGAGGATAAGCTTCGCGTTACATGTGATGTTCCTTTATTTGGTGTCTGGTCACCTGTTAAAAAGAATGCTCCGTTTGTTTGCATTGAGCCTTGGAACGGAAGATGCGACAGGGTGAATTTTGCGGGCAGTCTTGAAGACAGAGAGTACGGTAACAAATTGGGAGTTGGAGAGAGCTTTGACACTTCATTTGAGATTGAGATTCTGTGAATGAAGTTGCCGGGAAGACCTGATTATGATAATTGATTTTCATACACATACATTTCCTGATTCAATAGCGGCAAGAGCTGTTGACAGTCTCAGTAAAGAGGCTCATATTGTTCCGTTTACGGACGGAACGGTATCGGGACTTATAGATTCGATGGATAAGGGCGGCATAGATATGTCCGTCCTTTTGCCTGTTGCTACGGCGGCTTCTCAGGTTGAAAGTATCAACGACAAAGCTCTTAGGAGTAATGAGAAGTTTGAGGGTAGACTGGTTTCTTTTGGGTGCATGCATCCTGAGTATTCGAATTACAAGGATGAGCTCAGAAGGCTTAAGAATGACGGGATAAAAGGAATCAAGATTCATCCTGTTTATCAGAAAGCGGATATTGATTCAAAGGCATTTCTTGATATCATCTATGCAGCTTGCGAGAACGATCTTATTGTTATCACTCATACAGGGCTTGATATCGGCTTTCCGGGAATTGTAAATTGTTCTCCCAAGATGTGCAGGAATGTTATAAATACGATCGGTGAGTTTAAGTTTGTTCTGGCTCATATGGGAGGCTGGAGGAATTGGGACGAAGTTCCGCTTTATCTTGAAGATACGACAACTTTTCTTGATACGTCTTTTTCTTCAGGGAGAATTCAGGCTCTTTCCGATGGATATTGGGATGATAAAGACAAGGGCATGCTTGATACAGAAGGATTTATGAAGCTCGTAAAGGCGTTTGGAAGTGACAGATTGTTGTTTGGCAGCGACTCACCTTGGTCAGATCAGAAAGATGAGGTGGAGTATATTAAGGGACTCCCTTTGGATGATGGCGATATTGGAAAAATTTTAGGTGGGAATGCTTGTAAGCTACTTGGAATAAAGGAGAACTGAGTATGAATATTAGAGATGCGCAAATAGGTGATATCCCGCAGCTTCTTGAGCTCTTATCTGAGGTTCTTGAAGTCCATGCGAAAATTAAACCCGATTACTTTGTTTCAGGGCATACCAAGTATGATCATGCCGAGCTTGAGGCTATTCTAAACGATCCGGATGTGAGAGTATATGTCGCAGATGAAGACGGCAAAGTTTTGGGATATGCTTTTTGTATGCTTCAGGAGATTCCTAAGAAACCTTTTGTTGTCTCTTTTAGATATATGTATATTGATGATATCTGCGTTGATTCTTCTTGCAGAGGAAAAGGCATAGGTAAAAAACTCTTCGCGCACGTTCGTGAAGAAGCCAAGAGACTTGGATGCAGAGATATTACATTGAATGTATGGGAAGGTAACGATACTGCCAGAGCATTTTATGAAAGTCTTGGAATGAAACCGCAGAAGACTACGATGGAAATTAAGGTGTGAAGATGAGGGTATGGCTTGAAAGCCATACCCCTTTTATTTTTTGTATTTTTCAAGCTCTGCTTTCTTTTCTGCAATTATAGCTTTCTTTTCTGCAATTATAGCTTTTCTTTCTGCAATCAGTGCTTCTTTTTCAGCAATGGTGGCTTCTTTTTCAGCAATTAAGGCTTCTTTTTTAGCAATTAAGGCTTTTAGTTTTGCAAGTTCAGCCTTACATTTTTCTTCAGCATCAGTGTAACCTGCGACATATTGAGTATTCATCTGTTCTCTGTATCGGCGCTGACCTTCCAGAAGTTCTTTTTCCTGGTTAGAATAATCAAGTTCGAATATCAAAATTTATACCTCCTGGATATCAAGATGTTTTTTTCTATAATATTGGCGCTTGTCTTGTATTTTTCAAGCTCTGCTCGTAATTCAGCTATAGTGGCGTCTTTTTCGACAATAGCAGTATTTTTTTCAGCGAGTTTAGAATCTTTTTCAGCTATAGTGGCATCTTTTTCAGCTATAGTAGAATCCTTTTCAGCTATAGTAGAATCCTTTTCAGCAAGCTTAGAATCTTTTTCAGCGAGAGCGGCTTTGTCTTTGGCACGTTCAAGTTCGTATTTTTCTTCAGCATCTGTATAGCCTGCGACATATTGAGTATTCATCTGTTCTCTGTAACGACGCTGGCCTTCCAGAAGCTCTTTTGCCTGATTGTCATAATTAAGTTCAAAGATCAAATTTCCCACCTCCTCGATATCAGGATGATTCTTAGCAAGATTTTTAAATTCTTCCCAAGTGGTTGCTTTAAAAAGATTTGCCCAGTACACAAGATTATTGCTTATATCTTCTTGTGTGGCAATGTCAGTGTGGTTTAATTGTAGCACATTTATACCGAATTTATCAGTATATAAGTGATGGCTCTTGAGATTTGTAAGGCGATATTTTGCATAGAATTCTGCGCCTGTATTGGGGAGGAGTTCCTGATCTGTTATGCAGAATAGAGTTGTAGGTTTGATGAGAGAATAATTGTCACCACTTTCAATGTTGTCGTATGCACGGCACAGATAAAGTATTGAGCGCGGAATCCAGTATTTGTCGGGATATACTTGAAGCTCTATGTTGAGGACCTCATTATTGTTAAGGGTGAGTTTTATATCCATGATCGTTTCTTTGCCTGCGCTGTTGAGGTCTATGGGATTGACGACGATGAGCTTTTTTACAGCATCCGGAGCGATTCCTTTTAGAGCACATACAAGACCTGTCAGTGCCTTTTCAGATTTTTGCATGACGTAGTGGAACATCATGTCGCTCATTAGAGTGAATTCGATTTCGCCCGTTGCGGTTTCATAGGTGAGTTTTTGAGAGTTGTCTTTTGATTTAGACATTTAGATAATTCCTTTCATAGAAAAATAGATTTGGCGGATTCGCCATAATGTCAACTTAGAATTGTCATTGAAAGACTGCCGACTTTTTCTATGATAGCAGACAAATCTTAAGAAATACCGTCGAAAAAACTTAAGATTTTATGTAGTGCAGGGAGATATAAAAAAGGCTGTGAACAAAACATGTTCACAGCCTTATCTTTTAGATCTGCGCCAGATCTTCCTGAGTTAGCATCTTGAGGGACTTGCCGGCAAGTTTTGCTTCGGCACCCTTTGTGTCGGAAACGCGGAAGATCATGTAAGCGTGGTCTTTTGATGAACCACCTGAGAAAGCGTACATGTACTCGATGTTGACTTTTGCCTCATCAAAAACGGTGAGGAGTTTATCGAGACCGCCCATCTCATCTGGAATTTCAATTGCAAGGACAGGAGTCAGACTTGCAACGAAGTTGTTTTCTTTAAGAGTGTTAACAGCTGAGAGAGCATCGTCAACTACGAGTCTTGCTATGCCAAAGTCTTTGGTCTCGGCAAGAGAGGTAGCACGCATGTCAATCTTGTTTGCTGCAAGTACACTTGTCATTTTCTTCAAGGTACCGGGTTTATTCTCAAGAAATACTGAAATCTGCATTACGCTCATAGCTGTATCCCCCTTTGTATTTATGTATCTTTATTATAGCTTTTTAAAGACCAAATCTCAATTTATCAGATCTTTCTCTTGTCGATAACTCTTACGGCTTTTCCTTCGCTTCTAGCAATAGACTTGGGAGCGAGGAGTGAAACCTTAGCCTTGATGCCGAGCATAGACTTAAGTCCTTCAACAAGCTTTTTCTGACGTTCCTCAATTTCACCTACGTTATCAGTGAACATCTCGGGAGTCATCTCAACCTGAACATCGAGAGTATCTGTGTTGTTTACTCTGTCTACAACGATCTGGTAGTTTGCAGCGTAGCCGTTGTTCATAAGAACAGTCTCAATCTGGCTCGGGAATACATTTACACCACGGATGATAAGCATATCGTCTGAACGTCCCATAGGCTTAGCCATGCGGACATGAGTTCTTCCGCAAGAACATTTTTCTCTTGTGAGCTTACAGATGTCTCTTGTGCGATAGCGGATCATCGGGAATGCTTCTTTATCTACAGCGGTAAATACGAGCTCACCCTGTGAACCTTCGGGAAGAACTTCCTCTGTATCGGGATCGATGATCTCAGCGATAAAGTGGTCTTCGTTGATGTGCATGCCGTCCTGTGCAGAGCACTCAAATGCAACACCGGGACCTGAAAGTTCTGTAAGTCCGTAAATATCAAATGCTTTGATACCGAGAGTCTTCTCAATGTCAGCACGCATTTCTTCACTCCATGCCTCAGCACCGAAGATACCTGCTTTAAGCGGAATATCATCGGGACCGTATCCGAGCTCTTTAAAACGCTCGCCAAGGTAAGCGGCGTAGCTGGGTGTGCAGCAGAGGATAGTAGCGTTCAGATCGTTGATGAACATGATCTGTCTGTCTGTGTTTCCTGAGCTGATCGGAATAGTAAGTGATCCAACTTTGTGTGAACCGCCGTGAATTCCTGCACCACCTGTGAAAAGACCATAGCCGTAAGCTACATGAACGACGTCTTCATCTGTTCCGCCGGCAGCCATGATAGCACGAGCGCAGCAGTCTTCCCAGAGGTCGATGTCATGCTGTGTGTAATAGGCAACAACTCTTTTTCCTGTTGTTCCTGATGTTGAATGAATACGCACACATTCCTTTAGGGGCTTTCCGAGAAGTCCGTAAGGATAAGCGTCGCGCAAATCTTTCTTTGATAAAAAAGGAAGTTTATGGAGGTCATCAACCGATTTGATGTCATCAGGTGTAACACCTTTTTCTTCCATTTTTTTGCGATAGTAAGGAACATTGTCCCATACGTGTTTAACCTGCTTTACAAGCTTTTCTGATTGGATTTTGCGTATTTCTTCGTAAGGTGCGCACTCAATGTCTTTCTGATAATAACGCTCCATGTTTTTTCCTCCGTTGTTTGTGTATCAAAATTATTTCATGTTTTTTCCAAGCTCAAATGCCTTCTTGTTCATCTCAAGGAATTTAGCCGGAACATTTGCTTCAAGTGACTTCATCCATGCTTCATCGGGAAGATCGAAGTAGTGAGAGAGTCTTCCGAGAAGTACGATGTTAACAGCTTTTGCAGAACCTGCCTGCTCAGCGAGTGAGAGACAATCAAGAGCGTCAACTTTTGCACCTGTAGCTTTCAATTTGCTTACAAGATCCTCAGGATATTCAGCAGCGCCAGTTATAACGGGCATAGGATCAATCTGCTGAGTGTTTGTAACAATCTGTCCGTCTTTCTTAAGGAAAGGAAGCCATCTTGCAGCTTCAAGAATCTCGAATGAAACGATGTAATCTGCTTCGCCTTTATCGATAACGGGAGAGTAAACCTTATCACCGTATCTTACATAAGTAACAACGCTTCCACCTCTCTGAGACATTCCGTGTACTTCTGACACCTTAACGTCATAACCCTGTGAAAGGAGGAGGTGTCCCAATAATTTGCTGGCAAGAAGAGAACCCTGTCCGCCAACTCCGACGATCATAATATTCTTAGTTTCCATTATCATGCCTCACTTTCTGCTGTGCTTTCAAATGCACCAACAGGGCACATCTGTGAACATACATTGCAGCCTACACATAATGTGTTATCAATAGTTGCCTTGCCGTTCTTCATTGAGATGGCAGGACATCCGATCTTCATACATGACTTACAGCCAACGCACTTGTCTGTATTAACCTTGAGAGGAGCGTTGTGCTTAACATATTTAAGAAGTGCACAAGGTCTTCTTGAGATGATAACTGAAGGAGCTTCAACATTGAGCTCTTCCTTGAGAACTTCGTCGCACTGCTTTAAGTTATAAGGATCAACAACTCTTACGCGCTCAAATCCCATAGCTTTGCAAAGTGCTTCGAGGTCGATCTTTCCTGCAGGATCACCCTTGATGTTGTATCCGGTTGTGGGATTCTGCTGGTGACCTGTCATACCTGTGATCGAGTTATCAACGATAACGATAGTAGAGTTTGACTGGTTGTAAGCAACGTTTGCAAGTCCTGTCATACCTGAGTGCATGAATGTTGAATCACCGATAACGGCAACAGTCTTTTTCTCACTCTCAGCGCCGCGAACCTTGTTAAATCCGTGTACGGCACCGATTGAAGCACCCATGCAAAGAGTCATCTCGATTGCTCCAAGAGGCGGAACTGCGCCAAGTGTGTAGCATCCGATATCTCCAAGAACAGTGCAGTTATTCTTTTTAAGAGTGTAAAAGAGTCCTCTGTGAGGGCAACCTGCACACATTACAGGAGGTCTTGCGGGAATCTGCTCATCGATTGCAAAGCTGTCATTTACATCTTTTCCGAAAGCTTTTGCGAGAAGATTCTGAGAAAATTCATCAACAATAGGAAGAAGCTCTTTTCCTGTAACTTCGATTCCAAGAGCCTTTACGTGATTTTCGATAATAGGATCAAGCTCCTCAACAACAAAGAGCTTATCAACCTTAGATGCGAAATTCTTGATGAGATCGCAAGGAAGAGGATTGGTCATTCCAAGCTTAAGAACGCTTACAGAGTCACCAAAAACTTCTTTTACATACTGATATGAAGTTGAGCATGTGATGATACCGATCTCTGTGCCGCCCATCTCAACTCTGTTGATGGGATTTTCTTCTGCGAACTTGATAAGATCTTTTGTACGCTGCTCAACGATGGGGTGACGCTTTTTTGCGTTACCGGGCATCATAACGTACTTTGCGATATTCTTTTCATATGGCTTATCTGGAACAACACGCTCGCCTGTCTCAACGATAGACTGAGAGTGAGCTACTCTTGTACACATCTTGAGAAGGACGGGAGTATCGAATTTCTCTGAAATTTCATAAGCAAGCTTTGTATATTCAAGTGCTTCCATAGAATCTGAAGGCTCGATCATGGGAACCTTAGCAGCGATAGCGTGATGACGTGAATCCTGCTCGTTCTGAGAAGAGTGCATTCCTGCATCATCAGCAACAACTATAACAAGACCGGCATTTACTCCGGTATAAGACATTGTATAAAGAGGGTCAGCAGCAACATTAAGTCCTACATGCTTCTGAGCACAAAATGATCTGCGACCTGCGAGTGATGCACCAAAAGCGGATTCCATAGCAACCTTCTCATTTGGAGCCCATTCGCAATATATTTCATCATATTTGGCAGCCTCTTCGGTAACTTCCGTACTGGGAGTTCCGGGATAGCTGGATATAAAGCAGACTCCCGCCTCATAGAGACCGCGAGCAACAGCCTTGTTGCCCAGCATGAGCTGCCCATTGTTTTTTTGATCCATGGTAAAAAACCTCCTACAGAATTTTAGATGGCATCATAATTACTGTTCATTACTGGAGCTAGCAGTATTCGAGCGAACAGTAATCAATTTAGCGCGATAAAGTTAATATATCATATTTGACCTTTAAATAGAATACGTTTATACTTTACTTTAGCACTTTAAAGCGGAGGATTTCTTATGCCAATTACGGATTTATTGGAACGAAACAGCAAATTATATGGGGATGAAGTTGCTCTTGTCGAGATCAATCCGGAGATAAGAGAAGAGCAGAGGGTTACGTGGAGAGAGTACGAGCTGATCCAGCCTACTTCCACAGCATATTACAGAAGACAGATCACATGGTCGGTTTTTGATGAGAAAGCAAACAGAGTTGCGAACATGCTCATCGAAAGGGGTATAAAAAAAGGCCAGAAGTGCGCAATACTTCTGATGAACTGTCTTGAGTGGTTGCCTATATATTTTGGAATACTTAAAGCAGGAGCTATCGCAGTTCCTCTTAATTTTAGATTTGATGCCGAAGAAATAGATTATTGTCTTAATTCTTCGGATTCGGATGTCCTTTTCTACGGACCTGAATTTATCGGACGTATCGAGGACATTGCACAGAAGATAAAGAAAGAGACACTTCTTTTCTTCGTTGGAGACCAGTGCCCATCTTATGCGGACGATTACTACAGACAGGTTTCCAACAGTTCATCGGTTGCTCCGAGAGTTCTTATTGAAGATAAGGACGACGCAGCAATCTATTTTTCATCGGGAACTACCGGATTTCCCAAAGCTATTTTGCATATTCACACCGCGCTGATGCAGTCAGCGAAGATGGAAGCAATCCATCACGAGACTACTCACGAGGACAATTTCCTTTGCATTCCGCCTTTGTATCACACAGGAGCTAAGATGCACTGGTTCGGTTCTCTTTATACAGGAAGCAGAGCGGTTCTTTTAAAAGGTAATTCGCCCGAATCGATATTCAGAGCAGTATCGGAAGAAAGATGTACAATTGTATGGCTTCTCGTTCCGTGGGCTCAGGACATTCTTGCGGCGCTTGATTCCGGCAAGATGAAGATCGAGGACTACCATCTCAAGCAGTGGAGACTCATGCACATTGGCGCACAGCCGATTCCGCCGAGTCTTATAAAGAGATGGCTCAAATATTTCCCTCATCACAAGTATGACACCAACTACGGACTTTCTGAGTCGACAGGTCCCGGCTGCGTACATCTCGGACTTGAAAATGTTGAGAAGGTCGGCGCAATCGGTATTCCCGGATACGGCTGGAAGACCAAGATCGTTGATGAAGAAGGAAAAGTTGTTAAGCAGGGCGAGATCGGTGAGCTTTGCGTAAAAGGTCCCGGTGTCATGGTTGAATATTACAAAAACCCTGAAGCGACCGCTGAGATACTGAAAGACGGCTGGCTCTTTACGGGAGATATGGCGCGTCAGGACGAAGATGGATTTATATTCCTTGTAGATAGGAAAAAAGATGTTATAATTTCAGGTGGAGAAAATCTTTATCCGGTTCAGATAGAGAGCTTCTTAATGAAAAATGACAAGATACATGATGCCGCGGTTATAGGTCTTCAGGATGACAGGCTCGGTGAGATCGCCGCTGCGATCATCCAGGTAAAAGAGGGAATGACCTTAACTGAGGATGAAGTCGATCGTTTCTGTACTGATCTTCCAAGGTACAAGAGACCAAGAAAGATCATCTTTGCAGATGTGCTCAGGAATCCTACGGGTAAAATTGACAAACCTAAGCTTCGTGAAATATACTGCGGAGAGCATCTTGTTGAACGTCAGAATCAATCATGATGCTTAAAAATAGCGTAGATCCGGACTGTCAACCGGCAAGCGCTAAGCATAAAAAGGATATGTTATGGAAAAATATGTTATTACCGGAATGAGTTGTGCTGCATGCCAGGTGCGTGTAGAGAAAGCAGTTAATGCGCTTAAAGGTGTATCGGAATGTACTGTTAGTCTTATTACCAATTCAATGACGGTTGAAGGAAATGTTCTTTCTTCAGATATCATCAACGCGGTTGAAGATGCAGGATATCAGGCAACTTTAGTTAATGAAGAAGGACAGATTAACGAGGAGGAAGAAGCTCTTGAAGACAAAGAGACTCCGATTCTTAAAAAAAGACTACTTTATTCGGTAGGATTTTTACTCGTACTTGTATATTTCTCCATTGGACATAAGGTTTTTGCGTTCCCGCTTCCTCATTTTTTGGAAGGGAATTATATAGTAATCGGAATAATCCAGATGATCTTATGTATTTTCATAATGATCATCAATAGAGATTTCTTTATAAGCGGCTTTAAAGGGCTTATGTACAAGGCTCCCAATATGGACAGCCTTGTAGCCCTTGGAAGTTCTGCTTCCTTTGTGTACAGTGCTTTTGCGCTTGCTATTATGATGATCTCAAGTGCCAAAGGAACCCCCGAAAAAAACAATCTGTTCTATGATGAGCTGTATTTTGAATCAGCGGCTATGATACTTACTCTTGTCACTGTAGGTAAGATGCTCGAAGCAAGAAGCAAGGGCAAAACTACGACTGCGATCAAGAGTCTTATGAAGCTTGCATCAAAGACAGCAAATATAATCGATGAAAACGGCGCAGAAAAAGAAGTTCAGATCAATCAGGTAAAAGTTGATGATATCTTTGTTGTAAAAGAGGGAGAGAGAATCCCTGTTGACGGAGTTATCGTTGAAGGAAGCAGCGCAATCGATGAGTCATCACTTACAGGTGAAAGCACACCGATTGAAAAGAGTGTTGGAAATGATGTTTATGCCGCAACGATCAGTTCTTCTGCAAACATTAAATGTAAAGCTACAAGGGTTGGAAAAGATACGACTCTTTCTCAGCTAATTACGATCGTAACGGATGCAGCTGCTACCAAAGCACCTATCGCAAAGCTTGCGGATAAAGTTTCAGGAGTTTTCGTGCCTGTCGTTATGTGCATTGCTTTGGTTACAATAATGACCTGGCTTATCTCGGGCGCAAGCTTCGGTTATGCGCTTGCAAGAGGAATTGCTGTTCTTGTAATCAGCTGTCCATGTGCAGTTGGTCTTGCAACTCCCATTGCATGCATGGTCGGAAGCGGTGTCGGTGTTAAAAACGGTATTCTTTATAAGACTGCAGAATCATTTGAAAACACCGGAAAATGCAATATCGTTATCATTGATAAAAGAGGAACCATAACAAAGGGAGAACCCGTTGTTACCGATGTATTTTTGGCAGATGCCATTACAGAAAGCGGATATTCTGCAGAAAAGCTTACTAATGCAGAACTTGAATTGATAAGGCTTGCCGGTATTCTTGAATCAAAAAGTTCACATCCTCTCGCAAAAGCTGTTGCATCTCATGCGGCAAACGTATGTGACAATATCGATGTTTTTGTAGAAGATTTAAATGAGATTCCCGGAAACGGAATTGAAGGAACAATTGAGGGAAGTGTTATCAGATGCGGTAACCTTGATTTGATATCAAAATACGCAAATATTCCTGAAGAGGTTTCAAAAAGAGCATACGGTTTATCTATAAGAGGTAAGACACCGCTGTTCTTTGCAAAAGACAACAACTTTATCGGAATAATTGCTGTTGCCGATACGATCAAGGATGATTCGGCTCAGGCTATTGAAGAGCTTAAGAACATGGGCATTCGTGTTGTCATGATCACGGGTGATAACGAGAGTACGGCGAGAGCAATTGCCGCAAAAGCCGGAGTAAACGAAGTATACGCAGGAGTTCTTCCTGAGAACAAAAAAGAAATTGCCGAAGAGCTTATGAAAGAAGGCAAAGTTGCAATGGTCGGTGACGGCGTTACTGACGCAGATGCACTTACTGCTGCAAATGTTGGAATCGCAATTGGTGCAGGAACAGATGTATCTGTAGATGCGGCAGATGTCGTTCTTATGAAGAACAGTCTTCTTGACGTATCCGGAGCAATCAGATTGTCAAAAGGAACACTTGCAAACATTAGACAAAATCTTTTTACTTCGTTTATCTATAATGCGATCGGCATACCGATTGCTGCAGGCTGCTTTATAAGACTGATAGGGCTTACAATTTATCCGGCAATAGGAGCTGCTGCGATGAGCTTTGCAAGTTTCTTTGCTGTTACAAATGCGCTTAACCTCAAGGTCTTCGATATTCGTGATGCATCTAAGGACAAGAAGATGCTCAACAAGAAAGTTCTTAAGAATGATGAGGACGAAGAAGTAGAAGATAATGAGATAATTGTTAAGTCTCTTTCAAAACCTGAGGAGATCAATATTACAAAGACGCTCAGTATTGAAGGAATGATGTGCAATCACTGCGAGAATACAGTTAAAACCGCTCTTGAAGCGGTTGAAGGTGTTACCGAAGCGGTTGTTAGTTATGAAAAAAACACTGCTGTAGTAACACTTAACCTTGATGTGTCCGATGAAATACTTAAGAAGGCGGTTGAAGAAAAAGATTATAAAGTAATAGAGATAAAGTGATAGTGGAGGAAGAGAATGGGAAAAAATATCAAGATAAAGTATTTTAACGATAAGCTTGAAAAATTAACATATATAGACGGAAAGTCAGACTGGATCGATCTTAGAAGTGCTGAAGATATCGATCTTAAGAAGGGAGAATTCCACCTTATACCGCTCGGGGTTGCGATGGAGATTCCTGAAGGATACGAGGCACACATTGTTCCAAGAAGTTCTACATATAAGAATTTTGGCGTAGTTCAGACTAATCACATGGGTGTTGTAGATCATTCATACTGCGGTGACAACGATCAGTGGTTTATGCCTGTTATTGCAATGAGAGATACACATATTGGTTTCAATGACAGAATCTGTCAGTTCAGAATAATGGAGAATCAGCCGGCTATCGTATTTGATGAGTGCGAGCATCTTGAAGGTGCAGACAGAGGCGGATTTGGATCTACAGGTAAAAAGTGAGCATTGATGTCAGCTTTTTTATGATTACTTTGTATTGAAAAAAAGCTATTGTATGCTACAATTATAAATCGTTTGAGAACGCAAATATTTTATAATAATCGAGGTTAAACATGGCAAAAATTCGTACAAGATATGCACCGAGCCCAACAGGTCGTATGCACGTCGGAAACTTAAGAACAGCTCTTTATGCTTATCTTATTACAAAGCATGAGGGTGGCGATTATATTCTCAGAATAGAAGATACAGATCAGGAGCGCTATGTAGAAGGCGCTACAGAGATCATTTATAAGACACTTAAAGACACAGGACTTATTCATGACGAAGGTCCCGATGTTGGTGGTGAAGTTGGACCTTATGTTCAGAGTGAGAGACAGAAGGCAGGCATCTACATGACTTATGCAAAAGAGCTTGTAGAAAAGGGCGAAGCATATTATTGCTTCTGCGATCAGGAGAGACTTGCTTCACTTGTTCAGGTTGTTGAGGGAAAAGAGATCAGTGTTTATGACAAGCATTGTCTTTCTCTTTCAAAGGAAGAAGTTGAAAAGAATCTCGCTGAAGGAAAGCCTTTTGTTATCAGACAGAACAATCCCACTGAGGGAACAACAACTTTCCATGATGAGCTCTACGGAGATGTAACAGTTGATAACAAGGAACTTGATGACATGATCCTTATCAAGTCGGATGGATATCCTACTTACAACTTTGCAAACGTTGTAGACGATCATCTCATGGGAATTACACATGTTGTAAGAGGTAATGAGTATATCTCATCATCACCTAAGTACAACAGACTTTACGACGCATTTGGTTGGGAGATTCCCAAGTACATACATTGTCCTCTTATCACAGATGAGGAGCACAAGAAGCTCTCAAAGAGAAGCGGACATTCTTCATTCGAAGACCTTATCGATCAGGGATTCTTGCCTGAGGCAGTAGTTAACTTTGTTGCACTCCTTGGATGGTCTCCCGATGATAACAACGAGATCATGAGTCTTCAGGAACTTATTGAGAAGTTTGATTACAAGCGTATCAATAAGTCACCTGCAGTATTCGATTACACAAAGCTTAAGTGGATGAACGGCGAGTACCTCAAGAAGATGGATGAGGACAAGTTCTTCGAGATGGCAAAGTCTTATATCGTAGATGCGCTCAAGGAAGAGGGCGACAGCGTTCTTTCTGCCGACGACAGCAAGCTTAAGCAGATCGCTAACATGGTAAAGACTCGTATTGAGATCTGGCCTGATATTGCTGATATGGTCAAGTTCTTCGCTAAGCTTCCTGAGTATGATACAGCAATCTATGCTCACAAGAAGATGAAGACTGACAAG
>JAFZQT010000013.1 GCA_017620235.1 Butyrivibrio sp. | reverse complement strand
ATTCCTCAGGGAACTTAACGTTTACATCGCCTTCTTTGCCAATCTCAAATCCAATAAGCTGCTCTTCGAATCCGGGGATGAATGCACCTGAACCGATTGTAAGAGGATAATCTGTTCCCTTACCGCCGGGGAATGCAACACCGTCAACAAATCCCTCGAAATCAAGAGTAACGATATCGTTGTTCTGAACTGCTCTGTCTGTTACATCAACAGTTCTTGCATTGGTGCTTCTCTGCTTGTCGATCTCAGCATCAACGTCAGCGTCTGTAACGTCGATATCCATCTTCTCAACTTCAACACCCTTATATTTTCCAAGCTTAACCGGAGGCTTAAGAGCTACTTCAGCTGTGAAGATGAAGTCCTTTCCTGCCTCAAGCTGCTCAACGTCAATCTTGGGAGAAGATACAACATTCTCTCCGCACTCCTCAACAGCCTTAGGATACTCTGACTCGATAAGGTCATTTGCAGCATCCTCATAGAATACTCCCTTTCCGTACATCTGCTCGATCATCTTACGGGGAGCCTTACCCTTACGGAAACCGGGTAACTGGATCTTGTTCTTGTTCTTCTCATAGGCCTTCTGAATTGCCTTCTCGAGCTGCTCAGCAGATACTTCAATCTTAAGCTTAGCCATGCTCTTTTCAAGCTTCTCAACTGTTATGCTCATTTTATCTGTAATTCCTCCTAAAAGTATTTATAATAAAGAGCCGAAAAACACAGTTTCAAGCCCTTTTGCCCACATATAGGCACAATCGTTTCAAATTATAACATAAGCAAATAATAATTTCCATGTTTTTATTCATGCTTTTTAATCGATTTCCAGTATGTAAAAAATTGCTATTTTTTATCCAAGGACTAATTTTAAGCGTGGCAATCGCCGATATTATACTGAACTAGGCGCGAAAAATCATTAAATCTCTATAAAATTTTCCTATTTTTAGTCATTTTTTAACTGCTAAATAGTATTATTTTAGTATACAATTGTATTTATTTTTAATGGTTTTAATACGTCACAGTATTACTCATTTGAATTATGTAGGGAGGCAATCTAGATGGCAAAGGAGCCCAAACCAAAAACAAAAACTACCAATTTTATGAACAGCATTAAACCAAGAATGATCATGATAATGCTCTTAGTAGCAGCTGTTCCGCTTATTATTTCTATAATAGTAAGTTATGTATCATCAACATCAAAAGCGGTTAGTGATGCAGAAACCACATTAAGTTGGCAGGCAAACTATATTCAATCTGAATTTGAAGGCATTATGGAAAAAAATATAATGAGTATCCAGACACTTGCCAAATCACCTGCAACAACCAGATTTATGGAAACACCGTTCAATGTAACTTTCCAGGAAGAGGCCGCCGAATATCTTCAAGAAATCGACACAATGCTTAACGACGGCAATATCACCGTTCTCACAGGCAAAGACGGAAAGCAGATTCTCAGAAATTCCGGAGATCTTGTCGAAGTAGGTGAAAGAGATTATTTTAAGGAAGCAATGAACGGAAACACTTATGTTTCCAATGTCATAGTTTCAGCATCAACAGGTGTTCGCCAGATTACAATTGCTGCTCCTGTATACAATTCAAAGGGTGAGACTATAGGTATTGTTCAGCGAAATCTCGATCTTAACAGATTCCATGAATTTCTTGCTGAAAAATCAAGCGACGCTTTCTTCGTAGACAGAAACGGACTTGTTGCCGCACATTCTCAGTATGAGATCACAGAAGCAAACGAAGATGACAGAAGTAAATCCACTTTCATGACATCAGGTCTTGACAGTGGCGTTTATCAGGTTGATACAAAAAAAGGCTATAATGCCGTAGTTGCTTACGTTAAGTCACCAAGCACAGGATTTGTTGTCTGTGCAGCAACAGATACAAAAACGGTAACCGCAGAAACAAGAACTGCAGCACTTTCAATTGTCCTTGTAGGACTTGTACTCCTTATTGTAACCGCGGTAATTTCTGTAAAAATGGCTATTTCCTTTACAGATCCCATCAATGACGTCAACGTATCTCTCGCAGAGCTTGCTGATGGTAAATTCTCATTAGTAAACAAGCATTTAAAGAGAAAAGACGAATTTGGAACGATCATAAACAATACAAATACCGTAATAAACGAGCTTCAGGCTATTGTTACCAATATTAAGGCATCTGCTTCAACGATCGGCGAATCATCGGAAGAACTCTCCGATATGGCTAACCAGATCTCGCAGACAGCCGAGGACGTGTCAAATGCAGTTCAGGATATCGCATCCGGTGCAACCCAGCAGGCAGATGAGATCCAGAAGGCATCTGAGAATGTTGTACAGATCGGTAACGCGGTTTCTGATGTTCAGGGATCTACCGGAAGCCTTGAATCTCTTGCAACACGAATGAGAGATGCTTCGGAAGCTTCTTCACAGTCGCTTTCAGCACTTCAAGAATCAAGCACAAACATGACATCCAAGATTGATGACATTTCAAGAACTATTTCCGCAACTCAGGAAGCTGTTTCAAGTATAAATGAGAAGGTTGAAGGTATCGCAAGTATCGCAACCCAGACAAACCTCCTTTCACTCAACGCTTCTATCGAGGCTGCAAGAGCAGGTGAAGCAGGAAAAGGATTTGCGGTTGTTGCGGAAGAGATTGGTAAGCTTGCCGATGATTCCAAGGCAATGGCTGACGATATCAGAAAACAGATGGATATTCTTCTTGATGAGAGTAAAGCCGCTGTTGAAGCTTCAGATGAAGTCAGAAAAGGAAATCTCGACCAGCAGGATGCTCTTGGTGAGACACTCATTTCCGTAAACGAAATGCTCGCAGATATCAGAGAGACCGTAAACGGCGTAAAGAGCATCTCCTCAGGCGCAGAAACCTGCGTATCCTCAAAGAATGTGGTATCGGATTCAATGGATTCGCTCTCTGCTATTTCACAGCAGAACGCCGCTTCATCAGAGGAAACAGGCGCTTCCATGGAAGAGCTCTCCGCTACAGTTACATCACTTGCAGGTTCAGCTACAAACCTCAAGGATGTTGCCAATAAGCTGAACGAGGACATTCAGTTCTTCAAGACCTGATATGTTACGCTATAAATATATAAGGCATATAATATAATTTTGGCACAAATTCGCAAAAATTATATTATATGCCTATTTTGTTTATAGCGTAATGTTCTATCTTCCTTAACTTGGAAAAATCATGCTTTATAAACGATTGCTTTTGCCATCTCGTCTGCCGCTTCTTTTCCGTTAAAGTGTTCCATAATCGCAAGCGCGAACGGAATCGCTGTTCCCATGCCACGTGAAGTAATGAAGTTTCCGTCCTTTGTAACCATGTCGGTAGTTACGTTTGCACCTATAAGGTCGCCCTCACATCCGGGATAACAGCAAGCTTTTTTACCCTTCAACAATCCCATCTTGCCGTATACGGTAGGTGCTGCGCAGATTGCTGCGAGCATCTTGCCTGCGTTATTAAACTCCTCTATCTTAGCCTTCAGAGGCGCACACGCATCAAGATTCTTTGTTCCTGGCATACCTCCGGGTAGAATGATCATATCCACTCCGTCAAAGTTAAAATCCTCTATTCTCTCATCAGCCTCAAGCTTTATACCGTGAGATCCCTCAACAGCCTTAGTGCCTGTTATTGACACCATTGTAATATCTATCTTCGCTCTTCTCAGTATATCTACTACAGTAAGTCCCTCTATCTCTTCAAAACCATTTGCCAAAAAAATCGCTGTCTTAGCCATAATTGTCCTCCATTCATTGATTTGATCGTCCTAAATGATTATATCATTTTTATGCACTATATCCCCACAATTTGCCCTTTTAATAATATAATATTATTTAGCTTAATAATCCTCAGAAAGGTACATACACTATGGGAATTGAAATAGAGAAAAAATTTACGGTACGCGAACTTCCTACAGATTTGGACAAATACCCGTACCACATCATTGAACAGGGTTATCTCAACACAAGCCCCGCTGTCCGCGTAAGGCGCGAAGATGACCACTACTATATGACATACAAGGGCTCTGCTCCCGCTGAGGAAGGCGGTATCGGAAAGGTAGAATACAACATGCCTCTCGATGCAGAGAGCTACGCTCATCTTGTAAAAAAATGTGACGGCAATATCATAAAGAAAACCCGCCATCTCATCCCCCTCAATGAAGACGCATATGATAGCGAGTATTTATCTGCAAATCCTCAGATCAAGTCTGCCATTGAAAACGGCGACATAAAGATCGAGCTCGATATTTTCAAAGCTCCTTTCGACGGTCGTTACCTTGCAGAAGTTGAATTTCCAAACGAAGATGCGGCGCGTGCATATCACGCGGCATCATGGTTTCATGAAGATGTAACCGGAGATCACCACTACAGCAACTCCTACATGAGCACAGAATCATTATAAAAAACTAAGACGGCGCAATCCATTCTGCGCCGCCTTTATATTATTTCCTTAATCTTCCATAGATTCTTGCATAGTCGTTCATTCTCTCACAGAGCTCATCTGTAAGCTCGTCTTTTTCCATGCGCCACTGCCAGTTTCCACCCAGAGTAGACGGAATATTTATCCTGGCACTCTCATCAAGCTCAAGATAGTCCTGCATAGGAATTATCGCAGTATCTGCAACACTTGAGAAAGCCGCACGTATAAGTGCACTAATCACCTGTCTTCCACTGTTTACTCCAAGATAGTCTCTCACAAATTTCTTGTCATTCCTGTTAAGCGACTTATACCAGCCTCTTGTCGTATCATTATCGTGAGTACCAGTGTAAACAACGCAGTTGCTGCCATAGTAATGCGGGAGATACTCGCTGTCATCATCCGCGCCAAAGGCAAACTGAAGCACTTTCATTCCGGGATATCCCGTCTTTTTAACAAGTTTAAGAACCGAAGGTGTAAGGAATCCCAGATCTTCTGCGATAACCTTCACATCTCCGAATTTCTTTTTTATCGCGTCAAAGAAATCATACCCCGGACCTTTTCTCCACTTACCGATCTCAGCCGTGGGATTGCCGTAAGGAATCGCATAATACTCATCAAAACCACGGAAATGGTCTATTCTAAGCACATCATAAAGCTTGAAACAGTGCTCTATTCTCTGAAGCCACCACTTATATCCCGTCTCCTTGTGATAGTCCCACTTGTAAAGCGGATTTCCCCAGAGCTGCCCTGTTTTGGCAAAAGCATCAGGCGGACACCCCGCAACTTCAATCGGCACATTATCCTTATCAAGAAGGAAAAGCTCAGGATTTGCCCATGTATCTGAGCTGTCAAAAGCAACATAGATAGGAATGTCGCCGATGATCTCTATCCCGCTTTTATTGGCATAAGTCTTAAGTGCATCCCACTGAACATAGAAAACGAACTGCACAAAACAGTAAAAATCAACTTCCCTAGCAAGCTTCTCCTGATACCGCGAAAGAGCTGCCTTTTTTCTCAACCTGATCTCTTCATCCCAGGTATTCCACGACCTTCCGCCGTACATATCTTTAAGTGCCATAAAAAGCGCATAATCAAAGAGCCACTTATTGCCGTTATTCTTCTTAAATTTCTCAAAATCCGCCTTTATCTTTGAAGCCTCTTTGGCTTTATCAATATTTCCAAATGCCTTGTGAATAACCTCGTATTTATGCGCCTCGATCGTCTTATAGTCGACTTTGTCAGACGGCTCATCACTCTTTAAGACATCAAGTTCTCCCTTGGTCAAAAGACCTTTTTCCACAAAATACTCAGGATCTATAAGAAAAGGATTCCCCGCAAATGTTGAAAAAGACTGATACGGCGAATCACCGTATCCCGTAGGTCCAAGGGGCAGGATCTGCCAATACTTCTGACCGGCATTTTTCAGGAAATCAACAAAGCTGTATGCCTCTTTAGAAAATGCTCCAATCCCATAGTCTGACGGAAGCGAAAACACGGGAAGTAAGACACCGCAGGCTCGTTTTTGCACATTATCGCTCTTTTTCATTTAAGCCCCCTTAAAAATCTGTTTTTACTTAATACCCCAGATCAGATTCCTCCACTGCTCAAGCTGATCTGTTGTCATAAATCCGTTCGATGTTCCCATATATCCAATCTTGTAAGACGCAAACAAAAGCGCATTCTTAATAGCATTTACGCTATCGCCCGTCTCAAGATAGTAATGAAGGAAGCAAGCAAAAAGCGCATTACCGGCACCGATAGTGTTCACTACCTCATTAGTCTTAACGGTATTGTAGTGAATACGCAGATTCTGATTCTTGTCATAAAGCATCAGTCCTTCGCTTCCCTGTCCGAGAATGATAATCTCCGTTCCGTATGTAGTTGCCATTCTGTCTATGAAATCGTATGGATCTTCCGTCAAAGTATCGTCACTAAAATACAGTATCTTTGCGGAGTCTAGAAAGTCTGCGTTATATTTCTCTTTTTCTTTGTCGTAATATCTGATATTGACTGCGACCGGCTTATTGTGCTCCATCGCAACTTTAACAAACGGTCTGCAGAAATTCGCATTAGCAAGAACGATCATGTCACAGCTCTCCGCGATCGGCGGAACCATGGACATGTCATAAGTATTGTCTCGAAGATCCTTGATATCCTCAAAGATCTGCTGCCTTCTCTCCTTGTCGTACAGAACGACCTCGGTAGGCGTATCATTCATCTGTTGGATAATATATTCGGTGGACAGCGTGATCTTTCTGTCAGGAGGATTGATCATCTCAAGATCCTGATTTCGTCCGACAATTGACATAAAGACAACATCGTCGCCAAGCCACTCAAGCGCCAGCGACTCATTGTAGGCATCGCCTCCCATCGCGGTATAGATCGAATCTATAGCGCTTGTCATGGGCGCAAAACTGACAGGAATCTTATCTACTCTTACGATAGTTTCAATCTGTGTTACACCAGCAACTAAAAATTTACCCATTTTTTAGCCTCCTTATTATGTAAGCACCATCTTTTGAACCATATCAACGTATTCCGAAGCTTCTTCCATAAACAAGTCTGCCCTAAAGC
Organism: Butyrivibrio sp.; assembly: GCA_017620235.1. Lineage (GTDB taxonomy): Bacteria > Bacillota > Clostridia > Lachnospirales > Lachnospiraceae > Butyrivibrio. Next base: position 28,290 of record JAFZQT010000013.1, on the reverse strand, counting down.
TCTCGCTCCTGATATTCTTCTCAAGTAATCCTTCCACCGTATAATCAAGTATGTCCCATATTTTGTTGTAGTCCATCCCCTTGGAAAAAACTGTTATATCAGCCCTTTCCTTCAAGGCCTGCATTATTCTTGAATACTTATCGCGTCTTTCGCTTATCTCCTCTACAGCGGCGCTGTCCGTCTCCTCATCAGCTTTTTTCAAGAAAGCAAAGATATACGGAAAACGCTTAAGCGCATCGCCTTTTGCCATAAGAACCTGCTTGTACAGCTCAAAATAGCCCGTCTCATTCTTTTCAACATGCGTCGACAGCTCAAGAGTCACAGACCTCGTTGCGTAATCATACAAAAAAGAATACAGACCTATTTTATTCCCGAAATAGTGAAAAAGCAGACCCTTACTGATGTTCGCAGTTTTCACTATCTCGTCTGTACTGGAATGATAATAGCCGTGCTCAGCAAAAACTTTCAAAGCCGCATTTATCATTCTCTCCTGTTTTTCTTTTTTTAATTCGAAAAAACGTTCATTCATATGCGTTCTCCGATAATAATTGACTACATCAGTCTGATTTTAATATATCATTTTGTACGTACTAATTCAAACGATTTGCCGTTATTTATTAATTTTTAATACAACGGACTTTTATTTATCTGAAAATTGTTATAAAATTAATTCAACGTTTGGATAGGAGGATGTATGATTATGTCCAAGGGAAATGGATTCGGAAAGTTTATTTTATTCTGTACTGCTGTAGGTGCAGCAGCTGCCGGTGTATATTATTACTTAAGTAAAAGAGATGCTGAGATTGCCGACAGTTTTGATGACGATGATTTTGAAGAGTTCGAGGATTTCGACGAGGATTTGGAGGAAACAAACGAATCCAGATTCGGTTCCAGAAAATATGTTGACATCAAGACCGCCGAAGAAAAGACAGCCCAGACCACCTCTGCTACTGAATCAACCGGCACAACCGAGAGTACTGATTCCGCTACACCCGATGAGTTCTTTGGTAACAAAGAAGATATATTATAATATTTAACCCCACGGATAATTGATATCCATGGGGTTTTATTATTTCGGTATTTATTTTGATGACAGAGCTTACTTGCCCTGTTTCTCAGCAACCAAGTCTTTAAGGGCTCTGGCTTTGTCCTTAATTCTGCTGTTTGCAGTTCTGGACATAAGAAGCTCTGAGATCATCTTGCTGGAGATGTCGAACTGATCTGTCTCATAAGCAAGTGCTGCGATGAGATAATCAAGTGTTGTAGAGTCCATTCCGGCAATAGGGAAGTCCTCTGACTGTCTTGCCATGATGAATCCGTTAAGCGCATTCTTCAAAAGCTCAAGTTCCTGACTATCGTTCTCTTTTTTCTTCTTCTCGTAATCAGCGTCATCCTGATCGAGTCTCTGTGTCTCGCCTCTGATAACCCAGGCTGTCTTAAGGCAGATATAAGCCTTCTCGCTGTTCTTAGCCTTCTTTACAACCGCATTTGCAAGTGCAAGCTGATAGAGGCTTCTGGCATGCTCATATGTGTATATAGGATCAGTAAACTTCTGCTTCTTGTAATTCATGCAGATCTTGTTTCTGATATCATCGATCTGATATTTGTTGAGCGTTGTGAAATATCTTCCAAGTGCCGCATATCCACATTCCGGACAAGCAATGATGTCATACTTTGTAAGATCAACTTCTGAGTAATCAGGTCTAAGGTCCACATCAACGGACTTCATTCTTACCTTACCTGTACGTACAGTCTTTGATTCAAAATCCGAATCACAGATAGGACATTTATATTTCTTGTCGAAGAGATAATCCTCCTCATTGACAAGTGTAAGCTTTTTCTGAGGCTCAGCTTTCTTGACATTGGTATCCTTCTTGTTTGGATCCTCAAAAAGATTTCCTCCGTCAATGTTTCCGAGTCCAAGCTTCTCCAGTCCTGAAAAAATATCAGCCATTTCTATACCTCTTTTCTAAAATACTAATAGGTAGTATCCTTAGTTATTTCTTAGGCAGAACAAAAGAACTCTTAAGGGAAACAATCCTGTTAAATACAGGTGCACCCGGCTTAGAATCCTTGCTGTCAACACTGAAGAATCCGTTTCTTACAAACTGGAATTTATCATAGCTGACTGCTTCTGCAAGTTCAGGCTCCAACTTAGCGTCCTTGATAACCGTAATAGAGTTGGGGTTGAGGTTAAGTGAACCGTCCTCGTTATATACGCCCTTCTCCTCATCAATTATATTCTCATAAAGACGAACTTCTGCATTAACTGCTTCTTTTGCAGCAACCCAGTGAATCGTGCCCTTAACTTTTCTGGCGTTGAATCCGCTTCCGGACTTAGTTTCAGGATCGTAAGTACAATGTACGGCGATAACGTTGCCGTTCTCATCCTTATCACATCCTGTGCATGTTACAAAGTAAGCGTTCATAAGTCTTACTTCGTTTCCGGGGAAAAGACGGAAATACTTCTTCGGAGGTTCCTCCATGAAGTCTTCTCTCTCGATATAGAGCTCTTTTCCAAAAGGAATCTTTCTTGTTCCCATCTCCGGAACTTCTTTGTTATTCTCAATCTCGAGATACTCTGTCTCGTTCTCGGGATAATTGTCTATTATAAGCTTAACGGGATCGAGAACTGCAAGCATTCTCTTAGCCTTGAGCTTAAGGTCTTCTCTTATGCAATACTCAAGCATCGCATACTCTGCTGTTGACTGTGCCTTACTGATTCCGCACATATCAACGAACATCTTGATAGACTCGGGAGTAAATCCTCTTCTCCTAAGAGCAGCGATTGTCACAAGTCTCGGATCGTCCCATCCGTCAACGATCCCCTCTTCAACAAGTCTCTTGATATATCTCTTACCTGTTACCACGTTGTTGAGGTAGAGCTTCGCAAACTCGATCTGACGCGGAGGATTCTTGTACTCACACTCTTCCTTCACCCAGTCGTAAAGAGGTCTGTGATCCTCAAATTCAAGTGTGCAAAGTGAATGTGTTATGCCCTCAATGGCATCCTCGATGGGATGAGCATAGTCATACATAGGATAAATGCACCATTTATCCTGAGTACGCGCATGTGTCATATGAGCAACCCTGTATATAATGGGATCTCTCATATTTATATTAGGTGACGACATGTCAATCTTGGCTCTGAGAGTCATTGCTCCGTCCTCGACCTTGCCGTTCTTCATATCTTCAAAAAGTTTTAAATTCTCTTCTACGCTTCTGTTTCTGTTAGGATCGTCCTTACCGGGTTCTGTGAGAGTTCCTCTGTATTCACGCATCTCCTCGGCAGTGAGCTCAGAAACATACGCCTTACCCTTCTTGATAAGTTTAACGGCGTTTTCATACATCTCGTCAAAGTAATCGGAAGCGTGGAAAAGACGATCTTCGTAATCCGCGCCAAGCCACTTCACGTCCTCAATAATTGAGTCCATGAACTCAGATCTTTCCTTGGTGGGATTGGTATCGTCAAATCTCATGTTGAACTTGCCGTTGTACTCTTTTGCCATTCCGTAATTAAGAAGAATACTCTTGGCATGTCCAATATGCAAAAAGCCATTTGGCTCGGGAGGAAATCTTGTACATACGTGATCGTACACTCCCTCTGCAAGATCTTTGTCGATAGCCTGCTCTATAAAATGTCTGGATGGTGTATTCTCCACCTCAGCATTATCGCTTGTATTTGTAATTACTTCTGCCATTATAAAAACCTAACCTTTATATTTTATTGCATATCATAATATGATATACGAATTGCTCCGTTTCTTCGAAACTCTCGCAATTCTACAAACATTCAGAAACCGCTAATTTACTTCGTAAATTGCTAATTCCTCATGTTTGTTAGGGTTGTAAAGTCAAAATGCTTAACATGCAAGCATGTACACATTTTTGACTTTCAACGCCCATATCATAATAACACATTTTCAATTATAAACGTACTTTTCCTCGAAAGCCACTCTACGCATGGGTTTGTCGTAATAATAGCCCTGTACGTACTTAACTCCCATGCCCTTGATCGCATCAAGCTGTGCCTGAGTCTCTATTCCCTCTACGCATATCTCGGCATTTATTGCTTTTCCAAGCTCTGCCATCATACGTATGAATGCCTGTGAATAGTCATCCTCCGCAAGATCCTTGGCAAAGTTCTGGTCAACCTTGATTATGTCGAAAGGAAGCGCTCTGATACTGCTGAGAGCCGAGTAACCCGTTCCGAAATCATCAAGCGCAAGCCTTACTCCGAGTGCCTTTATATCAAGAAGCGTCTGCTTTGTTCTTGCAAGATCGTTTATCGCAAGTCTCTCAGTAAGCTCAAGCACAAGATTTCTGGGATTTATGTGGTTTTCTTCGATGTTCTTTCTGATGACATCCACTATATCATTCTGCATGATCTGCACAACAGAAAGGTTTACCGAAACCGCATACTCTCCCGTTCCAGACTCATTCCACTGTCTGCAGCACTCACATGCTTTCTTGAGAACATGGTTGCCGATAGGTGTAATAAGTCCGAGATATTCCGCAAGCGGAACAAACTCATCAGGACTTAAGAAACCAAGTTTCGAACTGTTCCATCTGACAAGAGCCTCGGCACCAACGTGCTTGTACTGCTTTCTTCCGCTCTTGCTGTCTATAGGCTCGCTTATAACGGGCTGGAAATAAACCTCAAACTCACTACAGCTCTTCGTTATAGCGTCATACATATTCTTCTCGAGATCGAGCCTGTGTATCGATGAGGAATCAATATTGTCGGAATACTCAGCAATCCTGTTCTTACCTGACTTCTTTGCTTCGTACATCGCAACGTCAGACTTTCTGATGAGTTCCGAAACATTGTCACCGTGATCGGGATACTTTACAACACCCATACTCATCGTGCAGTAGTAATCGCTGTCCTTAAGGTACCATGGCGTTGCAAATGTATTTTTTATCTCCTCAATAATCTTGGGAAGCCTGTCAAAACTCTCCGGCGGAACGATGATAACGAACTCGTCTCCACCCATTCTGTAACAGGAATTGGTTATTCCCTCAATCCTGCTTATCGCCTTAGAAATATCCCTTAACAGAACATCGCCGTACTGATGTCCCAAGCTATCGTTGATATGCTTGAAATCATCGAGATCAAGGTACATGAGCGCACCGTGAATACGCTTCGTTCTGGCTTCATCAATATATCTTGCGAGGTCTTTTTCACAGCACATTCTGTTGTAAAGACCTGTAAGGAAATCTGTATATGCCTGCTGCTCAATTCTCTTTTGATACAGCTTTTTCTCAGTTATATCGTATATAGCGCACAAAGAAACCGGTCTTCCGTCCACCCACTTGATCCTTGTGTAGTAAACGTCGTACCACTTCTCTCTATCCTTGTGATGAACCTCATAGTTTCCGCTTCTGCTCTTTGCGGGAATATTGGATTCAAATAGATCAACGAGAGTGTTCTCCATAAGCTCTTTATTAAAGTTCTTTTTAAAGCTCCTGTTCGCAAACAGAAGAACTCCCGTGCCTATATCCCTTACATATATGGCACTTCCCACGTTATCAAGCACAGCTTCAAGCGAGGCAAAAGAACTTGCCAGCGAATTTTTCTGAAGTCTCTTTGTTATTATGGTCTGAAGTACGCGGATCGCATCATTGATGAACTTAACGTCATCAATAGACCATATCCTGTTCTCCCTGTTTTCTGTAAGACATGCATAGAAAAGAGCCGATCCGTTGATGATAACAGGCATTGCAACGAGAGCTTTGATGCCCAGATCGTCTATCTGCTCACGCTCGCCCGCATTCATAGCCGTATCACTTGAAATAACGACTGCCTTCTCGCCTCCAAGGAACCAACAAAGCTCCCTGTCTGTCGTCTCAGGGAAAATCTTTTCAACACCGGACGCAGTCCACTGAACAACAATATCCATAAGCGAATTGTGGTGAACCTTGCAGGTAAAACCATTACTTATCTGAAGATAAGTGCAGAGTTTTTTCAGTATCTCGACCATTATCTCCTCAATAGTATCGTCGCTGTCGAGGAGCGATACTATCTCAGTCATTGTCTCGGCACGCCTGAATGAGTTGGTCATTTCAAGCTCCTGCTGCCTGCTCTCTTCACTTACAGCCACCGCCTTGGATCTTGAAGCTTCAAGCTTTATAAGAATATCCAGCGTTGTCCGCAATATATTCAGCGTCTTATAAAATTTACTCTCTGATGTTTTGTAGCCGAAAGAATCTATCGGCTCAAGATGAAAATACTCGGAATCGTATTCAAAATCCGTGAATACTCCACAGACTATCCAAACAGCAGCTGTCGTGTTGCCACTCTTAACAGCTACCGCCGCAAGTCTCAGGTTTGGAATTTCGGTCATCTCGACCGCCTGGTCCTCAAGGTCACCTTCTGACACGCGCTTGTGGATACTCTTTATCCTGGATTCCGTCACATATTTTTTTATGATCTCTATCTCATGAGGATTTCCTGAAAATTTACTGAGAGGGACACCGGATTTGTCGATGCAGAAAGCGTAGACTCCCGCCATCTCACAGAACTTGTCCTGCCAAGCCTGCATTTCATCGGCATATTTAAGCGTAAAACTACCAAGAGCTCCGCTTACTGACGAAGAAGAGCCCTTATTGGTAGCATTAATCGTGTCCATCTCATTTAATGTCTCTTGCAAAATATCCCCCCTCATCCCTGTTTATCTTTTGAATAAGGAACAGGAAATTAGTGGTCATCTACGCTATAGTTAGGTGCCTCTTTTGTGATCTGAATATCATGAGGATGTGACTCACGAAGTGCAGCAGAAGTCATCTTAATGAACTTTCCGTTCTCTTTGAGTTCTTCGATAGTTGCACATCCGCAATATCCCATACCTGAACGAAGACCGCCCATGAGCTGGAATACAGTATCTTCTACTGTTCCCTTGTAAGCTACACGTCCCTCAACGCCTTCAGGAACAAGCTTCTTTGCATTCTCCTGGAAATAACGATCTTTTGAACCGTTCTCCATAGCTGAGATTGAACCCATACCACGATATACTTTGTACTTTCTTCCCTGGAAGAGCTCGAAATCACCGGGAGCCTCGTCGCATCCGGCAAAGATTGAACCCATCATTACAAGGTTTCCGCCTGCAGCGATAGCTTTTGTGATATCTCCTGAATACTTGATACCACCGTCTGCAATAATCGGAACGCCATATTCCTTAGCTACTGCATAGCAGTTCATAACTGCTGTAACCTGAGGGACACCGATACCTGCAACTACACGTGTTGTACAGATAGATCCGGGACCGATACCAACCTTAACAGCGTCAGCACCAGCTTCGATAAGATCCCTTGTAGCCTCTCCTGTTGCGCAGTTTCCTGCGATAACCTGAAGATCCGGGAATTTCTCTTTTATCATTCTGAGGCACTTAAGAACGTTCTCAGAATGTCCATGTGCAGAATCAAGCACAATAACGTCAACTTTAGCATCTACAAGAGCAGCAACTCGGTCGAGGCAGTTAGCTGAAATACCAACACCGGCACCGCAAAGAAGTCTGCCCTGATCATCTTTTGCAGCAAGAGGATATTTGATAGTCTTCTCAATATCCTTGATTGTAATAAGACCTACAAGATTGTAGTCGTCATCTACGATGGGAAGTTTCTCTTTTTTAGACTTTGCGAGGATGCTCTTTGCTTCCTCAAGTGTAATGCCAGCCTTTGCTGTAACAAGGTTCTCGCTTGTCATTACGTCTTTGATCTTCTGTGAGAAATCTTTTTCAAACTTAAGATCACGATTTGTAATGATTCCAACAAGCTTTCTTCCTTCTGTAATGGGAACACCCGAAATACGGAACTTAGCCATAAGTGCATCCGCATCTGCAAGTGTGTGATCCGGTGAAAGAGAAAAAGGATCTGTGATAACACCATTCTCAGATCTCTTAACTTTATCTACTTCTTCTGCCTGCGCTTCGATAGACATGTTCTTGTGGATGATACCGATACCACCCTGTCTTGCCATCGCGATTGCCATTCTGTGCTCTGTAACTGTATCCATTCCTGCACTCATCATAGGAATGTTAAGTCTGATCTTCTTGGTAAGCCATGTACTCACATCAACCTGTCCGGGTATAACCTGTGAATACGCAGGTACCAAAAGCACGTCATCAAATGTAATTCCTTCACCTATTATCTGTCCCATCTCTTAACTCCAATCTAAATAATAATAATGATTATGGAGGAAAAACCTCCGTAATATCTACAACTAAAACAAACGCCTTGCAGCTCAGTCAGTAAAAACTTTCCTCGGTGCAACAGCTTTCACGGCAGCAACAAACTCACTGCTTGGCTCAAATATGATCTTTTCCTTACCGTCATAATAAAATGTATATGTCGGATCGGGTTGTACATTTTTTTCTTTTGCCGAAAAATCAAGAGTTTTAAGTGTCTGATTCTTGTACTCAGAAAGATGATATGACTTCGAAGGCGCCATAATTGCGATCTTCTCAACTTCATAATTTCCGATATGTTTACGAGAACTCTTATTGAGGATTTTATCAATGGAAATTTCTTTGTCGCAATACTGATATTCATACTCTATACTGGAATTCTGATTTGCAAAATAATATCCCGCAAAAGCTGCCAAACAAAGTAGAACACAAATGATATTTGCATTTAATAATAGAGTTGAAACTAAGAAAAATATAGCCAATCCAAAGCTCACATACTTTAAAACAATAACAAGCGGAGACGCTTTACTGGCTACTAGACATTCAACATAACTGTTGTCATTACCGATCATGTAAAAATCCAACCTCCTACATACTTGACTGCCTGCCATTTTATCGACTATCTTATATTATTTCCGTAACTCTTTCAAGTTTTTTTTGACCAATCAGTTGACTTATAGTTAAATAACGTTTATATCATTATAAATGTACAAGCTCTATTTCATTATATATGTTTTGGAATTAAAAAGACATTATTTTATGTTAATTCTTTTTATATATGACCATGCACTTTAGTAAATAAGATTGGAGAGGTTTTGATATGTCAATTCGCGATGAAGTCAAAGAGCAGCAGGACAAAATGAAGGATAAAGATTTTAAGGAAAAGTGGGATTATTTCTGGGAATACTACAAATTCCACGTGCTGACCGCAGTTGTCGCACTTATCTTCATTATATCGGGCATCAAGAACATTATTATGGAAAAAGATGTGTATCTTAGTGCCATTCTCCTTAATTCCACTCCAACTTCTTTAGAAGATACGATCGGAGACGACTTTTTGGCATATGCAGGTGTCGATACATCAAAATACGACTGTGCCATAGATACTGCAGGAGTTATTAATAAAGATAACATCGACGAGATCACGGTTGCCACTTCCCAGAAGATAACCGCACACATCGCCGCTGAGGAACTTGATATTTTCGGCGCTGACTTTAACTACTTCTTCCAGTATGCGGGACAGGACGTTTTCCTCGACCTTTCTACAATATATTCGGAAAAAGAACTTGAGGATATGAAAGACGATATTCTCTATGTCGACAAAGCTTACATCGAGTACATTGCATCCGACGAGTATCAGGAATACTTAACTAGCGGCAAATATGATGAGAACAACAAATACGCAGTTATGTGCGCAGAGGCTGACAAGACCGGCTCTTACACCAAGCTTCCTATAGAAGAAATGAAAAATCCGGTTCCCGTAGGAATTATCATCAATAATTCTAAAGCCTACGAAAAAGCCGGATTATACTCAGGCAAGACACCGGTCGTCGGAATTATCGCTAATTCCAAACGAACCGATGCTGCCAAAAAATTCATTGAATTTATCAGAACTGAGTAGTTACAAAGATATCATATATTGAACGGATTGCCTTCTCAAAGTCACGCGCATCAACACCGATGATGATGTTAAGCTCTGAAGAACCCTGGTCGATCATTCTTACGTTAACGCTTGCATGAGCAAGTGCTGAGAATATTCTTCCTGCTGTTCCTCTTGTTGACTTCATTCCGCGTCCAACGACTGCGATGAGGGCAAGATCTGATTCAATCTCAAGCATATCGGGATGTGCAAGTCTGTGAATCTCAGAAACAACTGACTGCTCCTTCTCGATAAACTCATCTTCCTGAACAAATACCGTCATGGTATCAATTCCTGAAGGTACGTGCTCGATTGAGATCTGCTGATCTTCAAATGCCTGAAGTACCTTTCTTACAAATCCAATCTCTGAATTCATCTGATCTTTCAGGATATTTACACAGCAAAATCCCTTCTTTCCGGCAATACCGGTAATAACATACTTAGACTTCTTAGCTGTTGACTCAACGATCCATGTTCCAGGATCCTCGGGTTTATTGGTATTTCTGATATTGATCGGAATACCCTCTTTTCTTACAGGGAAGATAGCGTCTTCGTGAAGAACGGATGCTCCCATGTAAGCAAGCTCTCTGAGCTCTGTATATGTGATAGTCTCAATGTGCGGCGGCTTGTTGATGATTCTGGGATCTGCAACAAGGAATCCCGAAACGTCTGTCCAGTTCTCGTATACATCTGCCTTGATAGCTCTTGAAACGATAGAACCTGTTATATCAGAACCACCTCTTGAGAATGTCTTGATCTTTCCGTCAGGATATGCACCGTAAAATCCCGGGATAACAGCCTTGGGAGTTTTCTCAAGCTTTTTAGACATAAGCTTGTTTGTCTTCTCTCCGTCAAACTCACCGTTCTTGTCAAACACTACTACTGTTGCGGAATCAATGAACTCATAGCCGAGATAGTTTGCCATGATTATTCCGTTTAAGTACTCTCCGCGGCTCGCAGCATAGTCATTACCTGCAAGAGCCTTAAAGTTCTTCTCGATTGTCTTGAACTCATCGGAAAGGTCGAGTTTGAGCTTAAGTCCGTCGATGATCTCGTCATATCTCGCCTTGATGTCAGCAAGCTGCTTTGAAAATTCCTTCTTTGCCTCAGCAAGAGCATATGTCTTGTAGAGCATGTCTGTAACCTTTGTGTCCTTGGAATTTCTTTTTCCCGGAGCAGAAGGAACAACATACACACGATTGGGATCAGCCTTGATTATCTCGCCAACCTTCTTGAACTGCTCTGCACTAGCAAGTGAACTTCCACCAAATTTAACTACCTTCTTCATAATGTACAAACCTCTTTATTTGTATTTTTTGATATAGGTGTCAAAAGTCCAAAATGCGTACATGCTTGCATGTTAAGCATTTTGACTTTATGACCCGAACAAACATGAGGAATTAGCAATTTACATTGTAAATTAGCGGTTTCCGAATGTTTGTAGAATTGCGAGAGTTTCGAAGAAACGAAGCAATTCGTATATCATATATTTTTTTGGAAAAGATATCAATAAAGTCTGATATATCCCTTAACACTGTCAAGCTTCCAAAGCTTTTCTTCAAAATCTTTCTCAGAAACAAGATCTGTCACAAACGCGAACTCGCCTTTTACTTCATCGCTCTTGATGATCTCTATCTTATTTCCAAAGAGCTCTTTTGCCTGCTCTTCAAGATTCTCTGTAACTCTTACAAAGAACTTACGAACAGCGTTGTCCTTTGAAGTAAGCACTGCCTTCTTTGAATTCATGTTTACTTCGATGTGCTTATCCTTGTGCTTAAGTATATCAACTACATCTGCAACAACCGCACTTGCTGTAGCGCTCTTTCCTGCGCCCTTTCCGTAGAACATTACGTCTCCGAGCATGTTGCTGTGAACGTCGATAGCATTGAATACGCCGTTTACGTTCGCAAGAGGATTCTCCATAGGAATCATGAAAGGAGCAACTATAGTAAAGAATCCGCTCTCGTTCTTCTTGCACATTCCAAGAAGCTTGATCGCCATGTTAAGGCTCTTTGCATAAGCAAAATCTTCAATGCTGATCTTGGTGATTCCTTCTGTATAAATATCCTCGTAGTTTACGTGCTCTCCGCTCATAAGACTTGAAAGGATCGCAATCTTACGGCATGCATCGTATCCTTCGATATCGGCTTCGGGATTTCTCTCAGCATAGCCCTTATCCTGTGCCTGCTTAAGAACTGTAGCAAATCCGATGCCCTCTTTATCCATCTTAGTGAGGATGTAGTTTGTTGTTCCGTTGAGAATACCTGTTATCGCATCAATCTTCTCATGCTTGAGAGAATCGTTGATGCTGCGAAGAACCGGAATACCGCCGCCTACACTTGCTTCAAAAAGATAGCTGACGCCGTTCTTCTTTGCAATCTCTACAAGCTCAGGGCCGTGCGCAGCTACAAGTTCCTTATTGGATGTGCATACGCTCTTTCCTTTCTCAAGCGCTTTCTTCTCAAATGTAAAAGCAGGCTCAAGACCTCCCATTGTTTCGCAGATAACATCTACTTCGGGATCGTTAAGTATGATATCAAAATCATGTACAACCTGACTCTCATGCTTATCGCCCGGGAAATCTCTAAGGTCAAGTATGTACTTAACTTCTACAGCTTCACCTGCGCTATTTGCAACTTCTGCCGCGTTTGTATCAAGAACTTCCACAACGCCGCTTCCAACTGTTCCGTAACCTAAAACTGCTACTTTTGCCATCTCATCCTCCACTGAATATTTTTAATAAGTTGCACTTCTTCCTGTAATGTGCACCTTATGTATTCCTTCTTTACCTTCCATAATAGAGATCATCTCCATTATATCCTTAGTTGCCTCAAGCACCTGTATGGTGATCGAGATTGACGCCACACCGTTAAGTGGGATTGACTGGTGGATCGTCAGGATATTTGCTCCGAAATCCGCAATAAGATTCAATACATACGATAAAAGTCCCACTTCATCATTCATCTGGAATGTCAGGGTAAATGTGGTTCCCTGCAAAGAATCGTGAAATTCGTATATATCTTCTTTATATTTATAAAAAGAACTGCGGCTAATGCCGAGCATCGCAGACGCTTCATTTACTGTCTTAACCTTGCCTGACTCCAAGAGCTTCTTGGCTTCAACAACCTTAAGCAGCACTTCCGGAACCGCCTGTTTCCTAATAACATAGTATCCTGTGTCCTGCTGCATCCCTAACCTCCGCATTTGTATCATCTTGTTTTTCTGCTACGGACATTTGTGTGCGACGTAAAGAGTTTAGCATGCTAAAGTTTTAAAGGCAAGGCTTATTTTTGCCAAAAAAACCTTTTCCTCTCCCTTCCTCTTTGGTAATCATGCCATACTATCACCTTCCAAAAGCATTTTCAAGAATATCATCCGATAAAATGCGAAAAAACTGTGAACGGTAAATATATCAGACCTATAGACTTTATAATTATGTTATACTTTTTAATCGGTCACATTGAAATTTTATTGCACGGGGTTATAAATGAAACAAAGTTTTTCCAGAAATTGGTACATCGCTTTAGTTACAGTAATATTACTCATCCAACTCGCCACTTTTCTTATCGCAGGCGAATCCCACACGTTCATCGGAGTCCACGACAATCTGGACATTCACATAACTGATTACAAATTACTTAGAGATAATAATGCTTTCTTTTCACAGGGAAAGACAATCCCCCTTCTTGGCGGAATTGACCGTAATTTCCTGTTGTCTGAGTTTTACGCATATTCATGGCTTTACATGATCCTTCCGAATTTCGCGGCTTATATCACAGGCTATTTCCTCAAGATATTCATCGCGCTCTTTTCGGGAATCCTTCTGTGCAAAGACATTCTCGGAGACAAGTATAAGAGATACGAATGGGCTGTCGTTCTTTTCAGCTTCATTTACGGGCTGCTGCCGCTCTATCCGGCATTCTCGTTTTCTTTTGCTTCGCTCCCTCTTCTCGTATTCATAATAAGAAGGCTCAAGAACAGCGGCAAAAAGATATATTACCTGCTCGCGTTCCTATATCCGACACTGTCGTATTTTACATTCTTCGGACCTTTTATCCTTGGATATATCTTTATCTACTTCATTTATCTCTGGGTAAAAGAAAAAAAGCCAAACCTGAGAATTTTCATCGCAATGGCACTTATGTCTGTGAGCTACATCCTTATAGAATACAGGCTCTTTGCGCTTATATTTGGTTCCGGACAGGCGACTATCCGAGACACCATGGTGATCGACGATCTCTCTGCGCCTGAAATTTTGCACAGCATCTTAAACGTTTTCGTCAATAACATCTTCCACTGCGAAGATCTTCACAGAGTTGTCGTACTTCCTCTGTTCGTTATTTCTTTTGCAGCGATAAATTTTATGCATATTAAAAATAGAGAATACAAGCAGCTTTATACGGATCCTTTTAACCTTGTATTTTTCTTTATCGTCGCAAACTGCATTGTTTACGGGCTTTACAACAACCATGCAGTCAGATTTTTGTTCGAGACACTTGTGCCACCTTTAAAGGGATGGCAGTTTAACAGAACGATATTTTTTAACCCGATTTTGTGGTACACAGAGGGCTTTATCGCGATGATACGTCTTTCAGACTACATTGCTTCCAGAGAGGGTGAAAAAAGCCGTTTAAGCGCGATATTACCTTTTATCCCAAAGGCACTTACGATTATCGTTCTGCTCTCTGTAATGGGCACTCAGTCCTTATATAACGACTTTTTCAACACATGCTACGTGAACACTTGGGAAGCTGTGAACAAAAAGAAGTCGGAAACCTTGTCCTACGGGGATTTCTTTTCAAAAGATTTATTCGAGAAGATAAAGAAAGACATAGATTATAACGGCGAATACAGCGTAGCCTACGGTTTTCATCCCGCAGTCCTGTCTTACAACGAGATCGCGACTCTGGACGGATGCCTTAGCTATTACTATCAGTCATATAAAGATTCATTCAGAAATGTGATTGCACCTTCGCTTGCCGAATCTGAGGAAGCGCGCACCTACTACGATGACTGGGGCGCCCGCGCCTATATCTTCTCAGGCAGCGATTACGGTATCTGGAATCCTGTCAGAACAGTTGATGTTGAAGACAATCGTCTTCTTATCGATAAACCTGCATTTGAGCATTTAAACGGAAAATATGTATTCTCACGAATAGAAATTTCAAACAGCGATGAAGCCGGTCTTAAGCTCATCGGCGAATACTCGGATGTGAAATCGCCCTACACCATATGGGTCTACTCATTATAAAAAGCTTGGAGATGTAATACGCAATGAAAAAATACATTAAAATCGCTCGTCCCGATCACTGGATAAAAAACTTGTTCATAATGCCCGGAGTTGCAATCGCATTCCTTCTTACGGATCATTCGGTCAGAGATATAAATCTCATTAAACTGATATGCGGATTCTTCGCGACCTGCATGATAGCAAGTGCAAATTACGTAATAAATGAATGGCTCGATGCACCTTTCGATAAGTTCCATCCGACCAAGAAGAACAGGCCTGTCGTAACTGAGAACATGAAATTTTCGATTGTTATCGCCGAATACATTGCACTTATTGTTGCCGGCGTTATCCTTTCACTACTTGTTGATAAGCTGTTTCTTATAACATCACTTATCCTATTACTCATGGGCTTTTTGTACAACGTAAAACCCTTCAGAACAAAAGACATTGCGTACTTCGATGTTCTCTCCGAATCAGTAAACAATATGCTCCGTCTCATGATGGGATGGTTTGTCGTAACAGACTCTTCGCTTCCACCCTCAAGCATCCTGATTGGTTACTGGATGGGCGGTGCTTTCCTCATGGCAACAAAGCGTTTTGCAGAGTACAGAATGATCGGCAATCCCGAAACAGCCGGCTTATACAGACGTTCATTCAAATATTATTCTGAGAAAACTCTTTTGGCATCAGCACTCTTCTATTCACTCGTATCAACATTTTGCCTCGGAGTTTTCCTCATAAAATATCGCATCGAATACTTATTGTGCATGCCGCTTGTATTCCTGCTCTTCTCCTACTACGTTGCAATGGCGCTCAACCCTGACTCTGCGGTACAGCGTCCTGAAAAGCTTTTTAAGGAAAAAAAGCTTATGCTGTTGGTCTTCGTTATAATCATCGCCTTTATAGTACTCACCAGCATAAACCTTGATTTCCTTCACGGCCTCACCTCAAACTCCCTCGTTTGGGTCCGCTTGGACTAACGTCCTTGCGGGGAGCGGAAAGCCCGCCACATATCATATTCGAAACACTACATTTCTTCTAAATGATTTTTCTACAAAAGCCAAAAAAGTGACTAAGATGAGCTTTTTCATGCTCCTTAGTCACTTTTTTCTTTAAAATCTGCCTTATGAATTGCAATTTCAAATAAGGATTTTGACTATATCAAACGTTATGAACCACATTAGTCACTCACAACTTATAAATTCAGGAAAAACTGTGACTAATTCGAAATCTTTTTATCGTATTAGTCAAAAAACTAGTTTTTTAATGAATTACGTGTCTATCAAATTAATTTCAAAGTAAAAATGCTTACAAAGCTGATAAAATAGGGATAGCGACAGACTGTCTACAAGCATTTTGGAGCTGTTGCTTGTGATTTTTATGATTGTAACGGATACTTGAATTACACTTGCAGGTGATATTTCGAAAGGAGTAAGGAATAATATGGTCGAGTTTGGCGAGCAGCTCAGAAAAGCACGTGAGGAGAAAGGAATGACACAGCAGACTCTCGCGGAACAGTTATTTGTAACAAGACAGGCTGTTTCTAAATGGGAATGCGGCGAAAGATACCCCGATCTTCCTACTACAATGAAAATATCGGAAGCACTGGATGTGAGCCTCGATGACCTGTTATCCGGAAAAGATATGAATAAAGTTGTAGAAAGAAACTCTATAATAGATAATAACCTTGCAGAAAAACTAATCCTGGCTATCTATGCTATTTTTTTAAGTCATTTTCTGAAAAAAGTTTTTTTTGATATTCCCTGGCTTGTTATTAACATTTTAAACCCCAACTTAGTAGAACATTTTAATTTTCCTGTTTATTCTCAATTACCATCTTCTATAATGCTAAATATTTTGTGGAATATAATACCTAAAATTCTCTTCTTGGCTCTGACATTGATATTGACTTACGGATTCATTCGGGCAGCAAAAGGTACTTTATCCCCTAAGATAATTGGCATGATTGGAATAGTGACTTTTGCTACAAACAGCATGATGCATGTCGCACAGATAATCTCAATAAGTGGTATACACTTAGTCAATTATAACTATGTTCCCGACATTGCAACTGCTATATTGAATATTAAGCCCCATTATTTAATTCTGATCATTACTGCTCTTCCGGCTATCATCGGAGCAGTAGCTTCATTCTTCTATTTCAATCGTAAGAGCAATAAGAATATATTTCCGATTATATTCATGATAATGGCAGTATTGGAAATGATACTCAACATTCTTTTTATTATGAATAGTAATCAAATAAAATGGAATTTTGCAACATATTTGCAAACAGATTATTATGATATGTTATACATAGCCGAGTATATAGATGAAAACTATAAGTTTTATGTAGAAGTTTATGTATTCCTTCTTTTCCAAGCTGTAGCACTATGGATAAAGAAATCCAAGATTACACGTGACGTGGAATCACCCGCCCAAAACAATATAGCATCAAGCGAAACATAATACTTCTAACGATCAAAAACACCATCTGAATCCGCTAAGATTCAGATGGTGTTTTTATCATCAATATTTATCTTCATTTTTTATGGTATTTCTTCAGCTGTTCTCATTCATATATGTTGTTACCCTGTTCTGAATAGTACCTGCCACTTCTTCCGCGGTCTTATTTCCGCTAAAAAATGCAGAAGTCTCTTCATAAATAATAGAATTGATTTCCCCATTACTATAAAAGGCTCTATTATTCTTAATAGAAAGAATATAATCGCTACACTCCTGCACCTCGGCTTCAGTCAAAGGAGTTACCTGTACTTTTTCGTAACCGAGATTGTAATAATCAGTCTTGTTTCCATTTTTCTCTGTAGCCGCTTTTTTTGCCGCTTCAAAAGATGCTTTATCTGAAGGGAATTGAATATTATCATTTAAAGGATCGTAATTTTCAAACATATTCTTTATGAATTGAACAGCCACTTCTGTATATTTCGATTTACTGTTTATGCCCACTTTATTGCAGGGAACTATCTCCGCAGAGTTCTCTCCGCTGTTATTCAAAAGACCTACAAGCGCAACATCATCTCTAAATACTGCATGCTTAAGCATTCCGTAGTCTTTGAAATTATATAAAGGGCTATCCCTAAAGATTGCTTTATCCTCCAAATATCCCAGGTCCAGATCGAATATTCCGTAGTCGTAACCTGCTTCTTCCGGAAACTTATTTGCGAAATTCAAAAGCTCTATAAATTCAGGATCTGTAAAATTACATTTCTTGTTCTCTTGGTCCAAAAACTTAGTGTTATCCAGCCCTAAATAAAGAACACATTGCTTATTACTTTCACTTCCAAATGCAGTTTTATAATCACAACCTGTCTTGTTTATGATCTCATTGCAATCGCTTACCGATAGACTAGTTCTCCCTTCTGCAAATCGGCTCCTCATAGCGATCGTCGAAACATTAAATTCAGAAAACACTGTATAAAGCTTACCGTTTGTGTGCATCATCTCAAAAACATTCGGAAGAATCTCTATGTTTCCAAGCGCTCCCCCTTTTTCAAAAAGAGGTCCCAGATCCATCAATACTCCTTTGTCTATATAGTTAGATATATCTGCATAACCATCCTCTATAGCCAAAATATCCGGAGCCTTCCCCGACAAAACATCAAGATTAAACTTATTTATAGCCTGATCAGCTTCATCTCCATCCAGTAATCCATCAGAAAAGCTATCCTCAGCATAATCTAAAACCTGTATCCTATACTCATCATTCGTTCTGTTAAATTTATATACTTCATTTAAAACCTCATCTCGAATGGAAATTCCTCCAAGCGAGATAACTGTCTTTTCTTTTACATCTTTAGGATCGACTTTGGTCAGTTTGGATAAATATTTATCACCATTCGCTTTATAAAAGATTGCCCAAAATTCGCCTTCATTAACTGCCACAAAACGATCGATGCCTTCTTCATAACCAATATCAGAATCCCTAAGATTTACGATCTTTGTAAGCTTATCCGACTTGCTATCATATCCATATATAAATCTGTCACATGATACATACAGATCATATCCTTCTCCGCCTGAAAGAGCATAATATTTATTTTTTATATTATTTGCCCCAAAGCATTTAATCGGTTCACCTATTTTTTTATTTGCAAGATCAACTTTCATCAGCTGCGCCTCGTTATTTTCGCTGGCTTTTATATACAGCTGATCATTGCTGCCTTTAATCAACAAACCGCCATATTCAAAGCGATTTAGATCTTTTGGTTCAATGATTCGGGTAAACCCGTTCTGTTCACTATATGTATCGAGCCCTCTTGAAGAGCTTATAACAAGCCCGTTATCCTTAGTCCATGCAACACCTTGCACAGAAAATATGCTTATCTCGGGACCATCTTTTAATAAATCCTCTCTTACTACTTCTTTTCCGGTATTATCGAACTTCACGAGATAATAGCCTATCTTCTTATCGCTTTCTTCATCCTCATACTCGGAATACTGCATATAGAGATTCTCGGAGTCATCCATTGTAAAATACGCATGTCTGTCATTTGTAGAAACCGGGATTTCATACGACTTCTCAACCGTTCCGTCTGTATTTGCCGATACGAACTTATACTTACCGGCTTTATCCAAATAGACACACTTTATTTTATCTCCGACATAATCGAGATAAAGCTCTTCGGAGCCTTTTTCAATGACGTCTTTAATTTCCTCCTCTTTAAAAATATGTTCCTTGTCCAATGCTTTATTCTGAACAACAGCACTTCCATCCGTACTGCTTTTTTTCTTGCCGCATCCTGTAACACTTGATAAAAGAACTGCTGTCGCAAGAATACATACTGTAACCCTCTTGAAATATATACTTTTTCTCATACGATTTTTTATATTTCTATTAAGTGGTTGTTTCTTTTACTTCACCCTCTGCATTTTTCATAATAGCTTCTTCCACTCTTTTCCTC
Organism: Butyrivibrio sp.; assembly: GCA_017620235.1. GTDB lineage: Bacteria > Bacillota > Clostridia > Lachnospirales > Lachnospiraceae > Butyrivibrio. The sequence goes on along the minus strand of JAFZQT010000013.1, from coordinate 8,313 downwards.
TTTATCCACAGTGCTACAGTCTGAAAAACGATCAAACCGTAAACAGCCACATCAACAAGCAGTACCAGCACATTATTTATCGTAAAACTATTCCTCATACCGAAATCAATGTTATTAAAAACATGCTCATCCACGTAATAAACTACAGAACTTTCTTTTATGGCATATATAATCCAGTATATTGTGTAGTCCAGATTCAATACCACTTCGAGCACAGAAACAAAAATAATCATTATTGGAAGAATTATTTTTTTACTGTTTCGAATAAAAAGAAAATATGTCAATAGCGCTCCGCTGACTGTTGGAATAAGAAAAATGCAAAAGTCTGCAATAATAAATTTAACGTCAATAGCCCAAGCAGTTATCCACGTAGTCAGCACCTCTGCAAACCTTACAAGACTTTCCAAAGCAAGAAACAACACAATTATCCCTCCCGTCATTTTGGGAGAAAGAGTTTCTTTTATTGCCTGAGCAAGTCCAAAGGAAAAAACAACTATCTGCATAATAGTTTTAATTGTCGGTATAATCTGATCGGTGCCAAAATTCATACCAACAATGCTGGCATATCCTATCAGTTCTGCTTCCGCTCCTCCGGGGCCTCCAAAAACGCGCGGTTGACCGTACATCATAAAATAATTGGCAATGTTACTAAAGAGAACCATCATACACGAAAATATAACAAAAGCATAAAGAGCAATTATTGCATTATGTGCCGTTCTGTTTTCAATTACAGGGTTTCTTTCCACTTCAATAGAAATATCTTTTCCTGATAACAGGTTGTCAAGGCTCACATCAAGAATTTCCGTTATTTTCTTTGTAGTAAGAAGATCAGGGTATCTTTCACCGCGCTCCCATCTTGAAACTGTCGGTCTTGTTACAAACAACTTGTCAGCAAGTGTCTGCTGCGTCATACCTTTATCTTCACGCGCCTTTCTTAGCTGCTCGCCAAATTCAACCATATATCTTTCATACTCCTTTCAAAAATTACACCTGCAAGCGTAATCTCAGTATCGGTTATGCTCCTGCAATCTACAAGTACCACTTTAAAAATCCGTGTTTCCAATACGGTACCAAGTCCATTTTATCAGTATTTGAGGCCATTTTAAAACTATATGCTCTTAAATAATAAATCCGGGGAAAAATATTTTTAGGCATGCGAAAGGCCATGGTATGGGGAATACCATGGCCTTCCATAACGCTTATAAAAGGAAAGAGTATCTTCACCTCGCGGACAAGCAAGATGAAGAGTAGTAAATAACTAAGTCAGATTATCCCTTTACACCACCGAGCGTAACACCGCCGACAATGTGTCTGGATAATAAAAGATAAACAACTATAACAGGGAAGATAGAGAATGAAATCATTACATATACCTGTCCCATATCAAACTTAAGCCAGTCAGCACTTCTGAGCTGAGCTATAAGTATTGGAAGTGTTTTCTTTGTGTCTGTGTGAAGCACAAGCGCAGGAGTAAAGTAGTTATTCCAGCTTGTTACGAAACTGAAGATTGCCTGAACAGCAACAGCAGGTTTCATAAGCGGTACTACAATCTTGTTGAATGTGCCCCACTCTGTAGATCCGTCGATTCTGGCAGCTTCCACGAGAGAAAGAGGAAGTGTAGAATCCATATACTGCTTCATAAAGAAAAATACAGCAGGTGAAGCAATAGCCGGAACAATAAGTGGTGTAAACTTATCATCCAATCCCATCTTTCCGATAAGCTGCAAGAAACCAAGTGCAGTTACCTGAGTAGGGATCATCATAACCATCAATATAAATGTGAAAATAAACTTCTTCAGCTTAAAGTCGTAAGCGTGTATTGCATACGCTGTCATTGTTGAAAAATATGTAGCAAATACCGCTGTAAGTGTAGCAACAATAAGCGAATTAATCAAGCCGCTAAATATCGGCAAAGTTCCATGTACAAGATTATCCCAGTTTGTTCCGAGATAATTTCCCGGAAGTGGTCTAAATCCTCTTGCCAATTCTGCATTTGATCTGGTTGAGTTTACAAACAAAACATAGAACCAGAAAAGGCAGATAAATGTTATCAATATAAGCACTACATACGCGATCACGCGTCTTGCGTGAACCGATGCGCCGGCATCACTCTGCCCGGCCATCGCAATTCTTTTTTCTTCCATTGTCTAGCCTCCAAATCAATCCTTATCTTCGCCAGTTGTAAACTTAAATACTATCAGGCTAAGTATACCGGTAATAATGAACATAAATACCGAAAGAGCTCCGCCAAGACCATAGTTCTTACTGAAAAGATGCTTGTTAAGATACATGATCAAGGTCATTGAAGATCTCATCGGATCACCAGTACCGTTTGTAAGAATCTGAGGTACGTCAAACATCTGGAGTCCACCGATCAATGATGTAATCATAACATAAATAAGGATCGGTTTTAACAAAGGCAATGTAACTTTATAAAAAATTTGAGTGGCTGTAGCACCATCAACCTGTGCTGCTTCGAAAAGTGAAGGGTCAATACCCATCATTCCTGCCATCAAAAGAATTGTCGTATTTCCAAACCACATAAGGCAGTTCATAAAAGCAACCAATCCACGAACCGACCAAATATGGGACATGAACTGATAAGGTTCTTGTATAAGTCCGAACTGTAACATAATCGAATTGATAGGGCCTGAATTTGAGAACAATGTGAAAAATAACATTGCAAACGCTGAGGCCATTATCAGATTAGGAAGATAAATAACTGTCTTAAAAAAGCCCTGTGCCTTTAATCTTAATGACGGATCTGTGAACCATGCTCCCAATAAAAGTGAGAGAAGGATCTGCGGAACAAATCCCAAAATCCACATTATCAATGTGTTCTTTAAATATGTAGGAAGATCTCCGTTTGTAATTATTGTTATAAAATTCTGTAATCCAACAAAATTAGGACCAATCTGCTTCAATCCTGAGCGATAATTCTCAAAGAATGAATTATAAATTGTTGAAAAAAGCGGAATCATCTGAAATACCAGATAAATTACCACGAACGGAATAAGGAAAATGTAGCCCCATTTATTATAACTGACTACTTTACTCTTCTTTTTCATACCCGTTACCCTTCTGAATAAATATTTGTGGAACGCATTGCGCGAACAATACGTTCCACAATGATAAATCTAAAACTACAAATTACTTACTGATTACTCAGTCTTTAATTCAGGATACTTCTCAACGATAGCTGAATTGAACATCTCAAGAGCCTGGTCGAGAGTAGCGTTGCCATCGAAGTAGTTCTTCATAGCTTTCTGGAACTCTTCGTTACAACCCTGATCGTATTCACACTGGTTAGAAAGATCGCACTTCTCAGCGCCGTTGCAGAACATTGCAAGAGGATTCTGTCCTCCGAGAGGCTTGAATGCATACTCATCCTTTGTTGCTGCTTCTTCCATAGCAGGCTTGTTGTTTACGAAGTCGCTGTCCTTAGAAACGATATCAAGCATGATATCCTTGTTTGTTGTAAGCTGCTTCATGATGTCTGCAACAAGTGTTGCATTGTCTGTTCCTTCAGCTGCGCAGATCCATGTTCCGCCCCAGAAGAAGCCCTGAGGTCCCTCTGTAGCACCCCAACCACCATCGTAAGCGATTGAGCCCTGCTCATCAGCAGACATTGAGAAATTGATCATCCAAGCTGGTCCAAAGTAGCAGAATACCTTTCCATCAGGGAAGAATCCTTTTTTCCAGTCATCGCTCCAAAGATCTGATGTAGAACCAACCTCTTTAGCGTCAACCATCTTCTTTGTCATCTCAACCCACTTCATGATGTTAGCGTCAACTTTAACCTTGCCATCCTGTACCCACTTGCCTGATACGTTGTTAGAGAATACACGGTAAGCATCATTTGTTGTTGAAGTCATGCTGTATCCCTTAGCTTTCATCTGCTCAGCAGTCTTAAGGAATGTATCCCAATCAGCTACAGCCTTCTGAACTTCAGCAGGCTCATCTGATCCAAGAACGTCTTTAGCAGCCGCACGGTTGTAAATAAGAACACCGGGGCATCCCTGCCATGAAAGACCCTTAAGCTTTCCGTTAGAATCTGTCATAACATCCTGTGTATACTTGTACTGATTTGCGATGTCAGCGTCCGTGATGCCAAGATCAGCAACAGGCTTTGTAACATCTGCATCTACATATTTAAGTGCGTAGTCAGCTTCTACAAGGAAAATATCAATCTTATCATCAGCAGCTGCATCAGCCTGCTTAAGAAGAGCCTCATCGAGGTTGTTCTGATAAGCGTTATTCTCGTTAGGTGTGATATTCCACTTTACAGTTACATCACCGATTTTTCCTGAAGTAGCATCTGTCTCTGTGTATCCAGGATAGTGATCTGCAACTCTGCTCTTGAACTCTTCGTTCCAGCAGTAAATATTGAGGACTTTGCCCTCGTCTCCAGCAGGTGCAGCTGCTGCAGTTGCATCTGCTGCATTTCCGTCAGCTGATGCTCCGGTTGAGGCAGCACTATTTGCATTTCCGCCACAAGCAGTAAGCATTCCTGCTACCATAGTCATAGAAAGAAGTAAACCAAGTACTCTTTTCTTCATAACCGTACCTCCCATTCTTTTGCGTTAAATAATTGTTGTGTGTATTTAAAATGGCTCTGCCATCTCAAATCTTAATGATATTACTTACGGATTCGCCTTTATCAAGTGTTCCTTCAACTACAATCTGCTCAACCAGTGTCCCCTTAGGATTATTAATAAGGTCGATCAGCTTAGTTGCAGCTATCTCACCAATCTTCTCAGAATTCTGCACCACAGTTGTAAGTCTGGGTGAAAGACGTCTGGCAAGTTCAAGTCCGTCATATCCTGCCACTGAGATATCTTCCGGTATTCTGAGATTTCTCTGTCTTATGGCGTTTATTCCGCCCAGTGCCGCAAAATCATCGGGATACAGGATGCATGTAGGAGGTTCCTTTAAATCCAAAAGTTTATTAGTAGCTTCATATGCGGCATCTGTATCTCTGTAAGGAGAAACAACCACATATTCATCCGGAATCTCTACTCCCAATTCCTGAAGTGTCTTATAAAAACTAGTTAGTCTGTTCTGTGTAACAGATGATCCGGCGCCGTGAACATATGCCACTTTTCTGTGCCCCTGCGCAAAAATATAAGTCGCAAGCTCTCTCATACCGTTTACGTTGTCAGACACGACCGATGTTCTGTTATAAAAGATATGGTCAATGGTTACAACCGGTATATTGCTCTTAACCAGTTCCTCAACTTCCGGATCTGAAAAATCCACACATGCTATAACGACTCCATCGAAGCCCCTATATATCGCATGTGAAAGATAAGACATATTGTTGATCCTTGCCTTACCTCCATTAATGAAGGTTATATCAAAACCATTCTCCTCCGCAGTCTTCTTAAAACTGTTCAATACATGATTGAAGTAGTCATGTGTAAGACCGCTATTTGCTTCATCAACAAACAAGACTCCGATGTTATTGGTTCTGTTTGTCTTCAAAGCCTGCGCAGCTGCGTTCGGATGATATCCGAGCTTATCAGCAACTGCCCGTATATGTTCCTTAGTCTCCTGCCCTATGTCGCTATGATCATTAAGTGCCTTAGACACTGTAGCAATGGACACCTCGCAAGCAACGGCAATATCCTTTAGTGAAACATTACGCTTAGCCATATCATAAATACCTTTGAACTTAATCGTTTTCGCACGATAAATATACATCATAATGACTCTAGAAGCAATAAAAAAATTGCTTTTTTTGTGCACATTATATATCTTTGTTTGTTTTTTACAAATTCTACCCTCTTTTTTCATATATAATTCTGATTTTGGTTACGATTTGTTAATGATTTAGTAAAACGTTTTCGGAATAACATTTATACCCGCTCCCATTGGCAGTTTTCAAGCGCATTATCTCTGAAATGTGCATGTAGCAACGGTTTTAGCGCAATGGAATTTGTGATATTTTGTGTTGCAATATAAGGATTTCCCATTTATAATGTGTCTAGTAATTATCTTAAACGTTTAAGTGAACGGAGGTTATATTCTATGAAATTCGGCTATTTTGATGACAATGCATGTGAATACGTCATCACTACACCAAAGACTCCTCTTCCTTGGATCAACTACCTTGGAAATAAGGAATTCTTCTCACTGATATCCAATACTTGCGGCGGATACACATTCTATAAGGATGCAAAGCTTTTAAGGCTTACAAGATACCGTTATAACAATGTTCCTTATGATAACAACGGTAAATACTTCTATATTAAGGATGAAACAGATAAGGGAAATGAAGTTATCTGGAATCCCGGATGGCAGCCTGTAAAGACAGCTCTTGACAGCTATGAGTGTCGCCATGGATTAGGTTATAGTAAGTTCTCATCATCAAAATCAGATATCAAAGCCGATGTGTTAACTTTCGTTCCTATGAATGACAATTGTGAAGTTTCTAAAATTACTATCACTAATAATAAGAAGGAAAACGCTAAGCTTGTTCTCTTTTCATATGTAGAATGGTGTCTGTGGAATGCAGATGACGACATGAAAAACTTCCAGCGTAATCTGAGCACAGGTGAAGTTGAAGTTACAAATGACGGTGCAACTCTTTTCCACAAGACAGAGTACAGAGAGCGTAGAAATCACTACGCAGTATACGGCGTAAATACTAAAGTTGACGGTTTTGACACAAGCAGAGATGCATTCCTTGGTGCATACAACGGACCTGACAGCCCGGACGCTGTTGCTGCAGGTAAGTGCACAGGTTCTGTAGCAAGCGGATGGTCTCCTATCGCTGCTCACCAGATCAACATCGACCTTAAGCCCGGCGAGTCCAAGACATTCATCTTCACTCTCGGATACATCGAGAATCCTGAAGACGACAAGTGGGAATCATACGGCGTTATCAATAAAAAGCCTGCATACGCAATGCTTGACGCATATAAGACTGAAGAAGCTTTTGACAAGGCTCTTGCTGAGCTCAACGATTACTGGAAGAACCTTCTCGGAATCTACCATGTATCTTCTTCAAATGAGAAGGTTGACCGCATGGTAAATATCTGGAACCAGTATCAGTGCATGGTTACATTTAACATGTCAAGATCTGCTTCTTACTATGAGTCAGGTATCGGACGTGGAATGGGATTCAGAGATTCATGTCAGGATCTTCTCGGTTTCGTTCACCTCATTCCCGACAGAGCAAGACAACGTATCATCGATATCGCTTCTACTCAGTTCCAGGACGGAAGCGCTTATCACCAGTACCAGCCTCTTACAAAGAAGGGTAACTCAGATATCGGATCAGGCTTTAACGACGATCCGCTCTGGCTCATCGCAGGTACAAGCGCATATGTAAGAGAAACAGGTGACCTTTCTATCTTGAAAGAAATGGTACCTTTCGATAACGATATGAGCGTTGCAAAGACACTTATGGATCACCTTAAGTGCTCATTCAACTTCACTGCTACTCACAAGGGTCCTCACGGTCTTCCTCTTATCGGACGTGCTGACTGGAACGACTGCCTCAACCTTAACTGCTTCTCAGAGCATCCCGGTGAGTCATTCCAGACTTTCGGTCCTTCAGAAGGTCCTGTTGCTGAGTCTGTATTCATCGCAGGTATGTTTGTAAAGTACGGCGAAGAGTATGCACAGCTCGCTGAACTCCTCGGCGATGATGCTGAAGCAAAAAGAGCAAGAGAAGAAATCAAGAAAGTTTACGATGCAGCTTGCACAGCAGGTTGGGATGGCGAATGGTTCGTAAGAGCTTATGACGCAAATTCCAACAAGGTTGGTTCAAAAGAATGTGAAGAAGGCCAGATCTTCATCGAGCCTCAGGGCTTCTGCGTTCTTGCAGGAATCGGTGTAAAGGAAGGTCTTGCAGAGAAGGCTCTTAAGAGCGTTGAAGAAAGACTTGATACAAAGTACGGTGTAATGATCTTACAGCCTGCTTATACAAAATATCACCTCGAACTCGGTGAAGTTAGTTCATATCCACCGGGATACAAGGAGAACGGCGGTATCTTCTGTCACAACAATCCTTGGGTATCTATCGCCGAGACAGTTCTCGGACACGGCGAGAGAGCTTTCGAGATCTACAAAAAGACATGTCCTGCTTACATTGAAGAGATCAGTGAAGTTCACTGCACTGAGCCTTATGTATATTCTCAGATGGTTGCAGGAAGAGATGCTAAGTTCTTCGGCCAGGGCAAGAACAGCTGGCTTACAGGAACCGCTGCTTGGACATTTGTAAATATTTCACAGTACATCCTCGGTGTTTATCCGACTCACAACGGTCTTTCAATCGATCCTTGTGTGCCTGCAGATTTCGGTGAT
>JAFZQT010000110.1 GCA_017620235.1 Butyrivibrio sp. | reverse complement strand
GTAGGCGTGCTCAGTACCTGTCGAAGGAATGACCTCAGTCTGAGTCTCGCCACATACAGAGCATGTACGAGTCTCGTGACCATCAGCAATGCATGTTGCATCAACATGCTCAGTGACTTCAAATGTATGAAGTCCTGTTGCCGAGATCTTTTCAGTTTTGGTCTTTCCCGTCAGAGAGTTCTTATAAGAAACAGAACCGTCTGCTCCGCAGGTAGCTTCTACTCTTCCTGTCTCTTCCCAGGCTGCTTCGATCTGCTCCTTTGTATATAAAGGAGTAGCCTTAGCAGGCGCCTGAGTTGAAGAAGTACCAGCACTTCCGGTTGAAGGTGTAGAAGAATCTAAGCCAAGTTCCTTACGCCATTTGGGTATTTCTTCTTGGATGCTCTCCTCTGGAAAACCCATTTCACGAGCAACATCTATCCTCTTTGCAAGTTCTTCTTCCGGTGTACGCTCTTTTACTGGCGGAAGCTCGTGATACTGTCCACTTGGATCCCAGTAGCCTTTAAGCGTAACCTTACAATATGCATCCACACATGTGAAATGATCCACGCATATAAGGCTAAACAGGATAAAGCATACCATTAATACTACTTTGATTGTGTTCTTTTTCATTTTTTTCATTCTCCTTTTTTTGTTGTGAATAATCAATAGCTGTTACTTAAGGAAAACAATATCTTTTTAAATGTAATATTTTCTGACTACTCATACCGAAAGCGGTCAAACGACTGAATTATATCATTTTTGCACCCAGTATTCAAATATCAGCATCTTCCGTCGCCTCTTTATCAGGTGGCGTGTCTGAAATTTAGGTCATCATACATCACACTTTGTTTTCCATTGTCTTAGCGTCTTGTTATTTTTTTCTTCCTCCTATTCTTATTAAATAATCGCTAGACATTTTTAATATGGATAGCAAGTTATAAAAAATATTGTAAAAGGGCACAAAAATAGCCCGGAGGATATTTTCCTCCGAGCCAAAAATATTTATAGCATTTTTACTCTTCTACCTTATCGTTTGCCTTCTCAGGATGCTCAAGCATCTCCTGCATAGTGTGCCATCCAAGTACGGCACATTTAACTCTTGCAGGCATGTGTCTTACGTCCTGAAGTGAAGCAGCTTCATCAAGAGACTCTATACTCTCTTCGTCCGTAATCTCGCCCTTTATCATACCCATAAAGGTTCCTGCGAGCTTAATAGCTTCTTCCTTGCTCTTGCCTATTATCTGGTCAACCATCATATCAACAGAAGCCTGTGATATGGCACATCCACTTCCTACATATTTACCATCCGTTATAACGCCGTTTTCAATCTTGAGCTGCAATGTGATATCATCGCCACAGCTTGGATTTATTCCACGCATTACAAGATCCGGATTTTCAAGTTTTCCTTTGTGTACAGGACGCAGGTTGTGCTCATTTACTATCTCACGATATAACTGTTTAAGCTCCATATCCCATAACCTCCCTGACTTTTGCAAGCTTCTCAAGGAATATCTTTACTTCCTCTTCGGTATTGTAGAAATACAAGCTTGCACGTGCTGTAGATCCCGCTCCAATAAACTGCATAAGCGGCTGTGCGCAGTGATGTCCTGCTCTGATACATACATGATCATCGTTAAGCACTGATGAAATGTCATGAGGATGTACGCCGTCGATTGTAAATGTCACAATTCCACAATGCTTCTTAGGGTCTTTTGATCCATATATCTTGATATAAGGGAGTTTTGACATACCTTCCATAAGAAGTGCCGTAAGCTTCTGCTCCTGCGCCTCTATGGCATCAAAACCAACATTCTGAAGGTATCTTATTGCCTCTGCAAGTCCCACTGCACCTGATGCATTTACAGTACCCGCCTCAAACTTATGAGGAAGTTCTGCGTAAGTTGCATCTGTCCTTGTAACATATTCTATCATTTCTCCGCCCGTAAGGAATGGAGACATTTTTTCCAAAAGTTCTTTTCTTCCGTAAAGAACACCTATGCCCATTGGTCCGAGCATCTTGTGTCCTGAGAATGCAAAGAAATCTGCACCGAGTTCATTTACATTCACTTTCATATGAGGAGTTGACTGAGCGCCGTCGACTACAACGATCGCGCCCTTAGATTTAGCATATGCCGCAATCTCTTTTACAGGATTGGTAACACCCATAACGTTGGAAACATGGCCTATTGCCACGATCTTTGTTCTGTCTGTTATCTTGCTCTCATATTCTTCCTTAGAGATAACTCCCTCTTCATCAGGCTCAAGAAAAACAAGCTTTGCATTTTTCTTCTTGCACACCATCTGCCAGGGCAACATATTGCTATGATGCTCCATTACGGAAATAACAATCTCATCACCTTCTGAAACATTATCAAGACCGTAGCTGTACGCTACAAGATTAAGTGATTCAGATGTATTCCTTGTAAAAATAATTTCCTCAGGAGTTTTCGCACCAATAAAGTCAGCAACTACACGTCTTGAATCTTCGTACATCTCTGTTGCCGCCATGCTCCAGTCATATAATCCCCTGAGCGGATTTGCATTTGCCGTGCGATAAAAATTTGATATTGCGTCCAGAACCTGGTTAGGTCTCTGAGATGTAGCCGCATTATCAAAATATACATAGTCACCTGAATTTAAAATATCGAAGTCTTTTCGATAATCTCCGATCTTTGCCATTTATTTTTCCTACCTGTTAAATGATATTCTGAATGTAGAATATAACTCTCTGTTCCAATTCCTTATCCGGAATCGTTCTCGCAACGCTGTCGAGTCTTGCTCTGATCATCATGCGCTTTGCTTCTTCTTCATCGATTCCTCTTGTCTGCATATAGAACAACAAGTCCTCGCCAAGCTGTCCTATTGTTGCGCCGTGCCTTCCGTCAACATCTTCTTCCTGACAAAGGATCACGGGCATGCTGCGGTTTATTACGTCAGGGCTGAGCATTAGTGTATCTTCCTGCTCATCACCTGCAGATCCTGAGCTTCCGTTCTTAAAATCAATAGTTCCTCTGAATACCTTGGTAGCGGAATCCATCAGAACTCCCTTTGCATGCATGACTGAATTTGTGTTTTTGCCTCTCTGATCGGCAATATAATTCACATCAAGAAAATTGTCGTATCTTACAAGATAGCCCATATCCATTGTGAGCTCAGCTTCCTTCTCTGCCAGATTTACAAGACAACCTGTCCATGTCTTTTTCGCACCAAGCTCCAAAGAAGAAATATTTATCGAGCCGCCCTTAAAACAAGCACCACCGATATCATCAAAATGAATAAACTTATCGCCAAGCATCTGAATCTTATAAAGATTGATCTTTGCATCTTCTTCAGCAAGAAGTCTTGTGCTTATTCCGTGGAAACCACCAAACTCTTTCTCTGACTCATAAGCGAGAATGACGCTTATCTCTGAGCCTTTCTTAGCATGAATAACCTGCGATGATATGCTTCCCTCGCCGTCTTTCATCTTGTACTCTATGATAACGGGTTCGGAAACTTTGACATTCTCCTCCACCGTGTACACATCACATTTTGCTCCGGCAGAGATCATAAGCTCATCCACATCGATTCCCATACCGGTTCTGATTGCCTGATTTTCATTTCTTCCCGACGTATCAGCATTAGGTCCTGCAAAATCACCTGTGGTATACATGATCCTGTCTTTATTCTTGATAAAGATCTCGCCTGCTTCTATAAAATCAACTCCGCGTTTTACATCAATACCCTTGGGCATCTTGCTCGCATCAGGAGTTGTAACACTGTCTATTTTTATATCTGATTCGGAAACTGTGCTGTCATTGACTTTCAGAAAGCCATATGTCAAAACAGGCAGCACATTAACCTTCATGTTCAAATCTTTGTTCATGTGAAGTCCCTTCTCAATGTCCGCTCATTTCAAGCTTTATAAGGTTATTCATCTCAACGGCATACTCAAGCGGAAGCTCCTTTGAAACAGGATTGGCAAATCCGCTTACGATCATTGCCTTGGCATCTTCCTCACTGATTCCTCTGGACATAAGATAGAAAATCGCATCATCACTGATTCTTCCGATCTTAGCCTCGTGTCCTACATCAGCATCATCAGTTCTGATATCCATTCCCGGAATGGTATCTGCTCTTGAAATGCTGTCAACCATAAGAGAATCACAGGAAACTGACGCTTTTGCCTTTTTAGCTGAACTCTGAATTACAACGCTGCTTCTATATGTTCCAATTCCTCCGTCCTTGGAAATGGACTTGGAATTGATAACCGATGTCGTTCCCACTCCCTGATGAACTACCTTGGCACCTGTATCAAGGTTCTGTCCTTTTCCGGCAAAAGTGATTCCGGTAAATTCCATCTGTGAATGGTCACCTTTAAGTATTGTCATAGGATACAGATATCCCGTGTGTGATCCGAATGAACCGGAAACCCACTCCATGACTCCGTTCTCCTCGATAATTGCTCTCTTAGTGTTAAGGTTGTACATATTCTTTGACCAGTTCTCGATCGTAGAATAGCGAAGTCTTGCATTCTTTGCCACAAAGAGCTCAACCGCTCCCGCGTGAAGGTTTGCAACATTGTACTTAGGTGCTGAACATCCTTCTATGAAATGAAGGTCTGCTCCTTCATCTACGATTATGAGCGTGTGCTCAAACTGTCCGGCTCCCGCCGCATTAAGTCTAAAGTATGACTGAAGGGGAATATCTACCTTAACTCCCTTTGGTACATATACAAATGAACCTCCGGACCATACCGCTCCGTGAAGAGCTGCAAATTTGTGATCCGTAGGCGGTATAAGTGTCATAAAATGGCTCTTTATCATATCAGCGTATTCTGTTTTCATTGCGCTCTCAAGATCGGTGTATATAACACCCTGAGCCGCAACTTCATCTTTTACGTTGTGATACACGAGCTCTGAATCATACTGGGCTCCGACGCCTGCAAGAGATTCTCTCTCTGCCTGAGGAATACCGAGTCTTTCAAAAGTATTCTTGATATCTTCCGGTACATCTTCCCAGCTGTTCTTCATCTCAGACTTGTGTCTTACATATGATGTGATCCTATCCATATCAAGGCCTTCAATACTGGGTCCCCACTTGGGCATCTCCATCTCATTGTATATCTTCAAACACTTAAGTCTGAAATCCCTCATCCATTCTGGATCATTCTTCTCAGCAGAAACCTTTAATACAGTTTCCTCGTCAAGACCTTCCTCCATCCTGTAGAAGTCTTTTTCTGTCTCTATATCTTTAAATTCATATGCGCTGCGATCTATCTCGACCACTTTCTGTTTGTTATCGCTCATATCAATCCTCTGTTATTCAGCCAATATTATTCAGCTTCTGAGATAAATTTCTCAAATCCGTTAGCGTTGATCTCATCAACAAGAGATCCGTCTCCGGTACAAACAAGTTTGCCCTTAACAAGTACGTGTGTATAATCAACATGCAATGCCTCAAGAATCTTGGTGCTGTGTGTGATTATAAGAAGTGCTCCGTCCTTTTTCTTCTGGTACTCCTGAATACCCTTAGATACTGTTCTAACAGCATCAACGTCAAGACCTGAATCTGTCTCGTCAAGAATCGCAAGTTTAGGATTGAGCATAAGAAGCTGAAGGATCTCTGCTTTCTTCTTCTCACCACCTGAGAAACCAACATTAAGATCTCTGTCTGCATAAGCCTCATCCATAGAAAGAACTTCCATGGCTGCCTTAAGCGACTTCTGAAAAGCCATGAGCTTAACAGGCGCACCTGTCTGAGCATGGAATGAATTTCTTATAAAACTGCTAAGTGAAATTCCGGGAATCTCATAAGGATTCTGGAATGACAGGAACATTCCTGCCTTTGCTCTCTTATCTGCAGAAATATCAGTAATATCCTGTCCATCAAAAAGAATATTTCCTTCTGTCACGCAGTAATGCGGATTTCCCATAAGAGAATATCCAAGCGTAGACTTTCCTGCTCCGTTAGGTCCCATGAGAACATGAGTCTCTCCGGGCTTTATATCTAAATTGATCTTGTGCAGAATCGGCAACTCGTTATCTATTGAAACAGATAAGTTTTTTACCTGTAATAAAGACGCATCTGACATGATAAATTTCCTTTCCGTGTTTTCCTACTAACTTGGTAGGAAATATGATAACACCGTAGATTTGTATTGTCAATTTACAAACAATGTAAAGTTTATCATAAAACCCCTTGACATACCACACAAAAGTAATTAAAATACAATCTTGTCAGTACCGTGCGGGTGTAGTTCAATGGTAGAACACTAGCCTTCCAAGCTAGATACGTGGGTTCGATTCCCATCACCCGCTTTACTGATTTTTTTTTACCCTTTTTTCTTTCTTTTAATAGCAAGGAGTTAATTCATGGAACTTATCATCGATGTTGTCATGGACGCGCTTATCGATTCTCTTAAGATACTCCCCTTTCTTTTTATAACTTACCTTTTAATGGAATATCTGGAGCACAAGACTCAGGAATACACGTCTGCGATTGTCCAAAAAACAGAATATTTCGGACCTTTATGGGGCGGACTTATCGGAGTTTTTCCACAATGCGGTTTTTCCGCAGCAGCTTCCAACCTATACGCAGGCAGGGTCATAACACTTGGAACGCTTATCGCGATCTACCTTTCAACGTCAGATGAGATGATTCCGCTTTTCATATCTGAACAGGTTCCTGCCGGAGTTATGATAAAGATACTTGTCATCAAGGCAGTCATTGGAATTATCGCAGGTTTTGTAATAGATGCTGTTGTACACTGGCATCACATGACTCACAATAAAAGACTCGACGATCCGGTTAATATAAACGCCCTTTGCGAAAAAGAGCATTGCCACTGCGAAGAAGATGATCACAGCGGATTTATCGGAATCATAAAATCAGCTCTTGTTCACACAATCCACATTTTTACTTTTGTTCTTGTTCTTACTTTGATACTGGGATTTGCGATTGAGCTTATCGGAGAAGATAAGTTATCGGAACTTCTTAAGACAAGCCCGGTAATCAGCCATATACTTGCAGGACTGATAGGTCTTATACCAAACTGTGCGGCATCCGTTATAATTACTACTTTGTATCTTGATAAGATGATCACTTTGGGAACTATGATGTCAGGCCTCTTAGTTGGAGCAGGTATCGGACTTTTAGTGTTATTCAGAGTTAATGATGATAAAAAAGAAAATATAAGAATAGCAATTCTTCTGTTCCTTGTAGGAACTATTACAGGCGCCTTGCTTGATGCAATGGGAATCGCCTTGTAATAACTATCAGATCGATTTAATTTCATATTTTTAGACATGAAAATACCCCGATGCATTAGCACCGGGGTTTCTTATGTACTGACTAAAGCAATTGATTAAACTAGTGTTACCTGTTGTTTAATAAATCTAATTGAATTAGCTAAATTATTTTGCTGATGAAGCCTCTGCTGAAGCGTCTGAAGATGCCTCAGATGAAGCGTCTGAAGATGCCTCTGATGAAGCGTCTGATGAAGCGTCTGTAGCTTCTTCTGTTGTCTCTTCTGTAGCAGCCTCTTCAACTGAGAAAGCCTCTGCTGAAGTCTCTACTGATGTCTCCTCAACTGCCTCTTCTGTAGCTGCCTCACCGCAACCAGCAAGAACTGCTGCTGAAAGTGTTAAAACTGAAAGTAATGTAACGATATTCTTCTTCATAATATAATCTCCTCTTTTCTGCATACTTTGCAATTACGAATTATTGCAAACAATTGCTTCAGTACAGTTATAGATTATATATTGTGAATAGAAGAATGTCACCGACAAATCGACGCATAATATCTTAAGATTTCCTTAATATTTTGTGCAATTCTCACAAATTCTATTGATTTCCAATCTCCGCAGAGCCTGTTCCGGACGATGAATCATAGTTCAGTATTACATATACACCATCCCTCGACGCCTGATTGAAATCCCCGCATGTAAACGAATACACTTTTCCGCCGTCATCTTTTATGACAATTTCCCACTGCGAACTATCTATTTTGATATCAAGATCTACACCGGCAAGCGTGTATCCCGATGCAAGCGATACGCCCTCCCCAAGCAGATTTCCGGAGATAGTATCGATTGTAATGTCATGCAGAGCCATCTCCGTGATCATAAATTCAGTATTGTTTACGATATAAGCATTTATCAGTGCCTCTTTTGCCGCCGCTTCTCTCCTGACATTGTCCTCAGCAAGTTTCATGTTCAGGAGTTCCTGTATTTTCACATATTCTCCGGTAAGCTCTTTTACTTTTGGAATATAGAGCTCTAACATACTGTCACTCATTTTGGTGAAATCTTTTTTCTCAGCCTCTTTCTCTTTAGCTGCAAGCTCATCAAGCTCTCCCCTAAGGCTTGAATCCGTTATGTCCAGATATGTATTCTCCGCATTATTCTTAGCTTCAACAAGAGCTGCTCTTGCAACCTCAGCTTCGTTTAATTTCTCCGGCGAAGGTTTGCACGCAACAAGCAGGACCGCCATCATAAGCGTTCCTGCTCCAATAATCAACCTGTTACTTTTCATATCTTATCCCCCGATTCGTTTTCTGCGTACTCGGGCTCATTGTAATAGTAATCCATGATAAGTGCAACTACATGACAATAACTTACTTTTCCGGAAAGCACACCGTTCACTTTAAGATTAGTGTCTATGAATGTTTCAGCCGCTTTTTTTACAGTAGCCGTCTTGACTATAGCCTTCTTCTCAACCTCAACCCACGCTTCTTTAGTAAGGAACTGGTTGTCATACTTTACTCTGTCGGAAATTTTTACATGCGACTTGTACTCTTTTTCGCTGACCGCATTGTAAAAATCATTGTTTATATAATTAAGAACTCCCAAATATCCACTATATCTGAACACAATGTCTTCAGATTTTACACAGGCAAGAAATCCCAGGAAATTCGCCTCATCCTCATATATATATCCGTGAGTATGCGCGAGCTCATGGCACATAGTAAAGGGCTTATTCATTATAGACATCGTGTTATTATAGTTCGCCTCCATGGAAAACGGGAAATAGTACCCTTGCATATACTGCTGACTCATAAAGCCTGAGAAATGAAGCGGCTTTGGCGTTACATAATACCCGCCAAGTCTCGGAAACTCATCTGAAAGATTCGACATTGCCACGATAGCCTCAGCATGCATGTCACCGGTATATAAAACATTCCCATGCTCATCGTGCGGAACCTGCTCTGCCAGTTCATTGCATCTTCGAACCACGTAATCTCTTAGCTCTGCAAGCTGGGCAAGATCATATTCCTTGGTAATTTCTACATCCGACACCTTAAGCTTTGATGTATGATACAGAACAAAGCAGTTAAGCGACATTATTGTACATACAATTGCCATGACTATAGGTGATACTCTGTGAAGAATTCCTGAAATGCGCTTAAACACTCTATCTGCAGAGAAAAATTTTTGTCCCTTGTTTGTCGCTTTTTTTGAATATAGCCAGAATATAGCGTGCGCAGTTAAGAACAACAGTGCAAAAACAATGAACAAAACTATGAGCACCAGCATGATCTCGCCTACAGAAAAAGCGAATTTACTTGTGATTGCTCCGTACGCCGATGTTATTCTCGGATAAATATTTGTAACGTAGAAGTCAGAAAAGGCCGCACTTTCCCATGCGGCCAAATTAAAAATAAGACAAAACACCATTATTAAGGATATTATTAAGGAGAATATTCTTTTTCCGTGCATTTTCTGACTCCTTGTTTCTGATAAATCATTTATGAATATTCTACATTAAAAATATGGACTGAAAATGACCAAACTATTGATAAATCGTTCATATTTTATACATATATTTGTACTTAATTCTCTTTAATCCTAGTCCCAATATGGTAAAATTATCTTAAATAGAAAAGTCCCCTTGCGGAGGTTCAAACATGCGACTGCTTCTTGCTGATGACGAAAAAGAATTATCCAACGCTCTCGTGGCTATACTTAAACATAGCAGCTATACGGTAGATGCTGTATATAACGGGACGGATGCTTTAGACTACGCACTTACGGGAAACTACGACGGAATAATCCTGGATATAATGATGCCCGGGCTTGATGGAACGGAGGTCCTTAAACAACTGCGAGACAGAGGAATATCTACTCCCGTTCTTTTTTTGACCGCAAAATCCGAAATTACCGACCGCATAAACGGACTGGATCTGGGTGCAGACGACTACCTAACAAAGCCATTTGATATGAGGGAGCTTCTCGCCAGGATACGTGCGATGCTGCGAAGGAAATCAGATTTTTCACCGGTAAATCTCACCTGCGGAAATCTGACACTGGACAGAAACGGATACGAACTCTTTACTCCCGACCACGAGCGGATAAGGCTTGCCGGTCGCGAATTCCAGATGATGGAAATGCTCATGGATTCTCCGGGAAGAATTGTCTCGGTTGATACCTTTATGTCACATATTTGGTCAGACGGCGAAGCTGACGTCAACGTAGTATGGGTAAACATTTCAAACCTCCGTAAAAAGATCCTTTCTCTTGATGCCACTTGCGAGATAAAAGCTTGCAGAGGAGTCGGGTATTCGATAAATGAGATCAAATAAACCGGAGCTAGCTGTAAAATGGTAAATAAACTAAGAAAAAAATTTGTTATAACCGCAATTTTATCACTGCTCCTGATTCTTGTTACAATGATCGGCATTATCAATGCCATCAACATGCATCAGGTTGTTTCTGATGCAGATAACCTGCTCGCAACTCTCTCATCCAATAACGGATATTTCCCGGCAAAGATCCTTAACAATGCCCCTAAATCCCGCTTTTCCGATCAAATTGCTTTTGACTGGGATGTTATTAATTCAAATCATTCGGCAGAAACACCCTTTCAGGCAAGATATTTTTGGGTAAAAATGGATTCTTACGCGAATACCATCAAAATAAATACCGTTCATATTGCCTCTGTTTCTCACGACATTGCTGAGGAATATGCAAAAGATCTGTATTTCTCCAATTCCAGAAAACTTGGCTTCTATCATTCCTACAGATATCTGATTAAAGATGCGGAAGACGGTACCAAGCTGCTGCTATTCCTTGATCTCAGTACAGCTATCGTCAACGCCAAGCACC
Organism: Butyrivibrio sp.; assembly: GCA_017620235.1. Lineage (GTDB taxonomy): Bacteria > Bacillota > Clostridia > Lachnospirales > Lachnospiraceae > Butyrivibrio. The sequence goes on along the minus strand of JAFZQT010000110.1, from coordinate 14,966 downwards.
TGATGATACAATCGGTTGCCATCGGAGTTCTTGCACTCATCGCCATGTTCATTCTGGTATTTCTTTTTTCCGGTCAGGCGGTAGCCCCCGCTGTTGAATCACTTGAAAAGCAAAAAAGATTTATCACGGACGCAGGTCACGAACTGAAAACCCCTCTTGCCGTCATTTCGGCAAATATTGATGTTCTGGAACTTGAGCAGGGAAAAAACGAATGGACGACAAGCATCCGAAATCAGCTAAAGCGCATGAACAGCCTCGTAAAAAATATGCTGACTCTTTCCAGAATGGACGAAGAAAGGATGCATGTTGTTTTTACAGAATTTGATTTAAGTGAAACCCTTAAAGATGCGGCAGTTTCATTTGAGCCGATAGCTGAATCCCAAGAAAAGAAATATAAGATCGATATTCCTGACGGAATCCGCATCCTGGGAAATAAGAGCTCCATGAATCAGCTTGCCTGTTTACTTATAGACAACGCCTTTAAATATTCATCTACAAACGGAAGCATACATGTCCTTTTGTCTGTAGATAAGCATATTGTCTTTGAAGTTTCCAACACCTGTGATACAATTCCTTACGGTAATCTGGACAGGCTATTTGACCGTTTCTACAGAGCAGATTACTCAAGAAGCAGAGAAACAGGAGGCTACGGCATAGGTCTTTCTGTTGCAAGAGCTATCGCAACCTCTCACGGAGGAACTATCGAAGCATTGCGCGACGGAGACAAGATAATAAGATTTGTCGTAACCCTTCCGAAACAACAGACTAAGAACACTCAGAAGAGTAAATAGATTATGGATACTACACTTAAGATAATACACGAAGATAATGACATTATAGTTTGCCACAAGCCGGCAGGAATGGCTACAGAAGGCGCCTCCGTCGGCAAAATGGATCTTGTGAGCAGCATACGAAATTATCTTGCGCGCAAAAACAGAGCGGCCGGCAAAACCGGCAAGCCTCCTTACGTAGGAACCCTCTACAGACTCGATCAGCCGGTAGAGGGTGTCGTTGTTGTTGCAAAAAATAAAGCGGCAGCCTCCTTTATCGCAAAACAGATAAAAGAACATACCACCGATAAATACTACTATGCGCTTTGCTATGGTAACGTTGCTGACGACGCAGGTCATCTTGAAGACCTCCTTGTCAGAAAACAGAACGATGGCCTGGCGCTCGTAGTGAGTAGAAAGGAGGCAAACTCACTAAAGAACCAGACCATCGTCCTGGGTAAGGGCCAAGAACAGCATATTTTTTCCGGAGAGATAAAGAAAGCTGTTCTCGACTATGAGGTTATGCAAAGAGATGAAAACTCATCGCTTTTGAGAATTAAACTCATGACCGGGCGTTTCCACCAGATCAGAGTACAGCTTGCTCACTTGGGACATCCTATCCTCGGTGATCGGAAATACGGAACAAAAGAGTCCCTCGAATATTCCGAAAAAACAGGAAAAAGCAATGTATGCCTTTGCTGCTACCGATTTGGCTTTATTCATCCCTCGAGCAAGAAAAAAGTATTTTTCGAGATTACAATTCCTCAGTCTTTGAGGATATAGGTCTTGAGCAGATAATCTCCAGATTTCCGTTTCTTTCTCTCATTTCATCAAGCATAGTCTTTGTTGAAACTTTTGCTCTGAGAATTATCTTATAATTAAGTCTGTAAAGGCTTCCCATTGATGTTGTTCTTACATCTATAAGCTCAGCCTTGGTTGTGTATCTCTCAAATATGTCATCAAATATTCCTTCAAAATCAAGTCCTTCAGGAACTGTGATCTTGAGATATTTTTCGCCGTTAGCACCGTTAAATATACTAATGTTCGAAAATAGCAGGTTTGCAAGTGTGATAACAACCACGAATATCACCGCTATGCCGATGTATCCCATTCCGGTTGCCAAACCCGCTGCCATTGAAAGGAATATACTTACTATCTCTTTTCCCGATCCCGGTGCAGACCTGAAACGTATCAGTGAAAATGCTCCTGCCACCGCGACTCCGGCTCCTATGTTTCCGTTTACCAACATGATAATAACTTGTACTATCGCCGGTATTAGCGCCAATGCTGTAACAAAACTACCGGTGTAATCATTTTTTATAGTGTACATGAAAGCTATATATACACCGATTGCCAAAGAACAAAGAATAGAGATAATGAATGTCAAACCTGTGATCGTGCCGTTAGGCATTACTGTGCCGAAAACTATGTCTGTCGTTGTCATGCTGCCAATACTCCCTTCAAATTGTCATTATGTCTATGTCATACTGCTCTACGCAGTGCAACAATCTTAGATTTGTCTTCTTTCTTAGGTACAATGCCCTTACTAGCCATTTCACTAGTCTGACCATACATGTACTCAAGATATCCTCTTCCGTACTTGGAAAAAGATACTTTTCTAATATTCAGTTCGTCGAGCATTTTCGCAAGTTCTGTAGACATCGCACCTGCGATCTTAAGCTCCATAAGATGTTGTCCGGGAAGCAAGATCTCATGTCCCGCATTTCCTTCCTTAAGACTTAACTTATCAGTCCTCCATCTGATATTCGTATCAAACGTGATCCTAAGTTCCGGGTCATTAATGCCCACCATTGCGATTCGGTCATACGAAATAACCATCGCGGGAGCAAGTCCCTTGTAGTACTTAAGGAAATAGTCTATCTCATTCGAGATCTGAGACTTTTCCTTTGGCTCCTTATGATTAATAAGGTAGTCAACAGCTTCAGAATATGGCATGGAAATTCTTCTTTTATAAACAACCCCCATAAACTTCTTTTTGATCTCGATAAAAGATGTTGTATCATCTTTAGCCGTTCCATAACTTCTTAAACGAAGCTTCTCTTTATAGACGGGCTTTTCCAGAGATCTCTCAATCAGCTTAAAGTCAGGTGTGTCAAAATAAATGTTCTGGATGGAAGTCTTCCCATAGCAGTCTACTTTTGCCATATTTTCAAGCTTTTTCATGAGCTTTGTATATTGCTCATCATCAAGCAGATATTTAACTTCGATTCTTTCAAACACATCTTTGAACCCTGCCATCTTTTCTCCTTTCCGGATTATTTTTCGCTTCTCCTTGTAAATTTTATTAGCCGAACCTAAAAATAACTTAAAATTGGAAAAAATGGTTCGCAATTATGTTAATAAATATGTTATAATAGATATGAAACATCGGCTGTCTTTTACACAAAAAGTGAGGTGCCTATGTATAAAAAGGGTGATAAAGTCATTTTACTTGATTACAGCGGAAAACCCGTTGTTCCCAATGTTGTTGCAGTCATCGAAGATGTCTACTCAAAGGACAGAGTCAGACTTCTGTTGCCCGATAATGCCTGCTGTATGGAATTTGTCGACAGATTTAAGAAGATTGATGACAAGAAGTACGATCAGATCCTTCACTCGGTTAAAGAAAACGAAAAAAATCTTCCGGTGGATCTGCAGATAGACATTAGAAAATTTGCAGCGAAACATCCTCGCCGCAGAAAAGATGAGATCTTAAATATGTTTGACCAGGATAAGCGCTACATTTCTGTTCTTCATGCTTATTCCGGTCGAGTAATGATGTATGGAAAAGAAAATATCAACGAACATTTCCTCTATGAATATAACGACGCCGTCCGCGGCATCATAAGAACAAGAACGTTTTTCCATGAACTCGATGAATCAATCCCCGTTCCCGATCTGTGAATTGTCGCTGTTTGCTATATACAGCCCAAGTCCCAGACAGATGAACGCATACGGAGATGATAACACCTGAGAAAAAGATACAGTTCCGTTAAGATAATAAGAAACTATAGGGAGCGCGCAGATTATAGCTGCGGGCCCCTTTTCTTTGTCACATTTATTGAGGTTTCCAAGCACATAAACAGCCAGAAACAGTATTCCGACAAGACCTGCCAGTCCACCTTCTACAAGTTCCGTCAGGAAAATACTGTGGGCATTTGTAAGTCTGTTATTTCCAAAGGCATTTGTAAGGATTTCAGCGCGCCCGGGATCTGAATAGGCATATGAACTAAAGCAATCTCTTCCTACCCCAATGATTTTTCTAAAAGAAGGAAGCTCTTTATACATATCAAGTGTCATGCGCCAGATTGTTCCGCGTCCGTTTCCTGAGAAATCGTCAAATCTTACTACCACATAAACAATCGCTAACGTTGCCAGAACTGATACAAAAGTTCTGTATATCCTTCTGTATTTCTCACCCCTTAAGCTACTTCCTTCATCCTCTTTGGAAAGCGATACCACCATGTATGCCAGAAGCCCTATAGCCATAAAGAATACTCCGCCATTCATATCACAGATTCTTATGAGGATATTGTCTGCATATGTGTACTTTCCGGGAAAGATTCCCAACAAGATCTTTATCTCGAACATAGCAAGTCCCAGTATAAAGAACTGGATCATCAGCGCCTGTAATCTCTCTTTTTCATAGAGGCAATACCAGATTAGAAGCCCATATGTTCCAAGCAGCGTCAAAAGAGCACTGTCACTGCCCTGAACAAAAAGGGCCATCAGAATTGCAAGGCTATATACGCTCCAAAAATAAAACTGCTTTCCAAAAAGCTCTCTGGTCACGGCAAAGCCTACCCCAAGCGGTACAAATATAGAAAGATAGCCCGCATACCAGTTAATGTTGCCGACACACGCCACAAATGCAGGCTCTGTGCCTGAAACACTAAGAAGGTTTATCCCAAAACGCTCTGCTATCACAAGAATACTTATAACAAACGGAGTTATAAAGATAGCAGCAAGAATGTATCCGTTAGTGTATATTCCCTCAGAATAAACAAAGCAAAAGAACATCATCAGGAACATTGTCACAAAACCTGTTCTCCAACCTTCGATTCCCCAGAAACACACTTTGGGATCAATAGAAAAAATCAAATTGATAACGTTTATACATAGGTAAACCTTAAAAAGGCTTCGTATCTCTGACTTTTCCACACCTTTTTCTATAAACTCGGAAATATACGCAAAAATAATAAGCCCCGCCATGGCAGCGCTTATTATTGCATATATATTCCACTTTTCTTCTCCGAGCATATAATACCCGTCCTTCATGTAAATAGGAAGGATGGTAGAAAGCATTATCAGATAAAATGTCAAAAGAATCTTTCTATATTGCATATCACAGACTCAAACCTTAAAGCGATAACCTACGCCCCAGATTGTCTCTATATACTGAGGATTTGATGTATCGTATTCAATCTTCTCACGAATTTTCTTAATATGTACGGTTACTGTTGCGATATCACCGATAGAATCCATATTCCAGATCTTTCTGAAAAGCTCTTCCTTAGTAAATACATGATTCGGATTCTCTGCAAGGAAAGTAAGGAGGTCGAACTCTTTTGTTGTGAAGCTCTTTTCCTCATCATCCACATATACTCTTCTTGCTGTCTTGTCGATCTTAAGACCTCTGATCTCAACAAAGTCATTAGTCTCATGTCCCGATCCCACAAGTCTTGAATATCTTGCCATATGTGCCTTAACACGAGCAACAAGCTCAGAAGGGCTGAAAGGCTTTGTGATGTAATCATCTGCTCCAAGTCCCAGTCCTCTTATCTTGTCGATATCATCCTTCTTCGCAGAAACCATGAGTATCGGCACATCTTTCTTTTCCCTGATGTGTTTACATACTTCAAATCCGTCCATACCCGGAAGCATAAGATCCAGGATAACAAGATCGAATTCTTCTGCAAGTGCTGTGCGCAGCCCTGCATCTCCCGTATTTTCGATAGCCACCTCAAAGTCGCTAAGCTCTAAATAGTCTTTCTCAAGGTCAGCAATCGCCTCTTCATCCTCAACAATAAGTATTCTGCTCATACACTCTTCTGCCTTTCTTTAACTATTATGGTCAACTGTAACTGTTTCGGAACCGCCTGCAAATTCGATAAACTTCCTTAGTACGAAATGCATACACGTTCCCTCTCCCTCATGGCTTGTTGCCCATATATATCCGCCATGATCTTCTATGATCTTCTTTACGATAGAAAGACCTATTCCGCTTCCTCCCTGCTTGGAATTTCTGGAAGCATCTGTTCTGTAGAACCTGTCGAAAATATTTGGAATATCTTTCTGGGCTATGCCCTTTCCATTATCTTCAAGTTCAACACGGATTGAATCGACTTCGTCCAATATCCTTATGTCAATCTGACCCGTACCGTCTTCCCTATCGAGATACTTAACGCTGTTGCTCACTATATTGTTCACAACCCTCTTCATCTGCTCGGGATCTGCGACTATCTGCGTATCAGGTCCTGTTAAGTTCGAATAATTTAGCTTTATCGACTTACTCTCAAGATCTGCACCGATCTCTTCAATACAATCTCCAAAATACTCTGCGACATTGAGTTTCACAAAGTTATAAGGAATCCTGTTATTGTCGATACTGGAGTAAAGAGTCAGCTCATTGATAAGATTATTCATATCGTTCGCCTTATTATAAATAATCTTAATGTACTTAAGCTGTTTCTCGGGATTGGCTGCAACGCCCTCCATAAGTCCCTGTGAATATCCTTTTATGGCAGTTATGGGAGTCTTAAGATCATGAGAAATATTACTGATAAGCTCTCTGTTCTGCCGCTCTCGTTCTATCTTCTCTTCCGCGGATTCTTTCAGCCTAAGGCGCATGTCCTCATAGTTTCTGTAGATTGCACCTATCTCGCCTTTTTCTTTGACATCAGTCGGAAGCATATAATCAAAATTGCCGTCCTTGATGTGCTGCATTGCAATATTAAGCTCATCTATAGGTTTGAAAAAACTTCTTCCTATCCATGTCGTAAGTAAGATACTTGTAAGTAAAAGAATAATTACTATCGACACGGTCATATATATAATAAGAGATTTTGGAAATTCTGCTTTTATTCCTGAAATAATATAAAGACTTCCGGGTTCCCCTGTTGAAAAAATAAAATTGTACTGCCTTACAAATAACCTGGACTCCGGTAAAACAAATATACTGTTACCGCCGCCTCCAAAGCTAAGTTCATTTATAACGCTCTCAGCATCTTCTGCATTTTCTGCGGCAACGTAAAATCTTGCGTCCCCTCTTTTTACGATTATATACGAATACAAAGAGGCCACCTTTTCATCAATACTCTGAAGCACTTCGACATTTTCCAGAATAAAAGGATGAAGCTGTCGTTCTTCCTCTATGTCTTCTATTATTTCATTTGTTCCCCTTGCAAAAGCCTCAATCGGATTTGAGACCATATTGTAGTCCACAGCTCCCGAATGTTGCTGAGTTATCTGCTTACGGACAATATATCTTCCACCCATTAAGAACATTCCAAATGCAAGGAAAAGCGGAAATATTACGATCACCACTGAAGTGATAATAAGTTTCGTACGGAATCGCATAATAACCCCCTACTTATTTTAGTATATCATATTTTATAAACAAGTGTGTATATAGAAAAAGAACCTAATCCCTCAATGGTTTTGGTTCTTTTATAATATCTTATATCACATATTCAAGTTTATCCGCAAAGTGTCCGAGGAACTTTATCGTACGCTCATCCTTAGGATTCTTCAGCACTTCCTTAGCTGTTCCCTGCTCAATAATTCTTCCGTCTGTAAGAAACACGATCTTATCCGCTACATCAAGAGCAAATTCAAGCTCATGTGTAACTATCACGGAAGTAATATGCTGCTCCTTAGAAATTCGTTTTATTATCTCCAGTACATCCTGAACTTTCTCAGGATCAAGTGCGCTTGTAGGTTCATCAAACAGTATTACTTCGGGATTAAGGGCCAGCGCACGTGCTATTCCTACTCTCTGCTGTTGTCCACCTGACAGCTGGGACGGATAATGATCTTTCCAGTCACTAAGTCCTACCTGTTCAAGGTTCTTAAGTGCAATCTCTTCAGCCTCAGCTTTATTTATCTTTTTTGCCTTGATAAGTGGAAGCGTAATATTCTGAATAGCAGTCTTATTCTCAAAGAGACTGAAATTCTGAAAGACCATTGCTGTTGATTTTCTGATTTCAAGAATATCTTTGTTTGTCAGCTTTGAAAGGTCATAGCTCTTTTCCCCTATTGTAAGAGTTCCCTTATCCGGGCTTTCAAGGAGATTGATGCATCTTAAAGCCGTGGATTTTCCTGCACCCGACGGTCCTATTATAGCCACTGTTTCGCCTTTATTTACTTCGAGATCTATTCCGTTCAATATTTTTTTTGCCCCGTACGACTTGTACAAACCCTGTAGCTTTATCATCTCATTCTCCTTTATGCAACCTGTACGCTGCGTGAATTATAGCTTAGTTTTTTCTCTGCGTACTTTTGAAGATATGTTAGTGCCGTGCTGAACAGAAGGTATATGAGCGCAACTTCAATATAAAGTGCAAGCGGCTCATATGTTACTGCCACGATTCTCTGCGTCTTCATAAACATTTCTGTTATTGTTATGTTTGCGGCAAGTGAGGTGTCTTTTACCAATGATATAAAAGTATTAAACAACGCGGGTATGCAAGCCTTTATCGCCTGAGGCAAAACTATATGATATATTGCCTGCCACGATGTAAGTCCGCACGCTATTGCGCCCTCTGTCTGACTCTTTGGAACAGACAAGATCGCACCTCTTATTGTCTCCGACGCATATGCTCCGACATTGAGTGAAAAAGCAATGATTGCTGACGGAAGTGCAGGAATATTGAGTCCCACACCCGGCAATCCGTAGAAGATAATAAACAGCTGTACAAGTAACGGCGTTCCTCTGAACACCCATACATAAAATCTAAAGAACTGCGAAAGCACTTTTATATTCAGCACTCTGACCACTGCAACCAAAATTGCCAATACCATACCGATTGCAAAAGAAATTAAGGTCAGCGGGACAGTAACCGTAATCCCGGCTATTATAATATTTGGAAATGCATTTATTACTATTTCAAGTAGTCTAGCGCTCATAGTATCCACCGTCTTTTGCACTATCAATGTGCAACTGTTATATCCTCTCCAAAGTACTTCTCTGAAATGCTCTTAAGCGTTCCGTCTTCGCGAATCTCTTTAAGTGCAGAATTAACTGCTTCCTGAAGATCACTGTCATCTTTTCTGATGAGTATTGCTGATTCTGTAGCGTCTTCTGATGTTGCTACAACTTTAGCTTTTGCATCAGGCTGATTCGACTTATAGTCAAGGAAAGTAACGTTGTCATTTACCGTAGCATCAGCACGTCCCTGAATAACAAGCTGTATTGACTCTGAAAATCCATTGGTTGAAACAATTTTTCCGCCGTAACTCTCTGCAAGTTCTGCCCAGTTACTGGTCACAGTGAGTGCAACATCTTTTCCTTTAAGTTCTTCAAAGCTGTTGATGTCACTGTTATCTTCATTTACGATCACAACGCCGTATACGTATGTATATGGATCTGAAAAAAGATATTTCTCTTTTCTCTCATCTGTGATAGAAACCTGATTTGCGATAGCATCATATTTGCCTGCATCGAGTCCTGCAATGATTCCATCCCACTGTGTCTCTGTGAACTTTGCTTCAAGTCCGAGTTTATCGGCTATTGCCTCTGCAACTTCGATATCAAAACCTGTCAATTTATCGCTTTCATCATGGAAAGAATATGGAGCGTAGGTTCCTTCTGTAGCAAAGGTTATATATCCGTTTTCCTTTGCTGTTTCGTATGTTGACTTTGCTCCTGCTTCTTTTGCCTGCTCTGTTACGCTCTCTACTGCATCTGAATTAGTTGCTGCATCAGATGCGACTGCTTCTGCACTTCCGCATCCTGTAAGTATTGTTCCAAATACACTAGCTGTTAAAAGTGTCGTTATAAACTTTCTCATAATTACTCTCTCCTCTGTTTCTATAATTCTCTATCCCCTTGGGATGGAATCATATTATCATCGGAGGGCATTATTGAAAATTCACTTGATTTTATCTCTGGCAATAAGCGTTCATTATCACGCGCTTATCCTATGTTTCTTATGAGGTTGACCATCTCAATGGCTCCCTGTCCACATTCAAATCCCTTGTTTCCTGCCTTTGTGCCGGCTCTTTCAATTGCCTGCTCAATAGTATCTGTTGTGAGAACACCGAACATAACAGGGATTCCGTTATTTAAGCTGACCTGTGCAACGCCCTTTGAAACCTCAGCGCAAACGTAATCATAGTGAGAAGTCGATCCTCTAATAACGGCACCAAGACAGATAACAGCGTCGTACTTTCCGCTCTTTGCCATCTTATCTGCGATAAGCGGAATCTCAAATGCGCCGGGAACCCAAGCCACTTCAATATCATCATCATTCACGTTCTCTCTCTTAAGAGCATCTACCGCACCGCCGAGGAGCTTTGATGTGATAAACTCATTGAACCTTGCAACAACAATACCTACTTTGATCTTTTCTGATACCAGATTTCCTTCATAAACCTTCATTTTTGTTCTCCTTAATCTATATATTTTTTGTTCATTGTGGTCTTATTTATGTTCTTATTTTTCCGCTTATCACACCTTTAAGATGTGCCCCATGCGGATTTTCTTGGTCTGAAGATAGAACTTGTCAAACGGATTCGCCTCTATTTCAATCGCAACACGCTTTGCTATCTTCATCCCGTAGTCTTCAAGCTGATAAACTTTATCAGGATTATTGGTCAAAAGATCCAGTGACTTTATTCCCAGATCTCGCAGTATCTGAGCTCCTGTGTAATATTCACGCAAATCTCCGGGGAACCCCAGCGCAAGGTTTGCATCGAGTGTATCTGCTCCTTCATCCTGCAATTTATAGGCTTTAAGCTTATTTACAAGTCCGATACCTCGTCCTTCCTGACGCATGTATAAAAGAACTCCTCGCCCCTCTTCTGCGATCATCTTCATCGCTTTATCAAGCTGCTGTCCGCAGTCGCAACGCATCGAACCAAACACATCGCCTGTAAGGCACTCTGAGTGCACCCTGCAAAGGACGTTTTCTCCATCTGAGATATCTCCCATAACTAGTGCCACATGATGCTCTCCGTTTATTTTGTTGATATAGCAGTGAGCCATGAATTTTCCGTATTTAGTCGGCATATTTGCGATCGATACGCACTCTACAAGACTATCGTAGATCTTTCGGTATTCAGCAATGTCAGAAACTGTAATGTAGGTGAGGTCATGCTCTTTTGCAAATTTCTTGAGATCGTCCTCACGCATCATTGAGCCGTCTTCTTTCATGATCTCGCAGCAGAGTCCACATTCCTTGAGACCTGCAAGTTTAAGAAGATCAACAGTAGCCTCTGTATGTCCCTGCCTCTCTATAACGCCGCCGCTCTTAGCAACAAGAGGGAAAAGATGTCCCGGTCTTCTAAGGTCATATGGATTACACTCATCTGATGCACACATCCTCGCGGTTATCGCTCTCTCTTCCGCAGATATTCCGGTTGTTGTGTCTTTGTGATCGATTGAAACAGTAAATGCCGTCTCATGATTATCAGTGTTGTGATTGACCATAGGATTGAGGCAAAGCCTGTTCGCAATATCTTCGCTTATCGGCAAACAGATAAGTCCGCGTCCGTACTTTGCCATGAAGTTTACGGTCTCTCCCGTCACATTTTCAGCTGCACATATAAGATCCCCTTCATTCTCTCTTTTCTCATCATCAGCAACTACGATGAGCTTTCCTTCTCTCAGATCTGAAAGAGCTTTTTCTAAAAGTTGCTTATCCATTTTATGTTAACCTCCTTAATAAAACCCATTCTGTAAAAGAAATTCTTTTGTAATCTTCCCGTTGTCTTTATTTACGTCGCAAAATTTTTTTATGTATTTTCCAATAATATCCGTTTCAAGATTGACCTCATCTCCAACTTTCTTAACTCCCAAAACAGTCTCTTTCAAAGTATGAGGAATGATTGAAACGCTGAAAGTTGATGCGCTCATTTTCGCAACCGTAAGACTTATACCATCTATCGCAATTGACCCCTTTTCAACTATACCCTCGAGTATGTTGTTTGAAGCCGTTATCTCAAACCAGACTGCATTGCCGTCTTCTTTTATTGATACAATCTTGCCCGTTCCGTCTATATGCCCAGAAACCATGTGTCCGCCAAATCTTCCGCAGGCACTCATAGCTCTTTCTAGGTTTACCGGACTTCTGCTTCCAAGTCTCTGAAGGCTTGATCTTGCAAACGTCTCATTCATTACATCGCAGGTAAAAGAGCTGTCAGTATAAGTTACAACTGTGAGGCATATGCCGTTAACTGCGATGCTGTCGCCGATCTTAACGTCTTCCAAGACTTTTTTACAGGATATACACAAAGTGCTTTCCTTAGGACCACGGGATATGCTCTTTACTGAGCCCATTTCCTCAATTATTCCTGTGAACACTTATACCTAACCTCGCTTTCTATCAGCAGATCTTTTCCAACCTTTGAAATATCTGTAATACATAGCTCTATTGCTTCATCCGGATCATCTATTCCAAGTCCCGTAACAGGGCTTTTTCCCATCCCACCAAATATCTTTGGAGCAATATACGTATGTACTTCATCCACAATCTGTGCCTTCAGTGCGCTACTGTTGAGTGTCCCGCCGCCTTCAAGCAGTATTCCGTCAATTCCAAGAGCTCCAAGTTTTTCCATCAGGATATTCAGATCAATTCCCTCTGAACGCATCGGTACGTTTACTATCTCGCAGCCTCTTTTCTCATATTCGGAGAGCTTCTCTTTATCTTCCGATGAAGTTGCTATTATGGTCTTAAGAGTATCTGCTGTCTGAACAACCTTGGAATCAAGCGGTGTTCGAAGGTTTGTGTCGCAGATTATGCGAACGGGATCTCTGTGAGGAATTTCAAGTCGGCAATTAAGCATCGGATCATCCGCTATTACAGTTGAAACACCTACCATTATTCCCATTAGTTTATTTCTAAGAACATGGACTTCTTTTCTCGATTCTTCACAAGTTATCCACTTTGATTTTCCTGTGTCCGTCGCTATCTTTCCATCAGCCGTCATGGCGTATTTCATGACCACGTAAGGTCGCTTTTTCAAAATATATTTATTAAAAACTTTGTTTAAAGCAGTACATTCATCAGCAAGAATCCCCCTAACAACTTCTATCCCATTGTCACGCAATATCTGAACGCCTTTACCTGCGACCAGCGGATTTACATCAAGTGCACCTACAACAACTCGCTTTATACCGCTTTCTATGATTGCTTCGGTACAAGGCGGTGTCTTGCCATGATGACAACAAGGCTCCAAAGTCACGTAAATGGTCGCACCGGCAGGCTCCTCTTTGCAGTTCTTAAGAGCATTTCGCTCGGCGTGAAGTTCTCCGAATTTTTCGTGATAGCCTTCGCCGATTATGACGTCATCTTTGACTATAACCGCTCCTACTAGGGGATTTGGATTAACGAAACCTGCTCCTTTCTTTGCAAGCTCGATGGCTCTTTTCATGTATAATTCATCGTTCATGTGTGGTCCTCTTTTTTCTGTATATAAAAAAGCCCTGAACAAATTAATTGTTCAGGGCTTATATAAGCTTGAATATTCGCACTAAATTTCATTCATAATGAGGTTCTGCTCTCGGCATACATGCCTCGACAGAACTAAGTTCGATTACAGAAATCATAGATTTCTTATCTCACTTATCAGCAAGTTCTCTCATCTTCTTTCATCCAGACTATACTGTCGGCCTTGGAATCTCACCAAGTCATGCCTTGCGGCTCGTGGGCTATACCACCGGTAGGGAATTACACCCTGCCCTGAAGATTGTATTAAGTTATTGCTATTGTAAGCAGATTAATTCATTGTGTCAATGATCAAATATTCAAAAGCTTTGCATACTCAGTAAGAGCGCCTTCTGTCTCATGAGCAAGAACTCTCTTTGCAAGTACTTTACCAAGCTGTACGCCTTCCTGATCAAAGCTGTTGATGTTCCATACAAATCCCTGGAACATAACTTTGTTCTCAAAGTGAGCAAGAAGTGCACCAAGTGACTTGGGATTAAGCTCATCTCCGATGATGATACTTGAAGGACGACCACCCTTGAAGTTCTTGTTGAGGTTGTCATCTTTTTTACCGCAAGCAAATGCAACGATCTGAGCTGCAACGTTTGCGCAAAGCTTCTGCTGGCTTGTGCTTCCCTGAATATCAACATCATTCTGAAGCTGGCTGTTCTTGAAGCCGATGAACTGAAGAGGAATGATGTCTGTTCCCTGGTGAAGAAGCTGATAGAATGAGTGCTGTCCGTTTGTTCCGGGTTCACCGAAGATGATAGGGCCTGTTACATAGTTGATAGGCTCACCGAAACGGTTTACGCTCTTTCCGTTTGACTCCATATCAAGCTGCTGAAGGTGAGCAGGGAAACGGCTAAGTCCCTGTGAGTAAGGAAGAACCGCTGTGCTTGAATAACCAAGTATATTGCGCTCATAAACTCCGATAAGTGCATCGAGCATTGCAGGGTTTTTCTTAAGATCTGCGTTTGCTGAAAGCTTATCCTCTTCTGCTGCACCGTCAAGGAACTGTGCAAATACATCGGGTCCGAAAGCAAGTGAAAGAACTGCTCCACCAACGCCTGATGTTGAAGAATAACGTCCTCCGATATAGTCATCCATGAAGAATGCTTCAAGATAATTCTCGCTCTTTGCAAGAGGAGAAGTCTCTGATGTAACTGCGATCATGTGCTTTGATGGATCAAGACCTGCCTTCTTAAGCGCATCTGTAACGAATGATTCGTTTGTAAGTGTTTCAAGTGTTGTACCTGATTTTGAAACCAGGATAAAGATTGAATGTGCAACGTCAATGCTGTTAAGTACAGCAGAAGCATCATCAGGATCTACATTACTGATGAACTTTGCTTCCATCTTGAAGTTGCCTGTTCTATGTGCCCAGTTCTCAAGTGCAAGATACATAGCACGAGGACCAAGATCACTTCCGCCGATACCGATCTGTACAACAGTTGTGAATTTCTCGCCCTTTGCGTTTGCAATCTCACCTGAGTGAACTTTATTTGCAAAATCTGCGATTCTCTTCTGTTCTTTTACATAGAATTCTCTT
>JAFZQT010000109.1 GCA_017620235.1 Butyrivibrio sp. | reverse complement strand
GGTGATACAGCTCGTGATACTAAAATGATACTATTTCTTCGAAAAGCACAAGAAATACAAGGCATTTTAAGTAATTGTGGAAAATAAGAATGCCGTATTTAACATGATTTACCATGAGAAATAGATTTGGAACTACCGAGTACGAATAATTAATTATGAGAAGACTTATAGGTGTTTTAAAAAACGCTCTTGATCTCAGAAAGAACCGGGTACGGCCTGACAGAACGGCCGTACTCTGGTTGTTGTGCATTATTTTGCCTATTCTGGCAACCGACGTGGTGTTCATTACCACGCTCATTAATTCCGGACGAAACGACAGCATTCATACATACGAGAAAACTGCGGAGAATATTGAGTATTCCTTCGGCAGTGTACTTGCAAACGCTTACTCTATTATTAAGAACGTATATAAGAGTACTGAAATGAATGATTTCCTTGAAAAAGAATACAGCAGCGGTCTTGAGTATTATCAGGATTACTATGACAGTACAGGCGATGATTACTTAAAAGCTCTGTATTCCATAAACAACCTGGTTCTTGAGACGTACACTGAGAACCCAACCATAATTAACGGTGGTGGCGTCTACAGAATTGATGCTGTCAAGGACAGGGAATGGTATCAGAAGTACAAGGAATCCGGCCAGGATATGCTTGTTATGTTTTCGTACGACAGAGAGGTCGGTGCTGTCTCGTCACCCAGAAGAAGACTTTATATTATAAAGAAGATTGGTAATCCTTCAAGAGATAAGTATGAGAAATTTTGTCGTGTTGTTATTGATTACGCCATTTTTTCAAGAGATATGGAATCTGTAGCAACCGGTGCGGAAGGCTATATAGCCGATGACGAAAACGTATGTGTATACACAGGAGGAACAAACTACCTGTTTGATGATTATATGACTATCGATGACGTCAAGGACAAGATAGTTTACGAGACTGATTACACATATTATGGAACAACATTTCATATACTCATTTCTGCGGAAACCAGTCCTGCACTTGTATATATAAGGAAGAGGTGGCCGGTATTCATTATCCTTCTTTTGGTTAATGCCGTGCTCCCGCTTATCTACGCCAAGCTTACCCAGGCGGTAAACCTTGCAAAGATCAAAGAGCAGGAGAACAGTATTGCCAAACAGCAGGCTGAACTTTTGGCGCTTCATTCTCAAATCAACCCGCACTTCCTCTTTAATGCTCTTGAGAGTATTCGAATGCACTCGGTATTAAGGGGTGAAACGGAGACGGCGGAAATGGTTGAAAAACTTGCCGTTATTGAGAGAAATAATGCGGACTGGAATGAAGACAGAACAACTGTCGAAAGGGAAATGGATTTCGTTAAAGCCTATCTTGGCCTTCAGAAGTACAGGTTTGGCGACAGACTGTCATATGATCTTGAAATTGAAGATAAATGTCGTAACTCATTTATTCCGAGGCTTACAATAGTTACTTTCGTTGAAAATGCCTGTGTTCACGGTATTGAGTCCAAGTCCAGCCCGGGTTGGATTTTCGTCAGGGTTTATTACAAGGACGAAGACATGGTAATAGAAATCGAAGATACGGGTGGGGGACTTTCGGACGAAGCAGCTGCAGCGCTTTTGGATAAAATGAATAACGCGTCAATCGAGGATTTAAAACAGGCCGGTCGAATCGGCATGGTTAATGCCTGCTTAAGGCTTCGAATGGCGACGGAAGACAGGGTTAAATTTATGGTTGAATCCGAAAAGGGAGTTGGAACCACTGTCACAGTAATAATTCCGAGGGGATGTACTTATGAGAAAAGTATTATTGGTTGATGATGAACCTTATATTTTACAAGGACTTAAGAGCCTGATTGATTGGGAGGCAGAGGGCTTTGAAGTTGTAAGAAGCTGCGCCAACGGTCTTGAGGCATATGAATACCTGAAGGAGAATCAGGTGGATGTCATTTTCGCGGATATTAAAATGCCGGAAATGACAGGAATCGAACTTCTTAAAAGAATAAGAGAAGAGGAAATTTCAGACGCTTTTTACATAATTCTTACGGGCTTTAAAGATTTCACATATATACAAACTGCCCTTAGATACGAGTGCATGGAATATTTGCTTAAGCCTGTTGAGATGACGGAGCTTAGGGGTGTACTCCGTAAAATAGCAAAGCAATCTGATAACCGTGATGAGGAAGAGCAGTCACGCTTGTCCATGGAGCAGGCATATCTTGCAAGAAATCTTATTGCGCTTTTGTTTGGCAAGTTTGATGACAGCAATATTAATTACGTTAAGAACCACCTTCATCTCTCAGAAGAAATCAGATATGTAGACATGGAGCTCTCCGGTCAAAGCGATACTCCCGAGGAAGCGGAAGAGGGAGAAATCAGGGGTCTTCAAAGGCAGGTATTCTCTGCTGTAAGAGACTATTTAAAGGATGAGAAAGAACATTGTATTTTTGATGTGTCACAGGATGAAAAATGCTATGACATCGGTTTGATTTACTGCGATTACATGGCTTCCAAAAGAGAGATTTCTTTTGAAGACTACCTCGAAAAACTAAGACTTTATGTTTTGGCTGAAACGGGTTGTGAAATTACTACTTTTGTTGGAAAAACAGTTAACAGAATCGATCAGATTTCAAAGTCATATACCAGCGCATGTATTCTTAAATCTTTAGAGGCATTCCGAGGAAAGAAGAATGTTTATTACTACGATGATGAGACCTCAAATGATTCCAACGCCGTTGTAATTCAGAAAAATAAAATTGATGAGCTTCTGGCAAGCATTATGACGGATGACGAAGACGCAATCAGAAATTCGGTTGATCATTTCTATGAGGAACTTAACAAAATCGAATCATCCCAGACAAAGAGATTAAACATCAATTACCTTCTTTTTCAGTTGATACATGTAGCAACGGAGCTTGACTCCGAACTTGATCAGCAGGAGATCTTAAGATTTATAGCCGAGCATTCTTCTGAGGAGGATATAATCCGAGGCAGTAAAAAACACATGGTTATGTTTTGCTGTGATTATGCTCATTATCTTTCACAGCTCAGAAAGAATATTTCCGGTGGAGTTCTTCTGGAAATTGAAAAAGAGATACGCGACAATTATGACGCAAACCTGACCCTCAGGGATCTTGGCAAAAAATACTTTATCAACAGCTCATATCTGGGACAGATGTTCCAAAAGAAACATGGTCAGTCATTTAAAGACTACCTGACATCTTACAGGATAAGTAAAGCTGAAGGTTTACTTATGAACACAGAGCTCAGAATAGTGGAAATTGCTGAGAAAGTCGGGTATAAGGACACTGATTACTTTATCAAAAAATTCATAGAAGCTAACGGATGTACCCCCTCAAAATATAGGAAGAATAAAAGATAGGTGAAATTTGTCGGGTATATTGTCAGAGTTTGTCGGGTAGCACCGTGCCCGTGCACAAAATATAATTGAAGAGTAGTTTACTATCATATTACACAAGGGAGGTACAATTAATATGAAGAAAAAGATTGTTTCTGCTCTTCTTGCTATGGGCATGGTAATGTCCCTTCTTGCAGGATGTGGCGGCAACGCAGGTGGATCTGCTGCAACTACCGACGGCGGAGCTACTGAGACTGCAACCAAGACCGACGATAGCAGCACTGCTGAAGCTACTACCGAGCCCGATGAGGTTACAGAGTTCACAATGTTTATCACAATGCCCGGTTCAGAGATCAACGATGACAACGAAATCGCTCAGATGATCGCTGATAAGTGGGGCGTAAAGGTTAAAGAGACCTGGCTTACAGGACAGACAGCTTCTGAAGCAACAGGTACTTTGATCGCAGGCGGTGAGTATCCTGACTTCATCGATTCTGATGAAATGAATCTTCTTATCGATGCAGATGCTCTTGTTCCCCTCGATGATTACATTGATCAGTATCCCGAGTTCAGAGATACATGGTTCACACCTGAAGAGTGGGATAAGTTCCGTCAGCCTGATGGACATATCTACTGGATCAATCCTTTCGGAAACACAATGGGCGAAAGCAAAGCTACAACCCACAACGACGAAGCTTTCTGGATTCAGGTAAAGGTTCTTGAGTGGGCTGGATATCCCAAGATTGAGACCATGGATCAGTACTTTGACGTTCTTGAGAGCTACATTGCTGAGAATCCTACAATGGAAGACGGCACAGAGAACATCGCTTACACAATCCTTTGCGAAGACTGGAGATACTTCTGTCTTGAGAACGCAGGTCAGTTCCTTGCAGGTTATCCCAATGATGGTTCTGTAATCGTTAACAAGTCCACAATGACAATCGAAGATTACAACACATCAGAAGATACAAAGCTTTATCTTAAGAAGCTTAACGAAGAGTACAACAAGGG
>JAFZQT010000108.1 GCA_017620235.1 Butyrivibrio sp. | reverse complement strand
GTTTTTGAAATAAAATTTGATTTTAGCTTTTGGAAATTCCATCTTTTACTTTCTAAAGACTTGTGGTGACTTTTAGGTGCTGCTATGATATACTGTTCACTAGGTACGTATTTTTATTTTGCGGTAAACTCGCATACTTGGTGAAAGGAAAAAATATGGCGGTATCTTACAACGGTTTATGGAAAATGTTAATTGACAAAAACATGTATAAGAAGGATCTGGCTGCAAAGCTTAATATAAGTTCTGCAACTATGGCAAAAATGGGCAAAGGTGAAAATGTTTCCATGGAAGTCCTTCAGAAGATTTGTGAATACATGGACTGTAATGTAGGAGATATTATTAGTTTTGAAAAAGAAGACAATGCTGTAAAGGATGAGTGACATGGAATATAACGCAAGTGCTACTAAGCATTTATTTTGGTTTGTAGAAACCAGAGAGACTGCGCGCCTTCTTGGAAATCATTCCATGAATGAAGTAAAGCAGATTGTAATAGATGAAAATTTATATCAACAAAAATCAAATTCAAGGCTTATTAATGAATTTGGTTGCATTCGAAAAAGGTTGGAAGCTTTACCTGAAGACCTGAGGAAAATAATGATTACCTCGGATATTAATACAGGAAAGCTTGTAGCTTTTATAGGTTGCATGGCATCAGACAGATTACTGTTCGATCTTATGTATGAAGTTTACAGAAATAAACTTTACCTGGGAGAAACAAATATAACAGATGCTGATCTGAATATATTCTGTAAGGATAAGAAGGAGCAAAATGAAAAGGTTGCAGCAATAACAGATACTTCCGTAAAAAAACTAAAGCAGGTTTATTGCAAGTATATGTTTGAAGCTGGATTGCTGACCGGGAAAACCACAGAGAAGGAAATAGTAAAGACTTATATAGATCCAGATTTGAGATTTGCCCTTCAGAGAAACGCTATGGAGAAGTATTTATCAGTACTGACAGGAGAAAGATAATGGAATTTAATGAGCGCTTAGACAAAATATGGGAGCGTATTTCAGATGAAGACTTCCTTGCAAACAGAGGAGTAGCTAATGAGGTTCGTTATTATGTCTTTGATTATGAGCCATGTGATGAACTTATCATCAGAGACAAAATAAAATCTTTGAAAAAACAGAATAATCCAGATGCCGATGGATTTCAGATTGTGGAATATGATTTGTACGAAATGATATTGCAGATTCTTGAAGAGAAGGGCTACATAGATAAGTGCATTAAATTTGAGGAACAAAAGGGAATGGAGTATCTATATACAGCTGTTACAAAGATGCTTCGACTCACAAACGATGACAATCTGATTGTGAATCGTATTGTTGAGACAGTTCCTCCAAATGCAGTTGTGTTCCTGACAGGAGTTGGAAAAGTTTTCCCATTTGTAAGATCACATAATGTGCTGAATAACTTGCATCAGGTTTTGGACAGTGTTCCTGTAGTAATGTTTTACCCGGGAACATGGAACGGTCAGAGCTTAAGTCTTTTTGGAACAATTACAGACGGAAACTACTACAGAGCATTTCCGCTTATCGTATAGGAGGGTAACAAATGAAAATCCAAGACATGTTTGAAAAAAAGATTACTCGTGAAATTAAAGGCGTAATCAAAGTTGGTCAGAAAGATGATGAGAACGTATATCAGGAATTGGATGAGTACGTTGTTACAACAGAGCTTGAAAAATATATGAACAGATTCTTCGATGCATACAACAGAAGTATTGCAGGAAGAACAGATAACATGGGCGTGTGGATATCTGGTTTCTTCGGAAGTGGTAAGTCACACTTCCTTAAGATACTTTCATATATCTTGAGTAATCGCATGGTTGAAGATGAAGAAGGCGCAAAACATGATGCAGCAAGCTTTTTCACACAGGGCGTTAAAGTAGGTGATGACAAATTAAAAGATAAGATTGCATCCATCGCAGCAGAGAGTGGTGACATTGATGTAATACTCTTCAACGTGGATTCAAAGAGTACTACAGATTCCAAAATCAACAAAGAAGCTATTAAGGATGTATTCATGAAAGTCTTTAATGATTACCTTGGATACTGTGGCTCTATTCCATTCCTTGCAGATTTTGAACGTAAGCTTGATGAGCAGGGAAAGTATGATGCGTTCAAGGAGAAATTTGAAGAAATCGAAGGACAGACATGGAAAGAGGCGAGGGAAGATTACTACTTTGTTCAGGATTCCATTGTTCAGGCAATTGTCGATCTTGGAATTATGAGTGAAGATGCGGCAAGAAGCTGGGCTGATAATGCAGAAAAATCTTACAGCCTTTCTATAGATAAGTTCGCAGAATATGTAAAGAAATATTGTGACAAGAAGGGAAAGAATCATCATGTACTTTTCCTTGTTGATGAAATTGGTCAGTACATTGCAGATGACAGTAAGCTCATGCTTAACCTACAGACTGTAACAGAAGATCTTGGCACAGCCTGTGGTGGAAAAGCCTGGATTATTGTTACATCACAGCAGGACATTGACTCTATTACTCAGACAATGGGCGAAGACTTTTCTAAGATTCAGGGACGTTTTGCAACAAGAATTGCTCTTTCCGGTGCGGATGCAGCTGAAGTTATCAAAAAGCGTATTCTCTACAAGAAGGCAGAAGCAAGACCTATTTTAGAAAGCCTGTACAAGGAAAGTGAATCTTCAATTAAGAACATTATTACCTTTAGTGAGGGAACCCCTAACATGCCTCTTTATAAAGATGCAGAGGAGTTTGCTGATGTATATCCCTTCATTCCATATCAGTTCAAACTGGTAGGAGATGTACTTACAGCGGTTCGCCAGTTCTCATCAAGTGGTAAGCATCTTGCAGATGGTGAGAGATCACAGCTTGCACTTTTTAAAGAGGCAGCTGTAGCTTACGCAGATGAAAGAGAAGGTCTGCTTGTGCCATTTAATGCATTCTATAGCGCATTAGATGACTTTATAGATCACACGCACAGAATTGTTATTACACAGGCTTCCAGAAATACAAGACTCAACAACTTTGATGTGGAGCTTCTTAAAGTTCTCTTCATGACAAAGCATGTAAACAATTTTAAACGTGATGTAGAAAACCTTACAACTCTTATGATTTCAAAAGTTGATGAGGATAGACTTGAGCTTTCCAAGAAAGTTGAAAAGTCACTTCGTGCTTTGTGTGATGAAGCTCTTGTTCAGAAGAATGGTGATGAATATACATTCCTTACAAATGAAGAGCAGGAAGCTGAGCTCAGGATTCAGCACTACAACATCGACCCTAAAGATGTAGTTGACTATGTTGCTCAGGTTGCATTTGAGGAAGTAATTGTATTCCCTAATAACAAGTATAGATATAATTCCCGTTATCAGTTTTCGTTTAACCAGCTGATTGATGACAAGGCGTATAGAAATAATGTTTCCCATAAAATCGGACTCAAACTTCTTACTGCATACAGTGGAAAAGAAGATCCGGTTGCTCTTGGCTTGCTCTCATATCAGGAAAAGAGCGTTGTTGTTCGCATGTCAGATGATTACGCTTACCTTTCTGAAATAGATGGCATGAAGAAGATAGAGGCATTCCTTAATGACCCTACTTCTGCTAATCTTACAGATTTTGAGATTATAAGCGCCAACAAGAGAAAAGAGCGTTCTCAGAAAGCAAAGAGAGTTAGCGATTATATCAGATTCGCATTGGAAAATGCAGATATCTATGTTGCTGGAGAGAAAATTACTACAAGATCAAAGGATGTTACAGCGAAAATTGCTGAAGCATTTGAGAAGCTTATCAATAGCGAATATCACAAGCTTAAGTGCATGGAATCAGAACCTTCTCAGTCAGATATTATGGACGTGCTTAAGGCTTCTAAGACTCAGATCAGCATGAGTGACTTAGGCTTTGCTGCCGAGAAGAATCAGGAAGCACTTGCTTCTGTGATAAATGAAATCAATTATGCATATGGCCATGGCATCCAGTATTCCGTGAAACAGGCATTGGATCAGTTCATGGATCCGCCATACGGATATACAGAAGAAGATATTGAATATCTTATAGCGACACTGTATCGAAAAGGCCAGATCAGCTTAAAGATGAATAGTGTTATCTATACACCTGCAAGCACTACACCTGAAGATGCATATAAGTACATTACCAAGAGGGAGTATAGAGAAAAAGTCCTTCTTGAAATAAAAGAAGTTGCAAATCCGAAGCATATCAAGGCTGTAAAAGATGTTATCAGAGAGTTTTATGGAAAGACTGTTACATCAGACGATCAGGATACTTTGATGCGCGATTACAGAACTTATGCTGAGACAAAGAAGGCTGCAATCGAGACAGTTATTCGTGATGATTACGGTGTTAATTCTAAGCTTCCCGGAAAAGCTACGCTGG
>JAFZQT010000107.1 GCA_017620235.1 Butyrivibrio sp. | reverse complement strand
CAGGTAAGAACGGCCGCAAGGAAAAGATAACCAGCAAGCCATTCCACTATCTTTCAAGCGACGGCTTTGATATCTATGTCGGAAAGAACAATATCCAGAACGATGAGCTCACGTTTAAGACCGCAAACGGCGGCGACTGGTGGTTCCACGCAAAGAAGATCCCCGGATCTCACGTTGTTCTCATCACAAAGGGAAAAGAAGTTCCCGACAGAGCTTTCGAAGAAGCCGCTGCTCTTGCAGCCTACTACTCAAAAGGAAAGGCTCAGGAGAAAGTCGAGATCGACTATCTAAAGCGCAAAGACGTAAAGAAGCCAAACGGCTCAAAGCCCGGCTTCGTTGTTTATTACACGAACTACTCGCTTTCGATCGCACCTGATATCTCAAGCCTTAAGTTGATCAGTGAATAAAAATGCATAATAAATAGTAAAAGGCTGTAGTTCTCGGACTACAGCCTTTATGATTCTATATTTGGCTTAATTAGGCTTTAATTAAATCTTAGAGAAAATAGCAGTTTCATCATCAAGTTCACCTGCAATACGGCTATTTTCGTCCATACGCTTTGAAATATTGTCCATATCGGCCACAAGCGTCTGTGTGCTCTCGGCAGCAGATGAAACGCCGCGGAAACCTTCTTCTATGGATGCCGTGATGCTGTTAATTGATGCTGCTATATCATTGAATGATGACTTAAATCCTTCTGTCTTATTGCTAAAGTCAGTCATTACGCTTTCAATGTAATTCGCATTTTCTCTGTACTTTGCGCCATCTTCAACGAACTTTGCAAACTCAGGCAAAATAGAATTCTGCATATAATCAACAAGTTCGTTTGCGCTGTTAGAAAGATTATGTGCCGCATTGACAACAACAGAGTTGATCTCCTGAATATTTCCGGCAGTCTTCTTACTGTTTTCAGCAAGTGCTCCGATCTCACCCGCAACGACTGCAAATCCTTTTCCTGCTGCTCCTGCTCTTGCAGCCTCAATTGAAGCATTAAGAGAAAGAAGGTTTGTCTGAGTCGCGATACTCATGATCTGATCGGTAAGCGAATTAACCTGATCAACGCTCTGGCTGTCTGCAATAGCCTGATTAAGTGATGCAAGGATATTGTCAACCTTGGCATTTGTCTCAGACATATTTGCTCTTGCAGACTGTTCCATCATATCTGCATGCTCTTTCATAAGCTTCGAATATTCATTTATCTCACGGCTCTTATCAGCCATTTCATCAACTTCGGCTCTTACAGCTTCTGTGTTCTTATTGATCGTACCTGCGCTGTTTGAAACCTCCTGCATGGTAGCTGAAAGTTCCTCTGTAAGTGCGGAAAGATCTGCCGCACTACTGTTTGACGCCTGAACACTTCCCAATACGTCGCTTACAACCTTATCCATCGCAGATGAATTATTTGTGATTGTCATAAAGATCTTCTGAAGGTGCTCAATAAAGGAGTTGATACCACTGCTCAAAGCTCCGATCTCATCATTTGACTGAACCGTGATACGCTTTGTGAGATCTCCTTCACGTCTGTTGATACTCTCGATAATCTCATTAAGCTCTGCTTCTGCTTTGATAACAGGGCTTACTACATGTCTAAGTACAATGTAAAGCGCAATTATCACAGCAAGAACGCTTATTACAATTACAACAAATCCTGAAAGTCTTGCGATCATGTAGCTGGTTCCAAGATCCTGTCTTGCTGCATCAGAGCTGTTACGGAAAGCTACAATAATATCGTTAATGTCTGTGCTTAATTGCTTTGAGCTATCAGCAACAAGACCATTTGCTGTTGCATAAGCATCTTTTGTCTTCTGAGCTGCGCTCTGTGCCAAAAGAACCTTAACCGCATCTGTAAAACTCTGATAATCGGTAAGCATCTTGTCATAGCTTGCCGAACTGTCGCTTGTAACGTATTTTTCGTAATCAGACATTGTCTGGTCAAGTACTGCCTCTTCTGCCTCGATATCGGTAATTACAGAAGTCATTGTCTCAAAATCTGTAGCTACAATATGTGACAGAGCCAAAGTATGGATATTTTTTGATGTCTGTCCTATCGTATCAAGCTGGTTTATCGCAGCCATATAGTCATCTGCAATTGTTGATGCTGTCTTATTTACCTTTCTAAGGTTAGTTAATGACATTATGTTTGAAAAAATGGAAACAAATCCCAAAAGAAGGACCGGAACCATAATCATTACACGAATACTTGCTTTTTTCTTCATCGATCCATCCTCCTATTACTCACTTGCCTCAGAACTTGCTTCTGCAGCTGCATCACCTTCAGAATCAGCGTTTTCTTCCGAAGCCTCTTCTGTAGCTTCCTCTGCATCCGCTTCTTCTGTCGCTGCTTCATCTGTAGATTCCTCGGCACCTTCAGGATCGCCGGTTGATTCTTCACCTGTAACAGCAGTAACCATCTCATTTAACAGGGTCTGAAGATTCTTACCTTTGGGATTTCCCTCACTTATAACTGTTCCAAAGTTTGTTGCCGGATCCCAGAAGGTTCCGCCAACTCTCTGAAGACTTGAAAACTCTGCCTGTTTCTGAAGAGCCTGAAGAGCTTTTGACTGAGCCACCTCACCTGAGGAGGATGCTGTTGTATTTGAAGGCCCCTGACCTCTCATTGTAAATCTGAGAGTCTGGTTCTGTTCATTTGTCATCCAATCTGCAAACTTAGCTGCCCAAGCTGCATTGGGAGAATATGAATTGACACCGACAAGCTTATATCCTGCATAGCTGGACATTTGAAGCTGCTGTCCCGCAACCGTATAAGTAGGAAGCTTGGTTGCAGCATAGTCACTGCCCCACGCATCCTTGATCTCGTTCTCATCCCATACTCCGCTGACACCGGCTATAATACTTCCATCTGCGGCGCCAACAGCAAAATCATCATTTGCTGCACTGAGAAAAGCAGGGCTCTTACAGATATCTACCATTGCCTGTGCAACATCTACACCTTTTACCTTGGTAGATTTGGAGTTCCAGTTACAATATGTGGATATTCCATCGTCATTAAGACCGATCTCCATATCCGTATTTCCAAAAAATGAATAAATATACCAACCGGAAGTAAGTTCCATGAAAAACTTCTTTCCTTCTCTTTCGGCAGCAGCAAGGATTCCGTCCATTGTCTGCACGTCTTCATCAGTTAAATACTTACTGTTATAGAAAAGGAAATATCCATTATCCGCAGTTAAAGGATATGCATATAAACTTCCGTTAAAAGAAGCAGCCTCACTTGAAGCGGCAAGGTTTCTTCCTGAAATCTCCGAGTCATTTGGAACTTTTTTAAGTACTCCGGAGGCGATCAATGCCATCAACTGATCATCCGCAAAAGTGAATACATCAGGTGCATTAAGAACATCACCAAGAATATCATCCTTAGCGCCGGATTCACTATGAGGTTCAAATGTGATATTGAAATTAGCCTGTGATGAATACTCAGATATAAAACTTGATATGATCTGATTTATAAGTTCACCATCTTCTTCGGATCCCCAAACTCTGAGAGTAACATCTCCGGAAGGTAGCTCACCTTCGCTTGAAGCTTCTGTCGCAGAAGCGCTTACACTCTCGTCTCCTTTTGCCCCGCAGCCCGCAAGTGCACTAATAGTAAGCACTACAGACAGTAAAATAATTAACACTTTTTTGGACATTTTTTGCCTCCTATCCTTTTACGGAGTAATACAATATCATATATTATTATACAATTCAATATAACAAAATTAATACTTTTTTAGATATTTTATATCGTTTTATCATACAAAAAGTCCTACCCACATTAATGGGTAGGACTAAAACTTAAGTCAAATTGAACATATATATTTAGTAAATGCCGTCTCCAACGCCTTCTTCACTGCGCTCAGCGCTCTCAAGTGAAAAGATTCTGAATTTAAATAACATAGGATAGACAGCAACTGATACAAATATCGCGATCATATATCTTCCACATCTTACAAGATGTGCGGCCAAAGTTCCCGAACTCAAGAACTCTTTTGCAAATGGCACTTTCAAGAGCTCATCCAGCGCAAAGAATACTACCGCACCGCCAATAAGTCTTATAATACTCGAGATTGGATTTCTTGTAGGCTCGAAATTTACAAACTTCTTCTCAAAAGGTGTTGAGAGCAACATACCGACAAGTATACCGTATGCGCTGAAAAAATCGCTTGTCCGGCAATAAAAGATGCCGATAGCTCCAATTGCCGCAGTCATCGCAAAAATGATGTTCAGGTTCTTTATCTTTTTATACAGAAAAGAAATAATGAAAACCGTCACAAGACCGAGCGCCCATCCGCACAGTACATCCGTGGGATAATGGCATCCTACTACAACTCGTGAAAAGCCGACAAACAGCATCAAAACAATTGATATCGCCCATTTGAGTTTTCTTTTTCCCTGTCCGAAAACTGCAATTCCCGGATAAATCGTTGCGGCATTGGTCGAATGTCCGCTTGGGAACGAATAGCCCTGTGCACCCACGTCCATTATATCCGCATCTGGTTCTACGGCGCGCAGACACTTGATACTGCTATGCTCCATATACGGGCGCAGCCTGAAAACGAGATTCTTTATCATCGGATTGAAAATGAGCGCAGAACATACAAGCAGTCCCAGTTTTCTTCCAAGCTCTTTGTCATAGCACCAGTAAACAAATCCCATTACCGCCACAAGTGCAAGCTCTTCCCCAAAAACCGAAAACTGCGAAATAAACGTAATAAGCGGTCCCGGTATATTCGCCTGAAGCCACTCCATCAATGACACTTCCCAAGTCAAACCTTTTCTCCTCCGTGTTGTAATTATATGTCATTATGTCTGCTTAGGAGTATAGCTTTATCCTTTTAATATGAATATGTCAATAGAACGCATCTAAATTACAACTCGCTCCTTAAATGCACAGAATTACGAGGATCACCTGTAACTTGTTCTACTTCCCACATATCGAAAACTGCTCGCTCCGAAAACTCCCACATTGCAAGCGACTCATCTTCAAGCATCCTATGCGTTTCAGAAGTCAGAAAACGCCTACTTGCATCCATCTGCTCCATAGCATATTTATCCATAATACGCTGAATTACATTTTTATTATAATAATCAAGTGATGAAGGACTCATCTTGGTCATAGCTTATAGTCTCCTAAATCAATATACTTCACATATCTATTATTGCACAAAAAAACTCCACCCACCAATGGTTGGGTAGAGCTTTTAATCTTACAATATCACCAATCCGATCCCCAGTCTGTATAGCCTGAGTCCCAACTGTCGGAGCCCCAGCTATCGGAGCCCCAGCTATCGGACCCGGATCCCCAGCTGTCATAACTATTATTATCGTAATTGTTGTAATAATAGTTGTCGCTTCCATTCCGGTTGCTACCGGAACTTGAACCATTCTTATCACAGAATAAGAATAAAAAAATCATCACGATTACAATTAAAAACGCAAACTTTAATATATATCTATCAAGTTTCTCCATAAAACGCGAGAACTTTCTTGAGAACCTTTTTCCTGTATTATCACTACAGATTTCGGAAACCTCCATATTCAAATATGGATTCTTTTTACCTTTTCCACTTATACTACGATTTGGAATATCACCTGCGTAATAGTGCTGCTTCTGGTTGATAATCTCTTTCTGAAGTCTGTCATAAAGCTCACCGACAGCGTATGCTTCATCAGCTCCTCTGTAACGTATTGCTCTGTTTCCATCATCTTTATTCTTATAGACGATAAACTCACCCGATGCCTCATCCTTATATATACCGAAGGCTCTGGGTTCCTTATAATTTTCTCCTACAAAAAATCTTGTCTTTTCCGAAGTAAAACCGTTACTTTCGCAATACTCTTTTAATTCTTCAATGGTCTTTGGTGATGATTCTTGTCTATTTGGTACAAGCATCTTGTAATACTCGGACGACAGTTCCGCAATTATCCGGACAATAGTTCTACTAATATCCGGACAAGATTCCTGTATCAAGCGGACAAGATGACATCTACTTTTTATATTACT
>JAFZQT010000106.1 GCA_017620235.1 Butyrivibrio sp. | reverse complement strand
GCCGCAAGTAAAAGAAAACTGACTGAAGGCAAGCCTTCGTCCATAATCAGCCCTCCTGATACGTGATTGATTAAAATAAACCTAAAACCTCAAATTAAAATATACCACATTTTAGCATAATGTACTATATATAATTCCGACAATATTAGCTAAAATGCTTCTTTACCTTATCGTATTGTACATTTATCTCCTGTAGTGCTCCGTTATCGCCATCCATGTTGTCCGGATGATAGAGTTTTACAAGACTTTTGTACTTTCGCTCCGCGCTTTCCCTACTCTTACAGCCGGCAAAGAAATCAAATCCCTGCGCACCCGCAGTAGCTACCGCAGGTTCTCTTTCGTAGCCGTAAGCTTCCTCTTCTTCTACCTCATCTTCGTAATATTCATCCTCATACGCCGCCTCATCGTATGCGTCATCATATCCGTCATCCTCGTATACTTCGTCCTCATATACCTCGTCATACACGGCGTCATCATATTCACGATCGCGATATTCCCGTTCATCGTAATACTCTTCCTCATATGAGCCATAATCCTCTTCGTATACTTCTCTTTCGGGATATCTTCTGTGACGTATCGGGCGATCATCTTCGGGATAATACTCTTCCTGATCTCCGTAAAAGCGCCTGCCTTCCTGCTCATTTCTGATATTTGCATCTTCAGCGGCGGCAGCTTTTCTCTCTTTTTTCCACTCGGCATACTCTCTTGCAACCTTACGCTTACCTGCATCGGGAAACAATCTGTAATATCTGTTTTGCATTACGCTCATAAAGCCTTTTCCCAAGATCGCAAATCCGATATAAAAAGCCATGTCAGCCGCAACCGCAAACATAAGGATCTTTCCATAAGAAAAAAGAACTGTTATTCCAAGAATAACGCCAACCACGGGAGTAAGCAGAACAAAACTTATAACAAGCAGAATGACAAAAGAAAATGTTCCCTTGTACTTGCTCATCTCCCCCGTCCACCAGGTAACAAGTTCTTTGGAAAAATATCCAACTTCCGAATTACCGATCTTCAGAAAATCCTGGGCAGTCTGTTCAAGTCTTTCATTTGATAGAGCTTCTGTGGAAATCTTATCGGGACCGGCACTCCCTGAAAACAAAAGAAATGTATTGAGAAAATATAGTCCGCAGAACACAACAGCAGTCACCGGCAAAACGCAATATAGGTATTTAAGTAAACTAAAAAACAGCTTAAGAAACCATGTAAACATGGATAAAAAAGCCTTAAGCGCAGTTATAGCAAGACCCAGTATAGCGTTAGCTGCTGTAGTCAAAATAGAAATCATAAAAGTACTCCCTTGCAAAACTTCTATGAAAATTTTATACGAAATGCGTACCCATGTCGAGTGTTTGGCTGTTTAACGCAAAAAGAGAGTCACTTTTTCGTGACTCTCTTAAGACTTCATTTATTCAAAAAACCTTAAATATACGCTCTCGGCACCCTGTGGTTAATATCGCACGTAAGCTCATAGTTAAAGCGTCCGCTCATATTTCCCAAAGTCTCTGCAGAGATCACTTCGCCCGAAACAGGATCTTTTCCGAGAAGGATAACTTCATCTCCCTCTTTTGCCTCAGGAATATCGGTGACATCGACCATGAACTGATCCATGCACACTCTTCCGAGGATGTTTGCGCGATGTCCTCTTATAAGAACATATCCCTTATTTGAAAGGCTCCTGGGATAACCGTCTCCGTAACCCACGGGTATTGTGGCAATACGTGTGGCGCTGTCCGTAACAAAAGTTCCGCCATAGCTTACAGGTGTTCCCTCAGGGACATCCTTTATCATTACTATATGACTTACAAGCTCCATTGCAGGCTTGAGATCGATTATATCCTTCGAAACTTCATCAGAAGGCCACATTCCATAGATAGTAACTCCGGCTCTTACCATATCCATTGAAGACTCGGGAACCGCGATTATGCTGGCCGAATTTGCACAGTGATGGATCGGTATCTTCTTGTCGGCAGCTTTCTCAGCGTTCTTTACAAACTCAGCAAACACCTGCTCTCTCTCTTTTACATTAGAAAGATCCTTCTCATCAGCCCTTGCAAAGTGGGTAAATATACCTTCAACCTCAATGCCGTTTACATCAAAGGCATTTTTTACAAACTCTTCTCCGCTCTCATCATGACGGATTCCGATCCTGGACATTCCTGTGTCAACTGCAATATGAATGGGTGCGGGATTTTTAATAGTTCCTGCCTCCAAAAGCTTCTGAGCGCACTCTCCAAGCTCTTTTAACATATCTTCCCTGAACACGGCAGGTCTGATTCCGAGTGAAAGCATTTTTTCATAAGCATAAGGGAATGTGTAACCCAAAACCAAGATTGGCTTATCAATTCCGTTTTCTCTGAGGTCAAACGCCTCCTCTGCCGTTGCAGTCGCATATCCCCAGATATAATCTTTATTTTCCAAAAACTGTGCGATGCGAAGAGCTCCATGTCCGTATGCGTCGGTCTTGATAACCGCCATGATCTTAACGCCATCGGGTATGTTGTTCTTCATCGCCTCAAGGTTATATTCTATTGCACTTAGGTCAACTCTTGCGCAGACCCTTGAATTTTCATCATACATTTTTTGTTCCATCCATCTTTAAATCAAAATATTCTCAAGTTCCTCCACGATATCGGAAGCAACCATTGAAAGCTTGCCATGACGCGCAGCCGCCAGATCTCCCGCAGCGCCGTGCAGATACGTACCTATGCAGGCACATTCAAAAGAACTAAGTCCCGTGCCCATTAAGGCTCCAAGCACTCCCGCAAGCACATCTCCGCTTCCCGCGGTAGCCATGCCGTCATTGCCGCTCATATTAATATATATCTTTTTTTCGTTGCTGTCACTAACGACAGTTCGTGCATCTTTGCAGACAACCGTGCAGTGAAGCTCATTTGCAAGTTCCTTGGGGTAAAAAAGAATATTTCTCTTACACTCTTTTACATCCCTGTCAAAAAGTCTCGCAAACTCAGCAAGATGCGGCGTAAGAATAAGCCTTCTGCCATTCTTGCTGTAATCACCCGCAAGCCGTCTAAGCTCCTTGTCAGAAGCGATAAGATTGAGACCGTCCGCGTCGACAACAAGATTTTTGTCATACCGCGATAAAACAATCTTCATGATCTCGGCACTCTTCCCGCTCATTCCGATCCCCGGTCCGACAATCGCCGCCGTAGACCAGCTCATTGCTTCCTCAAGCTTCTGGGCAATAGGCTCGTAGTCCTCGTATGTATCAATAAGAGCTTCAGGAATAATTGTCTTTATCACTTCTGCATTCTCAGATGCGGTAAATACCTTGACCATTCCGGCTCCCGACTTAAGGCAAGCCCCGGCACTCAGCGCGCAAGCTCCGCTTATTTCTTTAGAGCCCGCAATGATGAGGATTTTCCCGTTAGTTCCCTTGTTCGAATACTTTTTTCTCTCAGGCAAAAGATCTGACGGCTTCTCATCATAATAGAAGTACTCCGGAGTGTTTCCGCAAAAACTCTCTTTCGTGATCCCTGCGTCGCAGACAACGAGATTTCCAACACACTCGCATCCCGGATAAAGTATATGTCCGAGCTTTACGCAGTTAAATGTGACCGTCTCATCCGCTTTTACACAAAGAGAACAGATTCTTCCGTCATCAGCACTTATTCCCGAAGGTATGTCGATTGATACAACGAACAGGTCGTCTCTTCTTTCTTTTTTGCAATCATTGATATATTCGATCACTTCGGCATAGCTGCCTGTAATATTCCTCGAAATACCTATACCAAACATTGCATCTACTATGATATCCCATTCAGCAGGGCTTTTGTTGTCTCTTATATTGGAAAAAGTGTCAGTATTGATTCCGTAATTAGCAGCAATCTTAAGTTGCTGCAGGCAAAGGTCGCTGCACTTTATCATATCTCCGACGACTACAAGTTTTACTCTTATACCCCTTTGCTTCAAAAGCCTTGCGGTGCATATTCCGTCACCGCCATTATTTCCGACTCCCGCAAAGACAAGCGCCGTGTACTTTCTATCTACGCCTTTGGAAAGAATATGCTTTTCAATCTCATCAGCAACGCAAAGAGACGCTCTCTCCATCAAAATCCCGGTACTTACCCCGAACACTTCCGAGGTATTCCTGTCATATCGTTTCATCTCATCACTTGTAACCGCATACTTCATATATTGTCTCCCCTGTGAAAAAAGCTGCCTAAGTGGGCAGCTTTTAATTCAATATGTATGTTGTCTTATGATGTATAATCCTTGTCATTCCCCGCAAGAGGTCTGCGAATAGGATGTCTCCTGTCAGGATCGTACTTCATATCAAATATCTCAATGACTTCAGGTCCAAATATCTGATGCATATAGGAATAGAGATTGTAATTCTCCATTTCCGCCTGCTGCATGAGAACTATGTTCTTCTTAAGTTCTACCCTGAAGTCCGAGACCCATTTATCAAGTTCCGTTATATAATCCGTATTGTCATGAAGTCTCTCATAGCAAGCCTTCATAGTCTCAACCATGAGCTCGTAATCGGCTTCATATATCTTTTTCGAAAGATCGCGGAGCTCATCATCATAAGCTTCAAGTCTTTCATTACAGTCATTTATAAGTCTGGTCCTGTCTTCGATTTTTTTCTCGATAGCAGCTGAATCGCCGGATTTAGTAGCTTCGTCCCTAAGGGGCACAATCTCACCAAGAAGCTTTTTCTTAACCTTCTTTAAATCCTTGGTCTCACTGCGTAACTTACCATCGCGCTCGACAAGTGTATTCAGTTCATCCGCGAGACTTGAAATCTCCGGTGTCATCTCCGTCTGCGTGAAAAGCTGATGCCATTTGTTATCCAGCGTCAAAATAGGAATATTCTTCCCCTGTAACACAGACTTATACGCTTCATTGTCTTTTGCCATTAGTTTTTCTCACCTGAGTTAAACGTTTTTAACTGACCTGTTTATATTATACGATAATTTCATCAAACTGTCAGATAAATGTACATTTTCTACCACGATATAGTCAGGTACCTCAAGATCGACATGTGCAAAATTCCAGATAGCCTTAATTCCGCAACCACAGAGTCTGTGTGCCATCGGAACTGCCTGTTCCTTAGGAATGGTCAAAACCGCGATTTCTATTTTATTATTCTTGATAAACTCATCAACTTCATCGATAGGACGTACTTCAACGTCTCTTATCTTTGTTCCGAACAGCTCAGGGTTACAGTCAAATGCCCCTTTAAAAACAAAGCCTCTTCTCGTAAAGTTCGTATATCCCGCAATCGCTTTTCCGAGATGTCCGGCTCCAATGATGACAAGTCTGTGTTCCTTGTCTATTCCCAAAATCTTACTGATCTCATCATAGAGATATCCAACGTTATATCCGTATCCCTGCTGACCGAAACCACCAAAATTATTAAAATCCTGCCTTATCTGAGAAGCAGTAACTTTCATGATGTCGCTCAGTTCCTGGGATGATATCCTCTCAACACCTTTCTCCTTGAGATCTCCCAAATATCTG
Organism: Butyrivibrio sp.; assembly: GCA_017620235.1. Lineage (GTDB taxonomy): Bacteria > Bacillota > Clostridia > Lachnospirales > Lachnospiraceae > Butyrivibrio. The sequence goes on along the minus strand of JAFZQT010000106.1, from coordinate 23,408 downwards.
AAATAACGCGGAAGTCTGGAAATGACCGCCTGAGAAATTTCCTTATCTGCCATATTCTGCTCCTTTATGTTTAATATATTCAATTCATATGATTAGATAATTAGATGGTGTAAAAAAAGTTTTTCACACCATCCGTAGTTTGTTAAGGATTATACAATTTAATTATATCCATGCGTTAAATATATGTCAATCGGATAAAGCCACTTAATCCGCAAAATATAGCGATATTTACACCAATACAAAAATCATTTATTATTCAATACGAATTACGATTTTTATAAAGATAAATAAAGAAAGTTGAGGATAGATTATGTCATACAAAGATTACATGGTACGCGCAACAGCAGCAAATGCACAGATAAGGGCTTTCGCCGCAACAACAAGGGATCTTGCCGAATATGCAAGAAAGGCGCACAACCTCTCTCCCATCGCCGCAGCTGCACTGGGACGTCTCATGACAGGTACCGTTATGATGGGAACAATGATGGATAACGATCAGGATCTTATCACCGTAAAGATGGACGGCGACGGTCCTTTAAAAGGAGTTCTCGCTACAGCCGATCGCTCAGGAAATGTTAAAGGATATGTAACAAACCCTTATGTAATATTGGAGCCAAATGCTTCCGGTCACTTAAATGTAGGAGGCGGTATTGGTGAGGGAACGCTTACCGTTATAAGAGATATGGGGTTAAAAGAGCCCTATGTAGGCCAGGTTCCGCTCTATACAGGCGAAGTAGCCGAGGATCTCACTTACTATTTCACAAAATCAGAACAGACTCCCTCTTCTGTCGGTCTCGGTGTTCTTGTTGAAAGAGAGAATCTTTCAGTTATGGCTGCAGGCGGTTTTATCATTCAGCTCCTGCCCTTTGCTTCTGAAGAAACCATAACCAAACTTGAAGAAAACCTCACAAAGTTCACTTCTGTCACGGATATTCTCAAAGCCGGAAAGACTCCTGAAGACCTGCTTAACATTATTCTTGACGGTTTTGATGTAGAGATCACAGATAAAATTGATTTAAATTTTTATTGCAACTGCGACAAAGACAGGGTTGAAAGAGCCCTTATGTTAATTGGCCGCAAAGAGCTCCAGGAGCTGATTGACGATGGTAACCCCATAGAATTATGTTGTCAATTTTGTAACAGAAAATATGTCTTTAAAACGTCTGAACTCCTTGAAATTCAAAGAAATTTGAAATAACACCTTTTATAAAAAACAATTTTAGGTTATACTATTACTTAGATGTTAGTAACATTTTACTAACAAGGTTACAGGGGTTTTAACAAAGGAGGTAATAGTATGACAAGACACACTGTAAAAAAATCTCATGCCATCCGGGCTGTTATGTCCTTAACATTGGCATCTACCATATTTCTGACTTCAGGTATCGGTGCTGCGGTTGCACACGCCGGAGGTAAGGAAGGCGTACATATTAACAATTCTTCAGGAATCGGAAGTATTAATGACTACAAGCAGCTTGTAGCTGAAGGTAAGGATCTTTCTGATAAAACAGTTATCCTTTCAACCAATGATGCTCAATGTGATTTCGACATATATCCGTATGTAGCATCTCTTAAAAACTTTTTTGAAGATTCATTAAAATCTGATGTTGTTCTTATTGACACAGGTGATTTCTGTGAAGGTAAGGAAATGGAAAAATTCTGGAGTGCCAACGGTGGTGCTCAGTGCATGGACACATATGATAACGATTACGCCGCTTTCCTCGCAATGGATAAGGCGGGCTATGATTTTGCTAATTTCGGAAATTACGGATTCGATTGCGGATCCTCTACTAATACAAAAAATTATTTTGATTCAGGTTGCAGCATTGTTAACTTCGACTATGCCGATAAAGCAATGAATGCAGCATGTAAGGGAAAAGGCAAGGACTTTTCCAAGTCTTCCGATTGCTTCTCAAGTATCATGGATCAGAATTATCTTTGCGACAACAGCTTCATGTATGACTGCGCTAACTCAGATATGAAGATTGGTTTCTTCGGTCTTCCTGAATATATGGGTTGCGGAAACTCAAACTATGATCTCTCAAAGAATTCAGAATGGTACGCTTCTGCTGAAAAGCAGGCTCAGAGCCTTAAGGAAGACGGTGCCGATGTTGTTGTTTGCCTTTCACAGTTAGGTCTTGGTGACGTTCTCAAGGGCGGCAGCGGAATCTTTGATATGCTTGGCAATTTGTTTGGTCTTGGCGGCAAGAGCAGCACAAAGGGTGGAAGCAAAGGCGGAACAGGTTGTGATTTCATTGACCTTCTCCTTGATGGATGCTCACTCTTTGCAGAAGGAGAAAGTGCTCTTCCACTTAAGTTAGCAGACATGCTTCTTCGTAACATCGGTGTTACTATTCTTGATAACAACAGCAAGTCTATCGAAGATAACTTCCTTTTCTCATTCGATGACATCATCAAGAATCTTGGCGGTGATTCAAGCATCACCAACTTCATAAGTGATATGATCGGTGGATTTGGATTCAATCTCTTCGGCGATGCTGATTGCGATTTCGATTGCGATTGGGATTGGGATTATAACAGCTGCACAGGCAACGGTAAAGGCAAATGCAAAGACACACCTCAGCCTCAGCCCAAGCCTACACCAACTGATAATACAAAGAGCAACGTAAAGACTACTCCACAGCCAAAAGGAGGAACATCGACCACCAAACCGGACGGAGCTCCGGCGCCTAAGGGTGAAACTGCACCCGTTAAGCCTGACGGAGCACCCGCACCTAAGGGTTCAACCGTTACAGCTAAGCCTGATGGAGCACCTGCACCTAAGGGTGAAACAGTACCTGCTAAACCCGACGGAGCTGCTGCGCCTTCATACGACAACAGCAGATCATTATTCGATGAGTTGTTCTCAGATGACGAGTCAGATTTCTGGTTCTAAATTTTAAGTAAATTCTGATTTATCAGTGTTACTTTAAATAAAAAACGAGTTTTATATATACAGAGCCACCCCTTTGATCATATATCAAAGGGGTGGTTCATTTCTTTTTAATAACCAGAATTTGAAGTTAAAAAAATTTACATCTTTAATTAATTTTCATTTTACGTTATACTATTATTTAAGCATTGGCGCCAAATGCTTACTACGTAACACAGCAGAGGTATTTACATCACAGGAGGTAGTAGTATGAAAAGACACAATGTAAACAAAGCAAATGTCATTCGGGCAGTAATGTCTTTGACAATGGCATCAACGATCTTTATTTCTTCAAATTTCGGTGCATCTGTTGCACACGCCGAGCCAAAGCAAATCGGCTATAAATATAAAAGAGATACCGCAAAGATGTCTGACTTCACCCAAATGGTAGATGAAGGTCAAAATCTCTCCGGCAAAACAGTTATTATTTCCACAAATGATGTACACGGAGGTCTTCATAGGTATCCATATGTAGCATCTCTAAAAAACTTTTTCCAAAACAATCTAAAAGCTGAAGTTATACTTGTTGACTCGGGAGATTTCAGCCAGGACAAAAAGCCTGACGGAAACGAAGGGGCAGAAAGTACCTTTTGCATGGAACCATCACACGGATATGCCGGTATTGAAGCTATGAACGCCGTCGGCTATAATCTGGCAACTTTAGGTAATCACGAATTCGAAGATTTTGTTGACCTTGAAAATAATATTAAAAAGGCAAGCTTCAAGGTAATCAATTCTAATCTGGTTAAGCCGGCTGTTTCAAAAAAACTAGAAGAAATTACCTCTTCCCAAATAGAAGAAAGCAAAAAAAATGAAGCATTAATGAACGCATTTAATAGTCTTACTTACAAGGATTATTTCCTTAAAGATCAAAACTATATATATACATCTGAATCAGGCATAAAAATCGGATTCTTCGGACTCCTTACAAGAGAAGCTCCTCTTAAAAAATATAGAGATAAATACAAGAAACTCAAAGACGATCTGGCTGTTGCATGCGCAAAGTATCAGATTCAATCTCTAAAAAAAGACGGTGCCGATATTGTTATTTGTCTTTCACACTTAGGTTTGGAAGATAGTGTTAAAGGAAACAGAAGCATCGATCTGTATAACGGAGTAACCGCCGAAAAAGATTCCAATGATAAGCCACTTTATCCGCTTGATCTGGTCCTTGACGGCCACTCTCACAACGAAATGAGCGCAGGTGAAAACGATGAACCTCTCCTCGCAGGCGGACTTACACTTAGTCACATCGGTATCACAATTATCGGCAAGAATGACAAGAACGAAGCACAGATTGAAAAATCAGTCATCGTCACACTTGATGATGTAAAAGAAACCATCGGTTACGACGAAGAAAACGCTAAAGCCATCATAGGCATAATAAAAAAATATAACGAAAGCTTCTTAAATGAGACAAAAGAACCGGCAATCACAGAAACGCTAGAAAAACTTGCCGAGCAAGAAAAGACAGCTAAAAAGTCAGACAGCAAAAGGAGAAAAATAGCATGAATATATTAAAAAAAGCAGCAACTAAGACACTACTTTCATTTACACTTGCTACCACTCTTTTCTTTACTTCAAACATTAGTGGTTCAATCGCACACGCAGGTGTCGGCGAAATTACTTATGTTATTCCCGAGCCAAATTTCCAGGATTTTTCTCATATAGAAAAAGATTACAACAACGACCTCTCAGACAAAACTGTAATCCTTACAACAAATGATGTTCACGGTGCCATCGACGGTTACCCGTACCTTGCAGGTATGAAAAAATATTTTGGTGAACTTGGTGCAGACGTCTTAGTCGTTGACTCAGGAGACTTCAGCCAAACCAAACCTGAAAACGAAGATGGTACAAAAAAATCGCCCGATGAAATATTTGTAACCCCAAGTAATGGTCTTGCAATAGATTGCATGAATTCCGTAGGCTATGATATCGTAGCTTTAGGTAATCATGAGGGGACGAGCATAAAAAAATTAGAAAGCAAACTTGAAAAAACCCCGAAGAAATTTGATATAGTCGATGCTAATGTTCTGAAAAAAATCAAGAAAGACAACCAAACCTACTACGAACCATATTTTTTAGAAAACACTTCTCGCACCTTTGGTGAAGGCGAAAGCCAAGTAACAATTGGTTTCTTCGGTTTGGATACTAGTGAAGCAAAAGGAAGTGGAACCAAAGTGTTAACAGGTGAAGACATGGCAACATGTGCACAGGAACAATATGACAAACTAAAAGGAAAAGGTGCTGATATAGTTATATGCCTGTCTCACTTAGGTTTAGAAAAAGCTTTAGCAGATAAAGGAGAAGCAAGTTTTAGCATATATGAAAAAGTAAATCAGATTGACCTTATGATTGACGGTCATTCCCATAGCATCATAACTCCTAGTGAAGGCAAAGAGCCCATCCTCTCTACAGGAACAGAATTTCAAAATATCGGTGTAGTTATAATAGATAATAAGGAAAAGAAAATCACAGACACTTTCCTTATACCAAATAATGTTTTCACATCATTTGCACCGATCAGCCCCGCAAACAACGATGCAGCCGCTGCTACAGCCAAGGATGTCGAACGGGTAAAGAAAGAATCTCAGAGCGGTTCTAAAAAGTAATGCAGTTGATAATGATCATACTAACCGACACTAACAAACAAAAAACTCCCAACAAATCATAAAATGAGCCACCTGTTTGATTTTATCCAATCAAACAGGTGGCTTTTTACATCACAATAATTTACTTCACTATATCTCCATAACATTCAGGTCTTCTGTCTCTGAAAAGTCCCCATGAAGATCTCATCTTTCTATTCTCTTCAAAATTATATTCAGCATATATTATTTCTTCCTTGTCGCGACTTGCCTTAGAGATCACATCTCCTGTCTCGTCTGTAAGGAAGCTGCTTCCATAGAAGCACAAAGCGGAATTCTGATTACCGTTTTCTTCGCAAGGAGTAACCTCTTCTGTTCCGATCCTGTTTGCAGCTGCAACAGGGATAACATTTGCAGCCGAATGTCCCTGCATAGTCCTCATCCAATGTCCCGAACTGTCAACATCCAGTATTGGCTCAGATCCAATAGCTGTCGGATACAGAATAATATCAGCACCGTTAATCGCAAGGCACCTTGCAGTCTCAGGAAACCACTGATCCCAGCATATTCCGACTCCAACATTTCCGACAGAAGTCTTGAACACCTTAAATCCTGTATTACCGGGTGTAAAATAGAACTTCTCCTGATAGTAATGATCGTCCGGAATATGAGTTTTTCTGTAAATGTCCACTATCTCTCCGTCAGAATCTATCATGACAACGGAGTTATAGAATACATTTTCATCTTTCTCAAAAATGCTTATCGGCATTACCACGTTATTTTTTTTACAAAAATCCTTGAAATATATGACTGCCGGATTGGACAGAACGGGCTCTGCAAGCTCATAGTACTCATATCTTCTCTCCTGGCAAAAATACTTTCTCTCAAAAAGCTCAGAAAGAAGAATCAGCTTAGCTCCGTTATTTGCCGCTTCCAAAGCCAGCTTTCCTGCCTTCTCTATATTGCGCTTTACCTGTTCCTCATCTGATGCCGCGCTCTCTCCGCACGCAAATTGTATGCAGGCAACTTTGACAGTATCTGACATTTTTTATCCTCCGTATCATCGACGTTCTTATTATTTACTCCGGTATCTGCTGTGTTATGCAGTGGATGTTTCCGCCGCCAAGCAGTATATCTGTCGCAGGGATGCCAATAACCTCTCTGCCCGGATGAATGTCTTTTAATATATCGAGAGCTCTTTTGTCACTCTCTTTATTTGCTCCTCCAAACTGAGGAACAAGGATTGCTCCGTTAATATAATAATAATTTACATAACTTGCGGCAAGCCTCTCTCCCACAGTTCTTTCATCCTCACCGTCTTCAAAAGCATAGTTGGCGAGATTGTCTTCATTTATGAGGACAGGAACATCGGGAATAGGAAGCTTGTTGATCTTTATCTTTCTTCCCTTGGCGTCCGTAACATTCATAAGGTATTCATAAGATGCGCGTGAAAGCTCATATTGCGGATCATTCTTGTTATCGGTCCACGCAAGAACAACCTCTCCCGGTTTTGTGAACGCACACACGTTATCAACGTGCTCATTAGTCTCATCATTATAGATTCCTCTCGGAAGCCAGAGAACCTTCTCTGCCCCAAGAAACGCCTTGAGCTTTTCTTCTATCTGCTCTTTTGAAAGAGAAGGATTCCTTCCATTACTCAGAAGACAGCTCTCTGTTACCATCAAAGTTCCATCGCCGTCTGTATGAACCGAGCCACCCTCTAATATAAAAGGCTCAGCATCGTAGTATTCATATCCGCAGAAATCGCAGAACTTTTCAGGAACAGCATTATCTTTATCCCAGCTTGCATAGAGCCCATCAACTTCTCCGCCCCATGCATTGAAGCCAAAATTCACACCTCTCTTCGATCCGTCTTTTCCCGAAACAAATATAGGTGCAACATCTCGTGCCCACGAATCGTCGGTATCCATCTTGATAAGATTCATGGCATGAATAAGTCTTCCGCCACATTCAGCGCAGACTTTTCTTGCTATAAGATCCGTAAACTCTTTTGCCTCCGCATAGAATACCGGATCGTTGGGAACAAGGAGGTACAGATCCTCTCTTTTTAAGATCTCATAAAAGATCAAGCCAAAAGAAGCAAGTGCTCCGCTTCTGTCTTTCCCCCAGCTCCCCGGTCTTGTTGGATATATCATTATTGTGCCTTCGTGCCGGTCAAATTCCGCCTGCATACGAAAGCCGTCATTTATTGGCATTGCGCCCTTTCTCGTAATCTTCAAATTCTCTCCTTACTTATAATCTTGATTTAAAATCATCATACGAAAACTTCTTAAGGACTTCCACGCTTCCATCACCATGCATAATATCAATGTCAGGAAGTGGCATCCCGTTAAATGTGTTGTTCTTTACCATGCTGTAGATTGCCATATCTTCAAAGGTCAGTCTGTCGCCGACTTTAATCTCATTATCAAAGCTGTAATCGCCGATAACATCCCCCGCAAGGCACGTTCTTGATGACAATCTGTAAGTGAATTCTTTTTCATCACACAGACCTGAATCCTTAAGAGGCGGTCTGTAAGGCATCTCAAGCACATCGGGCATATGGCATGCAGCCGATGTATCAAGGATAAGAACCGGATAATCGTCGGTCTCAACAATATCCATTACCGTAGTGACAAGATAGCCGGCATCGAGTGCAACCGCTTCTCCCGGCTCAAGATACACATCTATCTCATACTTCTCTTTAATGTATCTGATGAGATTCTTAAGTCCCTCTCTGTCGTAATCCGGCTTTGTAATGTGATGACCGCCGCCAAGATTTATCCATTTTATTTCTGCAAAAAATTCTCCGAAATCATTTTCTACTTCTTTGAAAGTTGCCTCAAGCGGCTCAAATCCCTGCTCGCAGAGAGTATGGAAATGAAGTCCCTCCACTCCTTTCGGAAGCGGGCTCGGAAGATTCTGTCTTCTTATTCCAAGGCGTGATCCCGGTGCACAAGGATCATATATCTCGTGCCCCTCCTGAGTGCTAAACTCGGGATTAATCCTAAGACCTACAGAAAGACCTTTTTCTGCCGCAGCTTTCTCCCATACAGCTCTGTGATGCTCAAGCTGTGCTATCGAATTAAAAACTATATGATCTGCAACCTCGCAGACAAGAGGAAATTCCTCATCCTTAAATGCAGGTTCAAACACATGGTTTTCAAGTTTCTTTTTTCCCTCAAAAGGTTTTATCATCTCCTCGTAGGCGAGCTTGGCCTCATATAGTCCTGAAGCCGTAGCACCCTGAAGATATTCGCCGATAAGCGGATACGTGCTGTATGCAGAAAAAGCCTTCTGAGCAAGAAGAATCTTTGCTCCCGTCTCTTCTGCAATATCCGACAAAACCTTCAAGTTATCCAAAAGTTTCTGCTCATCTATAACGTAAGCAGGCGTTGCTATTTCAGCTATGTTCATTAAAACCTCTCCTAAATCCTACTACTACATCATTTCCGGTTGAATAAAAAAGCTTCACTTCAATATCAAACATCAATTAAAGTGAAGCTTTGCCTTTATTATAATCAATCAGGAACTATGGTACAAGAATCGGATTCTCGTCTACCACCCACGGAAGCCCGTATTCATTAAGCATTTCCATATATGGATCGGGATCGAACTCATCTGTTGTGTATACGCCCGGCTTTTTCCACTGGCCGTTTACAACAAGCGCTGTTCCGATCATTGCAGGAACGCCCGTTGTATAGCTGATTGCCTGGCTTCCAAGTTCCTTGTAGCACTCCTGGTGATCGCATACATTATAGATATATACAGTCTTTTCCTTGCCATCCTTGATTCCGCGGAAGATACAACCGATGTTTGTCTTTCCGACAGTTCTGGGGCCAAGGCTTGCAGGATCGGGCAAAAGAGCCTTCAAGAACTGAATAGGCACAATATCTTTTCCCTCAAACTTGATAGGAGTTGTCGAGAGCATCCCGACATCCTCAAGGCAACGCATGTGATCAAGATAGCTCTGTCCGAATGTCATAAAGAAACGGATTCTCTTAACTTCAGGGAAGTTCTTTCCAAGAGCCTCGATCTCCTCATGATGAAGAAGGTACATATCCTTCTGTCCCACCTCAGGGAAATCATACTCTCTCTTGATCTCCATAGGCTTAGTCTCAACCCAGTGTCCATTCTCCCAGTAGCTTCCGTTTGCGCTTACTTCGCGGAGATTGATCTCAGGGTTAAAGTTTGTTGCAAAAGCATAGCCATGATCGCCGCCGTTGCAATCAAGAATATCAATATAATGAATCTCATCAAAATAGTGCTTTTTAGCATAAGCTGTGAATACGCTTGTTACGCCGGGATCAAAGCCTGTTCCGAGAAGGCCTGTAATTCCTGCCTCCTTGAACTTATCCATATAAGCCCACTGCCAGCTATAATCAAAGTATGCTGTGAATCCCTTTTCTTTGCAGCGCTTCTCATAGATCTCACGCCACTTCGGATCATCCGTATCTTCGGGCTCATAATTTGCAGTATCGATATAATCAACCTTGCACTCAAGACATGCGTCCATGATAACAAGATCCTGATAAGGAAGAGCAACATTGAGCACCGCATCAGGCTGATACTCCTTAATAAGTGCGATAAGCTCGTTTACATCATCTGCGTTTACGGACTTGGTAGTGATCTTGACACTGCTACCGCTCTTTTCAATCTTTTCCTTTAATGCATCGCACTTTGAAACTGTACGACTCGCAATGCAAAGTTCGGTGAATGTCTTGCTGTTCTGACAGCATTTCTGTATCGCAACCTGCGCGACACCGCCGCAACCTATTACAAGTAATCTGCTCATCTTGACATATCCTCCTCTTCCTGAAGCAAATCTTCTACGTATTTAGGAAGCATGAACGCTCCTTTATGCAAATGTGTGGTGTAATACCACGTCTTAATTCCTCTTTCATCCCATCTGTCAGGATTGAAATCCTTAAGCGGATGGTACTTCTTGCTGGCAAAGCCAAAGAGCCAATATCCCGCAGGGCATGTAGGAATATGAGCCTGATATACCCTATTCACAGGGAATACTCTGTATGCCTTTCTGTGCATCGCTCTGCAACTCTCTTCATCCTCATCATAGAACGGACTTCCATGCTGATAAACCATGATTCCGTCATCGTGAAGCGCCTTGTAGCAACTTCCATAGAACTCCTTGGTGAAAAGACCTGCTTCATGTCCCAAAGGCTCTGTAGCGTCATTTATTATAAGATCGTACATATCATCACACTTACGAAGGTACTTAAGACCATCCTGATAGTAGATATGTACTCTGTCATCCTCAAGTCCGACAGCGTTATCCGGAAAATACTGCTTGCAGACATCCACAAACATGTTATCCGGCTCAACAACATCGATTACCTTTATCTCCTCGTAATGTGTCAGCTCTCTAGCAACACCGCCATCGCCACCACCAAGAACGAGAACTCTCTGAACCTTGGGATGAACAGCCATTGGAACATGTACGATCATCTCATCGTAAGTAAACTCATCCTTCTCGGAAAAGATAATATTTCCATCCGAAGTAAGAAACTTTCCAAACTCAGGCGAATCAAAAACGTCTATTCTCTGAAACTCGCTGCTACCGGAAAAAAGCTGTTTGCTGATCCTGATACTGATCTTAACATTTCCGGTATGCATATCACTGAACCAATAATCCATCTCTGCCATTATCGATCTCCTAATAATTCAAACTAAATTACTTAAGAACAAAGAGCGCTGAAATATCTTCGCTCTCAGGTCCCTGCATTGCGCATCCCTTTTCCATTGCAGTCTTTATGTATGCAAGGATGTCTCCGGTTATAACTTCTCCCGGAGAAAGAATCGGGATTCCCGGAGGATAGCACATAACCGATTCAGCACTTATCCTTCCGACACAATCATCGATAGGAAGCTGCTCTTTTTCCGCATAGAAAGCTTCCTGAGGTGTTGCTTTGACAATAGGTGTAACATACTCTGCCGAGAAAAAGCTCTGTTCGGGTTTTGAGTACAATCTCCTTATATCATCAAGCGCTCCCGCAAGTCTCTCTATATCCTGAAGTCTGTCTCCTATTGAGATATATGCCATGACATTTGACAGATCACCAAACTCCATCTGAATGTCATATTCGTCTCTCAAAAGATCATAGACTTCTATACCTGTAAGACCGATGCTTCTGGTATTAACAACAAGCTTAGTCTCATCGAAATCAAAAATGCTTCCGCCGTTTATAAGCTCATTGCCGTAAGCGTAATAACCGCCTATATCATTTATCTCTTCTCTGGCGTACTGCGCCATCTTAGTTACTTTTTCAAAACTGTCATGCCCGTTAAGAGCAAGATTTCTTCTGGAAATATCAAGACTTCCCAAGAGAAGATAGCTTGCGCTTGTAGTCTGAGTCAGATTCACAACGCGGCTGATATAACCGATATTTGCATCCGCTCCGCAAAGAAGAATTGAACTCTGCGTAAGACTTCCTCCCGACTTATGCATGCTTATAGCCGCCATATCCGCACCGGCTGCCATGGCATTTAATGGAAGTCCCGGACCAAAATACAAATGTGTTCCGTGTGCTTCATCAACAAGGGCTTTCATCCCGTTACTATGAGCGAGATCAACTATTGCCTTGAGGTCGGAGCAGATTCCGTAATACGAAGGATTGTTTATAAGAATAGCCTTTGCATCCGGATTCTCTTGTACCGCCTTTTTAACGTCTGCTATCTCCATTCCAAGCGGAATTCCAAGTTTGGTATCAACCTTGGGATCAATATATACAGGCACTGCCCCGCACAAAATAAGCGCGTTGATCGCACTCTTATGTACATTTCTGGGCATAATGATCTTCTCTCCTTTTTTCACCTGGGAAAGGACCATTGCCTGAACGGCACTCGTAGTGCCATTAACCATCATAAATGCATGTGCGGCGCCAAAAGCATCCGCCATAAGCTCCTCTGCTTCCTTAATTACGGAAACCGGATGACACAGATTATCTAAAGGTTTCATGGAATTAACATCTATTCCAACACATCTGTCACCCAAAAAACGTACAAGTTCAGAGTTTCCCCTTCCTCTCTTGTGCCCGGGCACATCAAAAGGTACTACCCTTTGCTTGCGAAATTTCTCAAGAGCCTCATAAACAGGCGCTTTCTTTTGTCTATTAAGGTCCAACTGCCGCTCCTCCTACCATCGAGAAATGGTGTCGCACAAAACATTCTTATATTGAAAAAGAGCGGTGCGTACAATGTATAGTGTACGCACTACTCCCCAATCAATTCCAATTGTGCAGCAAAATTATGATACTATATATCTCCCCATTAGGAAAGTAAAATTTAGGAGGAAATAAAGTATTTAAGCTACTATTCTGTTATTATATATTTTCGGATCAGAATGCAAGATCAAAGGTATAGTGAAGACCTACATTGTAGATCTCATCACTACTATTTGTGATTTCTAATGTTGCACCTTCCCATCCGTCTAACTTTATGGTTCCCTTAATATTGTTTCTGTTTCCTATAAACTCAAGCTCTCCGTTACCTTTATCTTTAAAAGTACCTTCCAAAAGAGCCATCTGGTGTATTGAAATTAAAGCCACGTTTGTGCCGTCATCAGCTTTGCGTGTTATAAGAAAACTGCTAAGCATATCTGCATTATCCTGACTATCGGCAAAAGTTCCGTATACCGATCTCTCAGGCATTTCAAATTCCTCATCTTCTCTTGAATCAGCGATTGCTTTTGCAAGGATTATGCATCTGTTCTTTGTAACAGTCTCAAGATACTCGCTTGCAAGCTGTTTATCAGCTTCTTTACCATCTTTGCCTTCACTGATGTAATTAGATACTACCTCATCTTTGAGAATGCTCCAGTTTTTCTGATCGTTAAGTATTTTTTCTTTCTTTACATCAGAAATACCTGCAGCTCTTGCACAGAGAGTATTCAACTCGCATTCCCAAACAGAACGTGCAAGCCCTGATGCTATTTGCTTTTCTTCCTCTGTAACCGCCATTGATGTGTACTCTGAGTATTTTTTGGCAATCTTTGTAACTCTGTCGATCTCATTCTGCATTGTTACAGCCTCAGCTCTTGCATCCTGCACTTCTTCTTTGATCTCAAAAGAATGATCTCTGAAAAAATCAAACTTTGATGAATCCTGAGAAGCTGTGTCGCTGACGATAGTTACAGCGTTTGCATTCGCAGCAGCCACCTTTACATTGGCAGGATCAACCCCAACTACTGTATCTGCTGCAGCACATCCCCACATGGCAACAGAAAGGGTGGTGATCAGTAACATTGAATTAATTGACATTTTCATACCTGGCTAATTCCTCCGCTTAACGTGAAACAAAATATTAAGTGTCATCATTTGCTGCTTAGCATCGCATACAATCTGATACATGAGTCATATTATAGCATATAATGCGAGCTAAATTGTGAAGATTGTGAAAAGTCGTTTAATCAATAATAAACTTACTCATTACCGAATAATTAACTAAAAAACACTACATCCAGCAAGGATTTTATGATTAATTTAGTCTAAAGTCAAGAGAAAAAATAAACCATTTCAATCCCACCAGTGTAGTGCTCTGACAGTTTTTTCATTATTTGCGATCAGGAAAAATGTCTTATTCTAAGTTCAATTCCTGTATTAAAAGACAATTTTTTGCATTTTTCTATATCTTCTTCAGAAAGAACGTCAACAATCGACCATTTGACCTCTTTTACCTGATCTTTGCATTTTCCGGCAAAATCAACCATCTTATCAAAACCGTTGTCATATTTAGGTCTTGATACTTCCTGATACTTTTTCGCATCGGGCGCATTGAGGCTGATGGACACACTGTCTATCACTTCAGAAAGCTCAGGTACAATGTTCCTTCCGTTCTCCTCATTTCCAAGTCCGTTGGTATTAAGACGTGTCTTAAGCCCCTTCTCCTCTTTTGCTAACTTTGCCGCCGCAAGAAGTGTATCAAGCGCACATGTCGGCTCTCCGTAGCCACAAAATACAAGCTCGTCAAATCCGGAAAAATCATAATTTCGTATCGCATCCAATACTTCATCTTTTGTCGGATTCTTTTCATGCCACAGATTATCAGCACTTCCCAGTCCATCCTTTTGTGATCTGATGCAAAAAGTGCAACTGCAATTACATTTATTGGTAATATTCGCATAGACCGAATTTTTATACGTATACAATATATCTGCCATTGTTTCCACTCCTTAAGTTGTAAATTTCAAAATATTTCTCTTTATTCCGGCGCTCTGGAACGCTGCCGCTCCTATATAGAAAAACAGGGCACTTCCGCCTGACTGTACGAGACTTCCCGATAAAGCCGACAACAATGCAACTTCGCTTCCAAACAATATTTTTTCCGCAATGAAATATCCCGTTGCTGAAATAAAGAATGAAATTACAGGTGCGATCATATTTCTTTTGGTAAGCAAAACTTCACTTTTACTTGTAAAAGGAATAACAATCAGCATCTTTATGATTACCGTAGCTACCGCCCACATGGGTGCCGTAAGAAGATCCGCGATGCCCCCGCCAAGCGCTCCGACTAACATCGCATAAGGAGCCGGTAACAATACCGCTGCAAGATAAATGACTGAATCGCCAAAATGAACATATCCCCCGTTAACACCAACAGGTATATGGAAAATATATGCCGTAAAGATAACAGTTAATGCAGTCATTGCCCCGGTAAGAGTCATAAGTCGTATTTTTGTATTTGCATTTTTCTCTGTCATGGTAATGCCTCCCATATCAAATATTTATATGAAACTTTACAGCATATCTGATTATATAGAAATAGTCAGATTATGTTTTTTCGATATTACCAGATGAGATTAATTTTTAAGTTCTTTTAGCTTACCTTAAGTTTTCCTTCTTCCGAAAGACTCTCTTCTCTTTTATCCGCGATCACAACAAAAAATGCAACGATCACAGCAATCAAAGTTATCGCTATTGAGAACGCCCACGCGTATTTAAGACCCAAAGTATCAAAGAGCTGTCCGCTGTAATACTTGACAATACCGACCATAACCGCAGATATAAAGTCTGAGATGCCATACAGCCTGCCTCTTAACTCCATAGGTACCTTTCCCGAAAGGAACGCCCCGTGAACCGTAGCCGTCAATATCTCTCCAATAGTAAACAGGGTAATAGACACGTAGTATCCCGCTATCACACCAAATGAAAGAAGAAATGCCACAAAACTCAGTGCCTGGAAGAATGTTCCGAGCGCAAACTTTTTAGAAAGCGACACTTTTTCAAGCAACATGGTAATGAAGGGTGTAAACACCACGACGATAATGCAGTTCACGCTGGCAACCGTGCCATATATCACAGAACCGGTTTCAGGATATGCTTTAGAAATATCAAGAGGCATGAGGTAACCAAACTGAGAATAAGCGCCCTCATGAAAGCTCATAGATATGATAAAAAGCAAAAGTGCGGCACTTCCCCTAAGCACGCTCATTATGCTTTGATCACATACTTTTTTATCCGTAGCTTTATGCTGCTCTTTTTTACCCGATACCGATGTATCTTTTACAAATAAGGTAATAAGCACCGTAGATAACGATATTGCAAGACCATTTATTATAAAGCACAGACTCAGATGATTTTTAAACAGGAATCCCGCAATAGTCGGTGCCAGTATGAGACCTATGTTTTTTCCAAGATATAACAGGGAAAAAGCTTTTTCTCTCTTTTCCTGTGGTGTCACCTCAGCAACGATCGCATTGTATGCCGGATTCTCCAGAGTTTGGAAAAAAGCTCCCGCCATGACGAGGCACATAGTAAAAAGCGTAAGCGGTATCATACCACTTACGATGTATAGAGCGACAGAAATGATATCGCAGCATATTATAACCATTTTCTTATTGAATCTATCAGCCAGATACCCACCAATTAAGCTTGCCGGCAGGAAAAAGAATCCTGTGACGATCGAAAAGGTCGCTGTTTCAGTCGCGCTCATGCCAAGCTTTTGATTGAGTATCATCGTCAAAATCGGCCATACCATTGCGCCGAGATTGGTAACCATTTTTCCCAAAAACAAAATGTAGTTTTCTCTTCTAAGTCCCTTGTATTGCGTAAATAATCTCATGTTGCCATTTACCTCTTGAAGCCAATTTTACGTTTCAATACGAAACATTAGCATTTTTGCGTAAAACAATCAAGTTCCCTCCCGGCTTCGCGCGCTTCAAAAAGAGGTCCCGGCATCTCTGCCAAGACCTCTCTGTATATTATCATATATTTTTGGTATAGCTTTTATACGAGCACAGTTCCTTTGTGTCTCTTGATCTCGAAGCGACCACCTGATGTGATGGTTTCCTCTACATATGCAGTGAGGATATCGCCGTATCCGCGCTGATCTTCCTTGCTGAATCCCGGTGTAAGTGACTGGAACTCACCATCGGCATATGTAATTGCAAGTGCATTGTTCTCGCTTGTTTTAAGAATAAATATAGTTTCAGCTCCGTCGTTTACAACAGTATACTCATAGCCCTTTTCCTCAAGAAAGCTCTCTATCTGATTCACATCTCCGGCAACAGCATCTGCCATTGTCATACCTGCTGTTGCAGCTGATGCCTCTTCTTCCACTGCCTCTGTAAGAGCATCCACCTCCGCATTCAAAACTTCATCCAAATTCTTCATCTCGTCAGCTGACATGTCTCCTCCCATTTCTTCAGTTATAGCTGTTTCTTCTGTCGATGTCACTTCGCTTTCAGCTGCTTGCATTGCATCCATAAGCGCATCCATATCTGCCGGATCAGGCAATTTGTCTTCAGAGACTTCTGCCTCTTCTGCAATAACCTCTCCAATAGACATATCTTCCGGAACAGATTCTTCTGTTGCAGGCTCTTCTGCCACAGCCTCTTCTATATCAGGAATCTCCTGTGTTTCAACTTTATCCTCTTCTATGACCGGCTCATCCAGGATCACTTCTGAGTATTCGGGCATAGGTTCCGATGCTTCCGTGATTGGAATCTCAGCCGCCATAGATTCTGTGATCTCAGTTATAGGTGCCTCTGTAATATTAGCATCTGTAGTCTCGGTAATGGGCACTTCCGCCGTATTATCAGCTTCCGGTATTTCCGCTGCCAAAGCTTCTAAATTATCCATTATCGTCGCCTCTTCTTCTGAAAGATTAACTTCTTCAGACTCTGAACTCTCAGACGCATCTGCCTCAGCCATTGAAGCAAGCATTGCATCAACATCAGTTGCTGTCTCTGCTTCTGCCATAGCTGCAAGCATTGCATCTACATCAACAACAGGCTCTGCTTCTTTTCCCTCCTCTGTAGATTCCTCTACAGGAGTCTCTTCTATTGCAATTTCTTCAACCGCTTCAGATTCTTCCTTCGGTTCGGCAAAATCTGACGCTTTCATTTCTACCGCTATGCTTTCCAGCGCTTCAGTCATAGCCTCATCCGCTGAAATAATATCCTGTGCATCAGGCGCTGCATCTGCCATAGCATTAATAACATCCATTGTTGCATCATCGATAACACCGGCGCTCCCCACATCCGTTGCTGTCCCCACATCTTCACGCAAAAAACCTGCAGATGACTCTTCTGCTTTCATCGCTGCCAAAAGATCATCAATATTTGCATTAGATAAATCCTGCTCATCAAGAATAATATCCTGAGCGTCCAAACCTTCCATATACTGTCTCCTTTCAAAGCTATACCCACTATTCAGATATTTCTTTTGTCATTTTATGACATCATCACTCTTTCGGTATGTTTTTATTATCTTATAGTTTAAGTATAATTAACAGTAAATTTTTTATAAATTCAGAATATTCCACAAAAAAGATAGCATGATATATAAAAATTAGTATATTTCCAAAACTTCACACACTCCGACAGATGGCAGACTACAGTCTGGCGCTGCCGGAGTGCGAGAAGTTTACCCTTACACATCATGCCCTACTTTATGTTCATTGTTTTCGTCCCATTCGTCGTAGATATCGATTGCGGGATTGCTTTTAAGTTCTTGGTAGAAGGAACTGTTATAGAATTTTTCTATTGCGGCGAGGTCGCGCTTTGGTCCGTTCTTGACGGTTGTGTATATGCTTATGTTTATGCGTTTAAAGTGTTTAAGGCCTATCGAGATGTCTTTTTCAAGCTGTTCTATAGTCTGCCCTTCCATCCCAAACATTATGTTGATCCACTGATAATATGCAGCAAGCTGCTCGGGTGTGACATTAGGTAAGCCCTTATTCAAAATATCTTCCCTAATGTGCTCATCAAAGGTCTCAACGCCGCATCTAAACATAACGTCTATTCCATATTGGTTAAAAAAGTTTATGAAAAAAGGATTGGCCTCTCTGTAAATATAGTGACCTTCAAGAATAACCGTCTTGATGCCCTTTTCTTTACAAGTTTCTCTTATATAGTTGATCGTGGTAAAAGGAAGCTCTGTGTAAGATGCAGAACATGTAACTTCGAGGATGGTTGAACCAACTTCCGTGCCTTTTACCCGGGCGAGCACTTTTTTATTTACAGAATCACAAGCAAGTACCGATGATGACTTATCGTCCTGATAATCACAGAAAGTGCACTTGCCCCAGGAGCAGCCAAGAGAGACCAATAATACGTTTTCTCTTTTCATCGAGCTGGTATTCTCGTCCACAAGCTGATAGCGTACAAGATCGTATATCATACTGCCCCCTCTGCGGATTCAACCTCGCTATCATCATCATCTTTTTCCAAAAGAATCCCACTTCTGCGGTTGAGATATCCTGCAAGGTACAAAAATGGTGTATCGCACGCCGCAATAAGCATCTCTATTATCGATCCGGCAAATGCAACTTCAATGCAATACATAAGCGGAAACGTTCCGATAAATGCAAGGATTGCAAAACCAAAGTTCTCAGCACAGTTGCAAAGGATGGTTGATATGTTGTTTCTGAACCACATGTACTTTCCACCTGTCTTCTGCTTGATCTTCTGATACAGGATGACGTCTACCCAGTTGGAAAGTACGAACATAACGCCCGATGCCGTCGTTATTCTAACTGACATCGCGAAAATGCTCTTCATTGCTCCATCTACCGTGTCATACGAATTGGGAACAAAGAGCTGTGTAAATATCGCAAAAATGATATATGCCACAAGCGCCGCTGCTGCGATCTTTACAGCGTTTTTACTTGCTTTGTCACTATATTTTTCGTTAAGTATGTCCGTCGTCAGATAAGTCGAAGCAAACATAACATTGCCAAGAGCCGTTGAGATACCGCCGATATCCACCTGCTTGGAAACCTGAATATTTGCAAAAACAACGGCAAGAGCCATCCATGTGTATAGCCCCCACTTTCCGAAAAGCTTGTCCAATACAAGTACGCCCGAAAAGCATACTATGAGTTCCAAAATGCCCAAAAACAGATTCATTTTAATAACCTCTCTTTATGAAATGAAATATATACTCAGGGGGAATCAGAAACAGACTAAAACTAAAACAGCTCCGCGAAGATAATCGCAGAGCTATCAGAATGCATGATAATACATGGTATTTCCAATCAGCCCTGGTTTTGTTTAACGACAGGATGGTGCAAACGAACTGTCGAGTCACTCTTTTCAATGGATCTTTGCAAAGTGACCGTGTGTATAGTACTACGAGTTTTTACAAGTGTCAAGGCACACGTTATTCCGCGCTTTATTTATCTTAATGTAAAACGTTGACACGATTTATAAATCATGGTATAAGTGTACTAGTAACGTTAATACACGATATATATTTAATAAACACAGTCATTCGGACAAATTTTGTAAAAAGAAAGAATAAAAGATATGAACAGTTATACAGCTACCAGGCCACAGAGATACATTCCAAATAATAGAATAATTAATTTTAACGAGAGTAGAACTATGCCCAGACAAACACAGACAAAAAGAAATGCAATGCCCAAGAAAAAAAATAAACTTATGAACAGTATTGTCTTTCTTTTTCTGGAATTAGTAATACTTATTGTCATAGGAACGCAGGTTTTTAAGATATTAACAAAAAAGAGCAATGTTGAAATTGCTGCTGAATTGGAAATTCCATCTTGGATAGATGTTCAACTTATAGATGAAGGTAACCCTTCGAGAAGCGGCGCCCTTCTTGAAGGCATAAACGACATAGTTGTTCACTATGTCGGCAACCCCAGAACTACAGCCCAGCAGAACAGAGACTTCTATAATCAGGAAGATTCGGATGTATGCTCACATTTCGTTGTAGGAATTGACGGCGAGATAATCATGTGTGTTCCGCTCACTGAGAAATCCGCTTCAAGTAATGACAGAAACAGAGACACAATATCAATCGAAGTGTGCCACCCCGATATTACCGGAGAATTTACCGATGCATCTTACGAATCACTTATAAAGCTTGTAAACTGGCTCAGATCCTCTTTTAACCTCAGCACGGATCATGTCATAAGACACTATGAGGTTACAGGAAAAGAATGTCCCATGTACTTCGTACGTAATCCCGAAAAGTGGGATCAGTTTAAAGAAGACCTGAAAGCAGCCGAGGAAGGCAAGCCGATATCATATAAATTTTCAGGTGAAGGTTCTGAAGAAGAATCCGATGAATTATCAATGGACGATGCCGACGATTTTACCGCAGACAATGTGGATTACGCAACGGATGAGTATCAGAATGACGATCTGGTATATGCAATAGACGACTATAATAATTATAATTATGATGAATACCCAGTGGAAGCTCCTGATGAAGTTTACTACTAAACAGAATCAGGCTCTTCATTTAGATTCCTCATGCCGCTGTACTACGTACGTAATCCGGAAAAGTGGGATCAATTCAAAGAGGATCTGAAATCCGCTAAGGGTGGAAACGAAGAATAGAATTACTTTTCTATATCCCCTGTCCAATCAATGATTCCACCAAACTCATAAATGCGGGTATACCCCATATCCGCGAGTTTCTTGGAAGCTTCTTTACTTCGTCTTCCACTCCTGCAATAAACAAAGATATTCTGGTTCAGATCAGGCAATTCCTCCGGCCTGTCTGAACCAATTTCTTCATTTGCTATATTTATAGCTCCCGGAATATGCCCTTCGGCATACTCATCTGCCCTTCTTACATCAAGCAAGATGTACCATGAAGGATCCATGGCGGATAAAAGCATTTCAGCCGTTTCCATAGAGATAGATATATATCCATCCTTATTTACCTTATTTGCAACAAATATTGAAGTCGGTCCGTCCGCACCGCCAATTATGTCATCAGGCTGTGATTGCTCCTGCTTTAATAAGTAATTTCTTACAAGAGCGGTACAGGCGATTATAATAGCAGCAATTATTCCGACAGATAAAAGTTTCTTTGATTTCATAGCGTCCTCGTTTTCTTGCAGGAAAGTTTATTTAATATAATTATACTTTAGAAAATAACGTTTTGGAAAGAAGCGCTTATACAAGAGAAATCCCCCTGCATACTACGCTTATAAATAATCAGTATGCAGGGGGATTTCTCTTGTCAACCGTTGTCGTAAAGCTCTGCCCATCATATGATCAGACACGCCTTCGGCGTGTACTCAAACATTAAAGAGGACGCCCCTTTCAAGCGAGCTTGAGGGGCGTCCTCTTTATGTTTAACCACTCCGTGGTTCTGATCATATGATGTTCGAGTTTTACTCGTTATCGATCACATCATTCCCATTCCGGGTGCACCTGCGGGCATAGCGGGAGCGGGCTCTTTGATTGTTGCAACAGCAGCTTCTGTTGTAAGGAAGCTTGATGCAACAGATGTAGCGTTCTGGATAGCGCTTCTTGTAACCTTGGCAGGATCGATGATTCCGTCCTTAACCATGTCTACGTACTCTTCTGAGTATGCGTTGAAGCCTACGCCAACCTTGCTCTCTTTAACCTTGTTAACGATAACTGATCCGTCAAGACCTGCATTGTTAGCGATATGGAAAAGAGGAGCCTCAAGTGCCTTAAGAACAACGTTAGCACCTGTCTTCTCATCTCCCTCAAGGCTTGCTGCAAGCTTCTCAACTTCCTTAGAAGCGTGGATGTAAGCTGAACCACCACCGAAGATGATTCCCTCTTCTACTGCAGCTCTTGTAGCGTTGAGAGCGTCTTCCATTCTGTACTTAGCTTCTTTCATTTCAGTCTCTGTTGCAGCACCTACTCTGATAACGGCTACACCGCCAGCAAGCTTAGCAAGTCTCTCCTGAAGCTTTTCTTTATCGAAATCTGATGTTGTATCTTCAATCTGTTTTTTGATCTGAGCAACTCTAGCTGAGATCTCGTCCTTCTGTCCAAGACCATCAACGATTGTTGTCTTCTCTTTTTCTACCTTGATGCTCTTAGCTCTTCCAAGGTCATCCAAAGTTGTATCCTTAAGCTCAAGGCCAAGGTCTGAAGAAATAACCTTACCGCCTGTAAGGATTGCGATATCCTCAAGCATAGCCTTTCTTCTGTCACCGTATCCGGGAGCCTTAACTGCTACTACGTTGAATGTTCCGCGGAGCTTGTTAACGATAAGAGTTGTAAGAGCCTCACCGTCTACATCCTCAGCGATGATAAGGAGCTTAGATCCTGTCTTAACGATCTGCTCAAGAAGAGGAAGGATATCCTGGATGTTTGAGATCTTCTTATCTGTGATAAGTACATAAGGATCCTCGAGGTTTGCTTCCATCTTGTCCATATCTGTAGCCATGTAAGCTGAGATATATCCTCTGTCTAACTGCATACCTTCTACAAGGTCAAGCTCAGTCTGCATTGTCTTTGACTCTTCGATAGTAATTACACCATCGTTTGAAACCTTCTCCATAGCATCAGCAATCATCTGTCCTACTTCATCATCACCTGATGAAACTGCAGCAACTCTCATGATCTGATCCTTGCCTTTAACCTTTGTAGACATCTTGCTGATAGATGCAACAGCTGCGTCTGTAGCCTT
>JAFZQT010000105.1 GCA_017620235.1 Butyrivibrio sp. | reverse complement strand
TACATGAAATCCATAGTGTTCCTGCACCCACTCCTGTATCTGCTTGTAGGTTGCCTTTGTCTCTGCACTTGTAGCATCTATCTCATCAAGATTAATTTCTATCTCGATATGATCATCTGCTTTTTGTTGGGACAGAAGAACAACCGTCTCAACATGATTCGTCCAAGGGAACTGATCATGAGCGACGGCTCTGGTCATGACGTAGCCGTTCTCCTGAAGTATCTCAAGGTCGCGTGCAAGGCTTGTGGGCTTGCAGGAAACATAGATAATGTAAGGCACGCCGTAGCCAATGATCTTGGTAAGTGCCTTAGGATTTATTCCATCCCTGGGAGGATCGAGAATGATAAGGTCGGGTTTCTCCTCGATGTCATCGAGTACTTTCAGTACGTCACCTGCGATGAAGTGGCAATTGTCCAGATGATTGAGCTGGGCGTTCTCTTTAGCTGCTTCAACAGCCTCCTCAACAATCTCGACACCAATAACCTTATTGGCAACCGGTGCAAGAAGCTGAGCAATCGTGCCTGTTCCGGAATAGAGATCGAAGATAACTCCGTTGTTTCCGATCTTGCCCTGATCATAAAGGCTCTTGATATATCCGCGAACTGTCTTATATAGCACTTCCGCACTCAGGCTGTTCGTCTGGAAGAATGAAAACGGACTGATCTTGAACTTAAGTCCCAATAGGTACTCATAGAAAAAGTCCTGTCCGAAAAGAATTTCCGTTCCTTCATCTATTACGGCATCAGCAAGGCTGTCATTCTTCGTGTGAAGAATTCCAACTATCCTTCCATTTAAGCTAAGGTTGAGCAGAGCGTCCTTGAAACCTTCAAGATCATGCTCTTCCTGAGTTGTTGTAATAAGATCAACAAGAATATCGCCCGTCTTTACAGCACGTCTAACAAGCAGGTGTCTAAGATAGCCCTCCTGCTTCATTCTGTGATAGAACGATACTTCTTTTCTCTCATACATCGGAGTGAAATAATCAAGTGTTGCGCTCAGAATTGCCTTGTAATCGTCATCTACGATTCGGCAACCGGAGACGGTAACAATGTCATAGAAGCTCCCTTTTTTATGCATACCAAGACAAAGAGGTCCGCCAACGACTTCATCGCCGAAGCTGAACTCCATCTTATTTCTGTATGCAAATTTTACGGGGCTTGTCTTTATGCCTTCCCATGTAACTTTTGTGCTCTGTCTCTCAATCGCAGGCTTTATGATACTTCTCACCTGCTGCTCCTTGAGACCGAGCTGCTTTACGTAAGGCATTGTAAGATAACTACAGCCTCCGCATTTCCCAAAATGGATGCAGGGGCTTTCAACGTAGTCCGGAGATTCTTCCAAAACTTCGAGAAGTCTTCCCTCAGCTCTGTCTTTTCTCACTTTTTGAATTTGTACAGAGACTTTCTGATCGGGAAGTACGCCTTTTACAACGACCTTCCCCTCTGAAGTCTCAATTATTCCCTTATTGGGAAATTCTACTCTTTTGACTGTTCCAGTAATAATTTCTTTCTTCTTCACGGCAGGTTCTTAGCTTTCTCTCATAAATTCTTCATCATCGAAATCATCGTCGAAGTCATCAAAATCGTCATCATAAAAATCATCTTCGTAAGCCGGTGTCATATAGCGATACACCAGATAAGCGATGATGGCAACCGCAGAAACGGAACCAATAACTGCAAGCACCCACAGAATCACGTTGGAAGGCTTCTTGGCATTTGCAGCCGCTCTCTTGTCGAGAAGTTCGTTAATTCGTGTCATTTCAATAATATCGTCAATCTTAGATTTCACTTCCATAAGTGACCCCTTTCTCATAAAAAAATTATTCAAAATACATAACATGCAAGCATGTACGTATTATTGACTTTTATACCCTATATCATTCAGTATACCACACCTTATTCAGATTTTCTTCAGCTTGGCGAATGCTGCGTACATAATCTTCTGACCGCATTCGTCAAAGTTTACGGTAACCTTATAGTCTCTTGGTCCCTGTTCAAGCGAAGTTACAACGCCAACGCCGTATTTTACGTGGCTGACCTTATCGCCGACGCCATATTCAGGTTTTCCGCCCGCTGTGGGCATTCCCTTGGAAAGACCTGCAAGAGAACCTCTGGCATAAGTCTTTGCAGCGGATGCAATGTAGGGCTTTTCGGATGGAACAGCTCTCTTTTCCTTCTTAGGCGGCTTAGGTACCGCTTTTATCCTATATGTATTTGCAAGTTCAGATCTTCCGGCAACATTCTTGCCATAAGAACTTGCACCAAATCCCTTTGAATTTGAATAAGCTGACTTTATCCCTGAATTTGAGCTTCCGAATGTATCCTCAACACTCTCATAATCGTCGATCGTATCGCCGTCATCAAAAAGAAATGCCGGCTTGCTCTCAGCTCCCGATCTCTCGATCATTGTGTAAGGAATCTCTGAGATAAATCTGCTCAGTCTATTGAACTGCGTCTCTCCGCGGATCATTCTTCTCTTTGCGGCAGTGAGTGTAAGATGTCTCTTCGCACGTGTAATTCCCACATAGCAAAGTCTTCTCTCTTCCTCGATGCCCTCGGGATCTGCATCCTCGTTTGCAAGAGTCATGTATGAAGGGAAAACTCCCTCTTCCATTCCGGCAAGATACACATGCTCGAACTCAAGTCCCTTTGCACTGTGAAGTGTCATGAGGAGGACTTTCTCGTTGTCCTCTCCAATCCTGTCAATATCGGCAACAAGAGCAACTTCTTCAAGAAATCCTGAAAGAGTCGGCTGCTCTTCTTCCATATTCTCCTCATACGCAGCGATCTTGGAAATAAGTTCGTCTACGTTCTGTGCTCTGTCGTTGTCCTCATTATCATCGTCATCAATAGTCTTAAGGTATTCCATATATCCCGTGACATCAATAACATCCTTTAAGAGCTCCTCAAGAGAATATGTCTTCATCTTGGTTCTGAACGCCCTTATCATGGTAACGAAGTTCTCCAGCTTACTTACACTTCTTGATACAGCCATTATCTGATCTGCTTCGCAGAGCGCATCGTAAAAGCTTATCTGCCTCTCATCGGCATATGCCTGAACATAGTCAATTGTAGTAAGACCGATTCCTCTCTTTGGCACATTAATAATTCTTTTAACCGCAACATCATCAAGACCGTTGTCGATTGTCTTAAGGTATGCCAAAAGATCTTTTATCTCGCGTCTTGAATAGAAGTTCGTTCCGCCTACGATATCGTAAGGGATTCCCTCTACAACGAATCGCTCTTCTATAAGTCGTGACTGGGCATTTGTCCTGTAAAGGATTGCTGTCTCACTGTATTTTAATTTGCCGTTTCTCTTAAGCTTACCGATATCGCTTGCAATGAACTCCGCCTCATCATAGGCAGTATCAAAATGCTTTAATTTTACGATATCACCGTCTTTTTCCTCGGTCCAAAGAGCTTTCTCCTTGCGCCCTCCGTTATTGCTTATAACGGCGTTTGCGGCGTCAAGAATCTGCTGTGTGGATCTGTAGTTCTGCTCAAGCTTTATTACAACAGCGTCTTTATAGACCTTCTCGAAATCAAGGATATTCCTTATGTTCGCGCCTCTGAAACGATAAATACTCTGATCGTCGTCACCGACAACGCAAAGGTTTCTGTACTTGTCGGCAAGAATCCTGATAAGCTCAAACTGAGCGTTGTTCGTATCCTGATACTCATCGACCATTATGTATTTGAAACGCTCCTGATAAGAATCAAGAACATCGGGATTTGTCTTAAAGAGCTCAACCGTCTTCATGATGAGATCGTCGAAATCCATCGCATTGTTCTTTTTAAGAGCGTTCTGATATTCGGTATAAGCCTTTGATATCCTGACTTTGATAAAGTCATTTTGCGTATTGAGAGCATATTCTTCAGGTGAAACAAGATTGTCCTTGCACGTAGATATGCTTCCCATTATTCTCTTAAGTTTAAGCTGGGTAGTCTCAAGCTGATACTTTTTGCAGATATCTTTCATAAGACTCTTGGAATCGTCCGTGTCATAGATCGTAAAATTGTTTCCAAAGCCTATTCTGTCCGCATATCTTCTGAGTATCTTAACGCAGCTTGAATGGAAAGTTGAAACCCAGATGCTCTCCGCACCAAAGCCGACAATCTTATCGACTCTTTCTCTCATCTCTCCTGCTGCCTTATTTGTAAATGTGATTGCCATGATGTTCCAAGGATTAACTCCGCACTCATCTATAAGATAAGCAACTCTGTGAGTCAGAACCCTGGTCTTACCCGATCCCGCTCCCGCGAGAATGAGCACGGGTCCGTCGGTCTGTAGAACAGCCTTTTTCTGCTGCGAATTAAGTGTATCGTATATTCCCATCTATAAATCCTTACTTCTTTTTCTTTTCCTTTGCAGGCTTTTCTTTTTTGTCGGAGTCACCAACCATGCTGTTGTCTATTATCTTCTCGATAAGAAGTTTCTTTATATAGACGTCATAGGCAAGAAGGATGATAAAAGAAAATGTCTGCATCCTCTTCTTATCTTCCTCCGAAAGCTCCGAATCATCGAATGTCTCAAGCGATCTCTCGTACTTCTTCTTAAGATCTTCAATGACGGGTTCAAGTTCCTCATTCTGAAGTTCAAAAGCCCTCTCGTAGATCTTACTTAAGTTCAATTTGTCATCGCTGACATGGAATCTTTCTTTTAACGGATCAAGCAACGTCTGAATGTCGCTTATTGACAATATGTTCTTCAGATAATAAATAAAAATGAGCAGAATAATGTGGTCTTTTGAGTACTTCTTCCTTATCGGAGGAGGCAAAAGATCGTTCTTGGCATAATTATTTATCATTGTCTTCGTAAGTATCTTATCAGTCTCGGGATGACGTGTTGACTGCTTAAGACGCTCATCCATAAATGTAGTGAGCTGATCCATGTACAGATCTATATTCGGAATGTCATCCAGAGAGATAGCATCTATTCTTCCAAGCGACGCTATCACGCTGTTAAGGAGATCGTCATTATCGATAGTCATTATTTATTCCTCATGTCTTTAATCCGGCTTTTTTCTCATAAGCCATCTGCTTCATTTCACGTGCATTCAAAAGAGTCGCCTCGGTGAGCTCATCTCCTCCAAGAAGTCTTCCAAGCTCCTTCTCCGACAGCTTCTCGGAAAGAGCATAGATTGACGTAACTGTTCTTCCTGCATCAAGCCCCTTCTCTATCATGTAATGTGTATCCGCCATTGCCGCGATCTGCGGAAGATGCGTGATACAGATTATCTGATGGTTTGCGGAAAGTTCTCCGAGTTTTTGTGACACTTTCCATGCCGTCCTTCCGCTTATACCGGCGTCAATCTCATCGAATATGAGCGTGCTTATATCGTCTCTGTCAGCAACGACAGTCTTAAGCGCAAGCATGATTCTGGAAAGCTCACCTCCGCTCGCTATCTGGTCAAGCGGTCTGAGCGCTTCGCCGGGGTTTGTCGAGATCATAAACTGAGCCTCGTCATATCCCTTTGAAGAAATCTTATCTTCGCTACTCTCTATATCTATCTCAAATCTGACATCAAGGAAATTAAGGTCAACAAGCGCATCCTTCAGCTTTTCCTGAAGACTCTTTGCACCTTCACGCCTTACCTTTGATATCTTCTCGCAAAGCTCTTTTACCTTACCGAGACTATCATAGTAATCCTTTTTAAGTCTGTCTCTGTGAGCATCAAGATCGGAGATTGCCTTAAGCCTCTCCTCTTTTTCCTCAAGACTCTTAAGGACCTGCTCAATGCTTCCGCCGTATTTATCCTTGAGGTGATTCAAGGTATTAAGCCTGTCTTCCGTAGTCCTGAACTCTTCATCATCAAATTCAAGACCGTCAAGATATCCTGAAAGAGCATGATTAAAGTCGGACAAAAGACTCTCCACATCCGAAAGCTGGGATAAAAGACCTTCAAGCTCGCTGTCATATGAAACCACGGAAGTAAGCTCTCTTACAGCCCTTCCAACCGCATCGGATGCGCTCTCTTCCATCTCTCCCGATCCCGTAAGATTAAGAGCGATATTAGCCGCCTCAGAGATCTTGCGTCCGTTTACCATCTTCCTGTAAACGCTCTCAAGCTGCTCATCCTCACCGACAACAGGCTCTGCATCCGAGATTTCTTTTACCTCATACTCAAGAAGTTCCGTTTCACGAAGCCTTGTATTCTCGTCAATATCAGTCTCTGAAAGTTGCTTCTCAAGCTCCTTCATCTTGGCATATTCGTCCGAAAGGAGATCAAAAAGACCGCTCAGATCATCCATGCAGTAATTATCAAGTATTTCAATATGCTTTTTCTTATGGAGTAGTTCCTGATGGTCGTTTTGCCCGTGAATGTTTATAAGAATATTTGAAATGTCTTTGAGCTGCTTTGCAGTGACCGTCTCGCCCGATACTTTGGATGTGCTTCTGCCCTGCATGATCTTTCTTTGAATGACAAGAGTTCCGTCATCTTCTACGGGAATCTCAAGCTCTTCGAGCTGTTTCCTCTGAAGATCGTTCTCCACACCAAACACAAGCTCAACAAGCGCATATTCTTCGCCCGTTCTGATAAGCGAAGGATCTGCTTTTGCACCAAGAGCAAGATTAACCGATCCGATAATAACAGACTTACCTGCGCCCGTTTCTCCGGTCAAAATATTAAGCCCTTTGGAAAACTCGATTTCCTGTTCCTTGATAAGGGCAAGATTTTTTACATGTAAACTATATAACATATTTCCCCACTCTGTGTTATTGTTGCATCATTTCACGAAGCCTTGACATAACATCCATAGCTTCCGCTTTGCTCTTTATGGCGATCATAATGGTATCATCACCTGCGATACATCCGACTATCTCTTTAAATTCCAACGAATCGATTGCTGTAGCAAGCGCCATTGCCATTCCCGAAACAGTCTTTACGACAAGGAGATTCTCCGCAACATCCATGCTGACAAAGCCTGCTTTTAATACGCTGACGTATTTGCTCTGCATAACTTCCTGTCCGGCAGTTGTGTAGACATACTTTGAAATCCCCTCTGCATTTACCTGCTTGGTAAGCTTAAGTTTTCTGATGTCCCTGGAAACAGTTGCCTGCGTAACCTTATATCCTTCTTTGTTCAAAAGAGCTACCAACTGTTCCTGAGTCTCTACCACGTTTTTTGCAATGACTTCGATAATCTTATCATGTCTGTTCTTTTTCATCGTCGGATAACCTTTCCCCCAATCTCATTTTTATATCTTACATACTGAACTTTTTACCCAAAATTTCCAAAAAGCTTACTCTGTTGAGTTTAATAATCTTAGTTGTCTTCTTTGATTTATTTATCACCATCTTATCTCCGGCGTTCAGCTCTATCACGCCGCTTCCGTCATACGCAGCTACTACTTTAGGATTGCGTTTACCACGTCCCGAAAGAAGCTCCACCTCAATCTTTGCATCCGCTGAAAGCACCATGCTTCTTGAATTGAGCGTATGTGGACATATGGGTGTTAAAAGGATCATATTCGCCGAAGGCTCTACAATAGGACCTCCTGCTGACATATTATATCCTGTCGATCCTGTCGGAGTCGAGATAATAATTCCGTCCGCATGATAGCTGTAAAGCAAAAGATCATTTACGTATATGTTGTAATCTATCGCCTGAATATCGGACGCCCTGCTTATTACGATATCATTGAGCGCATAATCTTTTCTGTCTCCGATGACACCGCGAAGCATCATCCTGTCTTCAACATAAAAATCACCTGATAAAAGACGTGCCATCGCATCATCAATGCTACTCTTTTCTACTTCTGCAAGATAGCCAAGATTTCCAAGATTGACACCAAGAAGCGGTATATCCTGAAAAGCAACGCTTCTTGCCGCCTGAAGCATGGTTCCGTCTCCTCCGAGAACGATACAGCAATCCGTATCTTCCGGAATGAAGCTCATGAATTCTCTTCCGATGGCATTTGATTCTTTTGAAAGCCCTATGGCACAATCGGCAACAACGCACTCTTTGCCATGGCTTGTAAGATATTCCTTGATATGACCGGTAACTTCAAGGTTTTCATCTTTGCTCTTATTTGTGACAATACAAAACCGTTCCATATCTTCTCCCACCGCATGAATAAGTATTCTCTTAATTATCTAACTTTCCATGCGCCCTCATAACAGTTTCAGAAATAAGCTTTTCCATCTCGGGCGTATGTGAGAACCCGTCTCCCCTTAGTTCTGTCTCTTTTAAGATTTTTTCACCCTCTGCCTCTGTAAGCTCAATAACTCTCTCATCGGCATCGGGATTTTTTCTGATATGTATTAGATACTCGATATTTCCCTCAGGTCCCTTTATCGGGGAAAAATCAAGATGTAAAACTTCAAATCCTGCTATATCCACAAAGTCTGTGATCCTGTGAACCACCTCTTCGTGCACCTTGGGGTCTCTAACAACACCCTTTTTTCCTACCTTATCCTTTCCCGCCTCGAACTGGGGCTTTATAAGGCATACCATCTCTCCGCCTGCTTTAAGGAGCTTTCTTGCGGGAAGTAATATCTTTGTAAGTGAGATAAAAGAGACATCACAGGATGCAAAATCAAGATCATCCTGAATATCATCTCTCACCATATATCTGAAGTTGGTCTTCTCCATGCATACGACTCTGTCATCGCTTCTAAGTTTCCAGTCAAGCTGTCCGTGTCCGACGTCTACGGAATAGACTTTGCTTGCACCGTTCTGAAGCATGCAATCAGTGAATCCACCTGTCGAAGCACCTATATCCATGCAGATTTTCTTTTCCAAAGGGAATCCGAAATTATTGACCGCTTTCTCAAGCTTAAGTCCGCCTCTGCTGACATACGGAAGTGTATCGCCCTTTACTTCGAGTGTCTTTATCTTACTCTCCTCGAAAGTGGTTCCGGGCTTATCCTCCCTCTGTCCGTTTACAAAAACGTCACCAGCCATTATAAGTGTCTTTGCTTTTTCTCTGGAAACGGCAAGTCCTCTGTTTACAAGAAGGACGTCCAGTCTTTCCTTTTCTTTTGCCATATATCGTTACCTGTGTAATTCGTTCATAATTCTTTCTGCGATAGACTCTGCATCTATCT
The DNA here is from genome assembly GCA_017620235.1 of Butyrivibrio sp. Classification (GTDB taxonomy): domain Bacteria; phylum Bacillota; class Clostridia; order Lachnospirales; family Lachnospiraceae; genus Butyrivibrio. The sequence goes on along the minus strand of JAFZQT010000105.1, from coordinate 10,815 downwards.
TGAGCTCAGCTCTGAGTTTGTCGACACTGCCGTGAGTTACGAACTGATCGGGAATTGCAATGTTGAACACACTTGCATCTATCCTGTTTGTATCGACATAATCTCTGACTTTCTCACCAAATCCGCCTATAAGCACATTCTCTTCCATTGTGACAAAGAGCTTGTGGCTGTGTGAAGCTGTCTTGATGTAGTCAGTATCAATAGGCTTATAGAAACGCGCATTTACAAGACTGCAGTTAAGCCCTCTGTCTTTGAGGATATTGCGCACTTCCTCTCCTATTTTCACCATTGGTCCGAGTGCAAGAAGACAGATGTCTTTTTCCTCATAAATAGGCTCGCACTTTCCAAGTTTTACGGGTGCTCTGAAGTCTTTTAATCCGTCATAAGCATTTCCCCTCGGATATCTTACCGCTATGGGCATATCAAAATCCACAGCGAATTTAAGCATATCTGAAAGCTCCCACTTATTCTTAGGAGCCATTATGTGCATGTTTGGCATCGATGAAAGGAATGAAACATCGAAAATACCCTGATGAGTCTCTCCATCGCTTCCTACAAGTCCCGCCCTGTCTATCGCAAAGACAACCGGAAGTTTCTGAAGACAAACGTCCTCAAGTATCTGGTCGTATGCCCTCTGAAGGAACGATGAATAAACCGCAAATACAGGCTTATATCCGCCTGCTGCCATTCCTGCCGCAAAAGTAACCGCATGTTCCTCGGCAATTCCCGAATCGATAAATCTGTCGGGATACATATTTCTGAATCTCTTAAGTCCCGTTCCATCCGCCATTGCCGCAGTTATCGCAACAACCTTGGAATTTCTTGCACCGAGTTTACACATTACGGTACTGAAAATATCCTGATAATTAGCGGTAGTTCTGGGGTTCCTTGGAAGTCCGTTCTCAACGATAAACGGCTCTGTTCCGTGGAATCTTGCAGGATGTCTCTCTGCAGGACCGTATCCCTTACCTTTCTTAGTCATAACATGAATCATAACGGCCTTCTTGACCTTTTTAGCCTCTTTGATAGCCTTCTCAAGGCTTGCGACATTATGTCCGTCTACAGGTCCAAGATAAGTAATTCCGAGGTTCTCAAATACCATTCCCGGTACAAAGAGCTGTTTAAAACTGTTCTTTGCCCTTCTGATACCGTTTACAACCTTGTGATTGTTGCTCAGTTGAGCATATACATCCTCTTTGAGGTTAAGATATCCGTCCGCTGTACGAACGCTGTTGAGGTACTTCTTCATTCCTCCGACGCTCTCTGAGATGGACATCTCATTGTCATTTAATATAATGATAAAGTTTGTCTCAAGCTTTGAAGCATTGTTGAGCGCTTCATAAGCAAGTCCGCCTGTAAGCGAACCGTCACCAATTACAGAGACAACGGTATAATCTTCACCCATAAGATCTCTCGCCTTTACCATACCAAGTCCGGCAGAGATAGAAGTTGAGCTGTGTCCCGTATCAAAACAGTCAGTGCTGCTCTCGCATCTTTTCGGGAATCCGCTGAGCCCGCCAAACTGTCTCAATGTATCAAATTTATCTTTTCTTCCGGTTAATATCTTGTGAGTATATGCCTGATGTCCCACATCCCATATTATCTTGTCCTTCGGAAGGTCAAGTGCCAGATGGAGCGCCATTGTAAGCTCAACAGCTCCCAAATTTGAAGCCAGATGTCCACCTGTCTTTGATATTGTTTCGATCAAAAAATGTCTGATTTCGCCCGCAAGCTCCTGATATTTCTGCTGGGGTATTTTTTTAATATCACCGGTTTTATTTATCAATTCAAGTAACATAACATATCATTTCCTTCTATAAATCAGAGAGTCAAAAAGCTTTTCCAAAAAAGAATCTCCAAATCCCTGTTCTTTAAGAATATCTCCCGCTATTTCCGACAGCTCTTTTACCTTAGCTGATGCAGCTTCCATACCGTTCAGACTGACATATGTGCTCTTGTTGTTCTTCTCATCGGAACCAACAGGCTTGCCTATTTCCTCCTGATCTCCGACTATATCAAGAATGTCATCCTGAATCTGGAACGCTATTCCAACGCAGCTTCCGGCTTTCTCCATGGCATCTACGGATTTCTTTGATGCCCCGCCAAGGATTGCGCCGATCATAAGACTGCTCTCGATAAGTGCTGCCGTTTTATTTTCATCTATATATGAAAGTATATCACTCATCTCGTCATTTGGAACATCAGTCGCATTTTCAGCCATTATATCTGCGCACTGTCCGCCTACCATGCCATATATTCCCGCCTTTTTCGACAGAACCTTTAGTGCTGCAAAATATCTGTTATCTGTATCTCCGTCATAAGGGGTAAGCTTTGTTCCCGTGGCTGCGCCGTTTATTGCAGTCTCAAACGCAAAATTTAAAAGTGCGTCGCCCGCAAGCGTTGCCATTCCTGCGCCGTACACGGCGTGTGTCGTTTTTCTTCCCCTTCTGTACTCATCGTTATCCATTGCAGGAAGATCGTCATGTACAAGCGAATATGTATGGATCATCTCCATCGCCGCCATGAAAGGCTCAACCACAGCCTCATCCGCATCTTCTCCCGCAAAAAGCTTATATGATTCAAGCATCATGACAGGTCTAAGTCTCTTTCCGCCTGCCAGAAGGCTGTAATTCATCGCCTCTATTACTGTCCTCGCATATCCTTCTTCTTTGGGAAGAAACTTCTTTAATATTTCCTCCACATGTTCTGCTTTCTTTGAAAGCTCATCAGCAAAACCGTTCTGTGACATTACTCAAAATCCTCCAAACTGCCATCCATAGCAATTTTCTGTACTTTCTTTTCGACGCTCTCGATCATCTCATGACACTGCTTTAAAAGCGTCATTCCCTCCTGATATTCCTTAAAAGAATCATCAAGAGATATATCTTCTTTTTCGAGCGCCTGTATCTTCTCTTCTATCTTGGTAAAAGCTTCCTCGACAGATAAGTTGTTATTTTCTTTCTGTTCCTTTTTGGCAGCCATATAATTTCTCCTAGTTTATATTACTTCCTGTCTATAAAAGAAGTTTCCGTAGCCGTTGCCTTTATGACACCGTCAGTTACATATATCGAAAGTTCATCGCCCTTAGATACCTGCTCTATACTCCGGATATTCTTTCCGTTTTCATCCGCCATATACGAATATCCACCCATAAGCCTTTCAAGCGGCGATAAGCCCTTTAATTTCTGCGTATCGACAACGAATCTGTTTCGCGCTTCCATTATCTTTTTGTCCATGAGAGTCTGGATCGCATCCTGCAACTTATCCATTCTAAGGAGCTTTTCTTTGATCCTTCCCATAGGACTTAAGTGTCTCAGATTATCGGCGTACTTGGCCTCTTTTAACTTGAGCGTACCGACTATCCTGTTCATACTCTTTTGCAGCGTATAAGAATAATCCTCAAGGTCCTGTACAAATCTTCTGTACTCAAACACCGCGATTTCTGCCGCTGCTGAGGGCGTAGGTGCTCTTCTGTCCGCTACATAATCGGCTATTGTTGTATCAGTTTCATGTCCGACTGCTGAAATGATTGGAACCGGGCAATTAAATATAGCTTCTGCTACAATTTCCTCATTAAAAGCCCATAAATCTTCAATAGAACCTCCGCCACGTCCGACAATGATAACATCAGTCTGCATCTCTGATAAAGTCTCGATTCCTCTGACTATGCTCTCGGCAGCCTGATCTCCCTGTACAATGGCAGGATAAAGAATAATCTGAATATGTGGATTTCTGCGAGTGGCAACATTGATAATGTCACGCACGGCTGCTCCCGTCGAAGCAGTAACTACGCCAAGAGTTTTTATATATGTCGGAATGGGTTGCTTGTATTCCTCAGCAAACATTCCGGATTCCGCCAATCTTTTCTTTAACTCTTCAAATTTCTCAAAAAGAGCTCCCTCGCCGTCAAGTTCGATCTTTCTGGCGTAGAGCTGATATTTGCCATCTCTTTCGTATACGTCAACAGTTCCCGAAACCTTGACCTGCTGCCCCTCTTTCATCTGAAATTTAAGGCCGCCCTTGTCTCTGTCTCCACGGAACATTACACAAGAAATGGCACCACCCGAATCCTTCATCGTAAAATAGATGTGTCCGGAAGGATGGTACCTGCAATTACTGATCTCCCCTTTGACCGTGATCGATCTCAGAAGGAAATCCTGAGTAAACATGTTCTTTATATAGGCATTAACTTGTGTGACTGTGTACTCACTCCGCAAATTTGGCTAACACTCCATTCACAAAGGCGGGTGAACCATCCTGTCCAAATTTCTTAGCAAGTTCAACTGCCTCATTGATAGCAACTCCGGTAGGAACCGTATCATCATGTTTGATCTCATATACGGCAAGTCTGATAATGGTAAGTTCAACCTTTGCCATACGATCTGTGTCCCAGCCCTTTGTCTTCTCATTGATAGCCTTATCGATATCTTCAAGCTTCTCGGCTATCTTCTCATATTTTTCTCTGATATAATCAGCATCTTGTTTGGAAAAATCGTCATCACTTGTTGAGGTAAAAAGCTCCTCCTGTTCAGGCATTTCTTCCATAGGGTTAAATTCAACACGAAAGAGCAGTTTAAATACCTGCTCTCTCAGTAAGCTTCTGTTCATCATCTTTTTCTCACTCTGTTATTTATTATGCTTTTGGCATTGTGATGCCGGCAATCCTAACATTTACGTCAGTAACTTCAAGCCCTGTCATGTTTTCTATTGCTGTCTGAACACGAGTCTGAGCCTGCTGACATGTAGCAGGAATATTATATCCGTATGACATCATAAGAGAAAGATCAACTTTCACCTGTGTCTGGCCAACTACAACTTTTGCTCCCTTTGCAAGATTTTTGCGACTCACCTTTTCAAGTACATCGCTTGTATAATTACCTGCCATGGCGGATACTCCGTCTACTTCAAGAGCTGCAAGTGCTGCAATTCTGGCTAAAACGTCATCGGCAATCTTAACTGCTCCAATTTCCGCAAGTTCTTTTCCCATATTACTTTCACCTCATATTAAATCTTTCTACATAGTATATCACACTTCTTACCGAAGAAAAACCACCGGCTTGCGTAGCCGGCGGTTGTATTTCTCACAGCCAGAAGATAATGGTTCTGGTTTCCTCAAATGTCGTATACAGAACGCTCTTCTTGTTTCCCTGATTCGCGTCTCCTCTTAAATATTCAAATACGCCACCCTGAGTCACCAATTTATCAAGTAGTGATCTGTATATTTCTTCTGATGCACATTTAATGGTGACATTATCACTTCCGTCCATGTATTTCCTGTCAAAAAGATCTCTTACAAGCGAGAGGTCGTCACTCTTAAAGTATGCATTCTCTCTCACATAGTAATTATCAGCCATGCTGGTGCACTTAGGAAGTGCTATGAGATCCGAGAATTTGTGATTACTCTCTATACTCTCTGTGGTAACACAAAGGTACTCGTAATTCACTCGCGGAAGTTTCATTTTATCTTCTGTTTCACCGCTGGTTGTCTGGTATGAAGAATCACCCCAGGTAGTGTCCATGTAGTAATAATTTCCATTGCACAACACCAGATTCCACGAATGTTTGGCATCCTTTCTGGATCTTGTCTCCACCGTTCCGGAAACAAATGTGCACTTAACGCCAAGCTTATTAAGCAAGTACTGTGTAGCCTTGGCGTATCCGCTACATACACTCTCTCTTCCAATGAAAACAGAGCAGATATTTTGGTTATCGGGCGCACCGGAAACATAATCCGTGTTTGCGATCAGATAATCATAGATGTATTTGATGACATAGTAGTCATCATCGGTTGAAGGTGCATTTGAAATGCATTCATTTACGTATTTATCAATTAATTTCTGTCTTTCGGCAACTTCCTTAAGGTCATATGTATATTGACCTGAAAAAGCCATTTTATCTACAACATCACCAACAGTAACTTTCATGAAGTTATATCCATCCACCCAGAAGATTTCAGGATGATCAGTCATAAGATAGTTAAAAACAATATCTATCGCCTGCTCACTTGTTGTAGAAACATACACCTTTTCTGCCTCATTACATACGATGATATATAACTCAGCGTAAAGAGTTTTTCCCGCATCGGTAAGTTTGTCAAAAGCGTAATTGCCTTCCTGATCTCTTATTACCTTCTTTATACTTTCTTCGGTAATGCCTGCCGCTTCGCGGACTCTTTTAACATCACCGTCATCGTCCGTATCAAAGAACTTTCTGTAAAAAGATGAAAAATCAAAATCAGCAGGTTTATTCTTATCCGGGTCAGAATCTATATTATCAGCTTCAGCGGTGGCCTCTTTATCCTCTGAAGCAATGTCTTCTGTCTCAAGGAATGACGAATCATCATAATCTGAATCCGTCAGACCAAATTTTTCCAGATATTCATCAATTTCAAAATACTGACAACCACACAAAAATGTAGATGAAATAGCAACTATAGCAAATACCAACACCATTTTTGCATGTATAGAATTAAACTTTATCTTATTAACCAAGATATTTTTCAAAATGTCCCCTCACCTATGCCATTTTATTCTGCTTTATTTAAGCCAGATGGCAATAGTATTACTATCTTCGTAAAGCGTATATGAGAACTGTTTGTCACCTTCAAGATAATCATATACACCTCCATCCTTTATAAGCTGTTCGTACAGTGAGTTATATGTATCTTTCGATTCACATTTCATTGTAACATTATCGCTTCCCGATTGATATTCCTGTGCAAAGATTTCCTGCACCTGAGTCATATCCGGGCTTGACATGTATCGTTTTTCTCTTACATAGTAACTATCCTTTGTGCTTGAACAATCAGGATAATCAATTCTATCCGAAAGCTTATGATTTACACTCATCGCTTTTTCTGTTGCACACAGATAATCGTAATTAACGCGTCCGGGTATACCTGTATCTCCCCAGGTAGTATCCATGTAATAATATTCACCGTTACATCTTACAAGGTTCCACGCATGAAGTCCAGCGCTTTCAGATCCATTGTCAGCCATTCCCGTAACGTATGTACATTTAATGCCCAACTTATTAAGCAAATACTGTGTAGCTCTTGCATATCCACTACAAACTGTCTTTCCGTTAAGGAAAACAGAGCATATATTCTGATTGTCAGGAGCTCTGAGATCATACTCAGTATTAGCTATCAAATAATCATAAATATATTTTATGACTAAATATTCATCATCGGTTGAAGGTGCACCTGCAAGACACGTATCAATATATCCTTGCATCTTTGCCTGCCTGTTTGCAACTTCATTAAGATCATATGTATAAACTCCTGTAAAAGCAAGTTTATCAATTCCACCGTCATATGTAAAATGTTTTACATATCGATATCCATTAACCCAGAAAATCTCCGGATGATCCATCATAAGATAATCAAACGCAAGTTGCATTGCATCCGGATCTTTTGTAGAAACATAAACTTCACTGGCCTCTTTATTGATAATCTGAAGAAGTTCAACATAAAGAGTCTTACCACCATCGCTAAGTCTGCTGTAGGCGTAATATCCTTCCTGCTGCTTCTTAAGCTCGTCAATACTTGCATCAGTAAGTCCTATTGCTTCTCGATTTCTTCTTGCTTCTTCGTCATCAAAGCTTCTATAAGAAGCCGCATACTTTGTATCCATCGGCTCTCTTCCATCATCCGGGAGAGGCTCGCCACCGTTCTGGTCGCTTACAACACCTTTGGAATCATCAGGTTTATCTGAACTGTCCTCTTTATTGGCACTGTCAGTGTCCTTTTCTTTATCGGCATCATTTTCTTTATCAGTGTCTTTGTTACTGTCAGTGTCTTCCGTAGAATCTGTGTTCTGATCACAATCAGTCTTTTTCTCAGAATCTGTGTTCTGATTGTTACCAGTATCCTTATTGTCTTCTTTTTTCTTGTCATCACCGGTATCTGTAGCAGTGCTGCAATCTGTACTCTGGTCACTAGCCTTATCTTTATTGCAGTCATTATCTTTGTCGCAAGCCTTGTCTTTATTGCAATCTTTGTTGCAATCCTTGTCTTTGTCGCCTAATAAATCATCAAGATTAAAATCGGTATCCTTGTTGCAATCCGTAGACCCATCCGTCCCCTCGTCTGAAGTCTTTTTATCACCAAGCTGATCAAGAAGATCACTTATATCTTCCAGATCATCAGTGGATATGTCATGGTCATCCAGAATCTTTGAAATATCAATATCTCCTGAATCCGAATCTGTGTCGATATCTTCAAGCACATCGTAATATGCTTCAATATCATCATAGTCACATCCACTCAATGTCATTGATGTTGCTGTAACAATTGCAAATACCGCTGCATATCTTAAGATTTTGCAACTTTTTTCTTTCGCCAATATTAAGTTTTTCTTAACTATTAAGTCATAATTTTCTCCATTTTTTCTCTTTCCTCTTAAGCGTATCCTCAATAAATTACCCCCGTTGTGTTGCTTGTACTACTTAGTTCCTCTTAAATTCTGATAATCTCAATCCCTCATTTCTTTCAATTGTCATTCCAACACTCCATTCGTTAACAAACAGAAGAAGCGGTCTGTCATGCATATCTTTTATCTTCTTCATGTCAGAAGTTCCGACTATAGAGGCCATTTCCACGTCTTCATTGTCCACCCATCTGATATGTTCGTATGGTAAATTTTCTAGAATGATATCTACATTGTACTCGCTTTGTAACCTAAATTTCAAGACATCAAATTGAAGAATTCCAACAACGCCAACAATTATTTCTTCCAAACCCGTGTTAAACTCTTGAAAAATCTGGATTGCGCCCTCTTGAGCAATTTGTGAAATTCCTTTAACAAATTGTTTACGTTTCATTGTGTCGACCTGACGAACTCGTGCAAAATGTTCCGGAGCAAAAGTTGGGATGCCCTGATAGACAACATTATCCTTAGGCATGCAAACAGTATCTCCGATCGCAAATATACCGGGATCGAATACACCCATGATGTCTCCTGCATAAGCCTCACTCAGAATTTTTCTTTCATCAGCCATAAGCTGCTGCGGCTGGGAAAGACGCATTACTTTTCCGCTCTGAACATGCTTAACTTCCTTATCGGCATCATATCTTCCCGAGCAGATTCTCATAAATGCCACTCTGTCTCTGTGAGCTTTATTCATATTTGCCTGAATCTTAAATACAAATGCAGTAAAATCTCTCTCGAAAGGATCTACAAGTTCTCCATCAGCAGATGTACGTCCCATAGGAGGTGTAGCCATCTTAAGGAAGTGATGCAAAAAGAGCTCGACACCGAAGTTCTGAAGAGCAGATCCGAAGAATACGGGGGTAAGTTCTCCCTTTCTTACTCTCTCAAGGTCATATTCAGCTCCTGCCCCATCCAAAAGCTCAATCTCACCCTGAAGTGTCTCAAACGCATCGTTTCCTACAAGTGATTCAATTCCTGCCTTGTCAGTAAGGTCTATGATTGTCTCCTTACCTTCCTTTGTACCCTTCTGGGTATCTGAGAAAGTAACGATATGTCCTTCTCTTCTGTCATATATTCCCTTAAAGTTCTTACCTGAACCAATAGGCCAGTTCATAGGACAAGTCGCGATTCCAAGGTTATTCTCAATGTCATCAAGAAGATCGAATGTATCCATGGCATCACGGTCAAGCTTGTTGATAAAAGTAAAGATCGGAATATGGCTCATAGCGCAGACTTTGAAAAGCTTTCTTGTCTGTGCCTCAACACCCTTACTTGCATCAATTACCATGACAGCAGAATCTGCAGCCATGAGTGTTCTGTATGTATCCTCTGAGAAATCCTGGTGTCCAGGAGTATCGAGAATGTTGATGCAACATCCCTCGAAATTAAACTGAAGTACTGAGGATGTAACTGAAATACCACGCTGTTTCTCGATTTCCATCCAGTCAGATACAGCATGTTTTGCAGTTGCTTTTCCCTTAACGCTTCCCGCCATATTGATCGCACCACCGTAGAGAAGGAATTTCTCCGTAAGTGTTGTCTTACCTGCATCGGGGTGGGAAATAATCGCAAATGTACGTCTTTTATTTATCTCATTTATTGTTTCTTTTGTATTGCTCATCTTTTCCTCTACTCAACATGAGGCCGGCATGAATTAACATCCCGACCTCATAAATCTGTTTATTATTATAGTTACTGATAGGACTAAGGAAGTTCTACTTTCATAAGGAGGTTCTGCTCTCGCACTTTGTGCTCGCCAGAACAAACTTCACACTAGACTCGATAAAACCTCGTCAAGTGTTCAGTTTTGTGCGTCCTTAATCGAAAAGCTGATTCTTCCCATCTTGTCCTTACCGAGGCATACAACCTTAACTACATCACCGAGTGTAAGAACATCCTCTACGCGGTCGATTCTCTCCTTGGAAATCTAGCTGATATGAACCATACCCTCTTTTCCGGGAGCGAACTCAACAAATGCACCAAACTCTTTTATGCTGATTACCTTACCTGTGAAGGTCTGACCTTTCTCGAAGTCAGTAACAATGATATTTACCATATCGATTGCCTGCTGAAGCTTCTCCTGGTCTTCTCCGCATACAGAAACCTTACCGTCATCGGTAATATCGATCTTAACGCCTGTGCGCGCAATGATCTCGTTGATTGTCTTTCCTCTCTGTCCGACAACATCACCAATCTTCTCGGGATCAATCTGAATAGATACGATCTTGGGAGCATACTTAGATACTTCCTTACGAGGCTCAGCAATAGCCTTGCTCATGCACTCGTCCATGATGAAGAATCTTGCCTCACGGCACTGCTCGATAGCTGTCTCAACGATAGGCTTTGTAAGACCATGAATCTTGATATCCATCTGGATAGCTGT
>JAFZQT010000104.1 GCA_017620235.1 Butyrivibrio sp. | reverse complement strand
GATTTGCCAAGATCAAGAAAGGTCTTGATAAGCAGGTTGCCAAGGGAAAGAAGACTCAGGAGGAAGCTGATAAGATCACAGGTAAGATCCAGACAGGTCTTAACGACATCTGTGCAGATGCAGATCTTGTAGTTGAGGCAGCTCTTGAGGTTATGGATATCAAGAAGAACCTCTTCAAAGAGCTTCAGGATAACATCGTTAAGAATCCTGATTGCATCTTTGCATCAAACACATCATCTCTTTCAATCACAGAGATCGGATCAGGACTTGCAAAGCCTATCATTGGTATGCACTTCTTCAATCCCGCTCCTGTTATGAAGCTTGTTGAAGTTATCCAGGGTGCAAACACACCTGCAGATATGGTTGACAAGATCAAGAAGATTTCTGAAGATCTTGGAAAGACACCTGTACAGGTTAACGAGGCAGCAGGATTCGTTGTTAACAGAATTCTTGTTCCTATGATCAACGAAGGTATCTTCGTATATTCAGAAGGTGTTTCAGATATTCAGGGTATCGACACAGCTATGAAGCTTGGATGTAACCATCCTATGGGACCCCTTGAGCTCGGTGACTACATCGGACTTGATATCGTTCTTGCTATCATGGATGTTCTTTACTCAGAGACAGGCGATTCTAAGTATCGTGCTTGCCCTCTTCTTCGTAAGATGGTTCGTGGTAAGCAGCTTGGTGTTAAGACAGGAATCGGCTTCTACAACTACGCAGACGGAAACAAAACACCTATCGATAAGTAATCACTGTGTAAAAAATATTTATATATAAAAATTGGAGGAAACAAAAATGGATTTTCAGCTTGATCAGCAACATGAAATGGCGAGAGCTCTTTTCAAAGAATTTGCAGAAAAAGAAGTTAAGCCACATGCAATAGACGTTGATGAGACAGAGGAATTCCCTATCGAGACTGTAAAGAAAATGCAGAAATTCGGTTTCATGGGTATTCCGATTCCCAAGGAGTATGGCGGACAGGGATGCGATCCCCTTACATACGCTATGTGTGTAGAGGAGCTTGCTAAGGTATGCGGAACAACCGCAGTTATCGTTTCAGCTCACACATCACTTTGCTGCGATCCTATCATGACATATGGTACAGAAGAGCAGAAGCAGAAGTACCTTGTTCCCCTTGCAAAGGGTGAGAAGCTCGGTGCTTTCGGTCTTACAGAGCCCATGGCAGGAACAGACGCTCAGGGCGTTCAGACTAAGGCTGTTCTTACAGAGGACGGTAAGGAGTGGATCCTTAACGGTTCTAAGTGCTTTATCACAAACGGTGAGGTTGCTGATGTTTACATCATCATCGCTTACACAGATATCGTAGAAGATAAGAAGGGAAGAAAGCAGAAGAAGTTCTCAGCATTCATCGTTGAGAAGGGAACTCCCGGATTCACATTCGGAACAAAGGAGAACAAGATGGGTATCCGTGGTTCTTCTACATACGAGCTTATCTTCCAGGATTGCCATATTCCTGCAGAGAACCTTCTTGGTGCTCGTGGAAAGGGATTCAATATCGCAATGCACACTCTTGACGGCGGACGTATCGGTATCGCTGCTCAGGCTCTTGGTATTGCTGAAGGCGCACTTGACAGAACTGTTGAGTACGTTAAGGAGAGAAAGCAGTTCGGTAGATCAATCGGTGCTTTCCAGAACACACAGTTCCAGCTTGCTAACATGGCTACACAGTGCGAAGCTGCAAGACTCCTTGTATATCAGGCTGCTGATGCAAAGAAGAATCAGGCTTACTACGGCGTAGAAGCTGCTAAGGCTAAGCTCTTTGCTGCTGAAGTTGCTATGGATGTTACAACAAAGGCTGTACAGCTTCATGGTGGTTACGGATACATCAGAGAGTACGAAGTTGAGCGCATGATGCGTGATGCTAAGATCACTGAGATCTATGAAGGAACATCAGAAGTTCAGAGAATGGTTATTTCAGGTGCTCTTTTAAAGTGATTACTTGAAACAGAACATCCTTGATGGTTATATAGCGATAATAAAATAAGGAGAATACAAAATGAAAATTGTAGTTTGCATTAAGCAGGTTCCTGATACAAAGGGCGGCGTTAAATTCAAACCCGATGGAACATTGGATAGAGGTGCTATGCTTGCAATCATGAATCCTGATGACAAGGCAGGACTTGAGGCAGCACTTAGATTAAAAGATCAGTATGGCGCAGAGGTTACGGTTCTTACAATGGGACTTCCTAAGGCTGAAGCTGTACTTAGAGAAGCATTTGCTATGGGTGCTGACAAGGGAATCCTTGTAACAGACAGAGTACTCGGCGGTGCTGATACATGGGCAACATCTTCAACTATTGCAGGTGCTATCAGAAACCTTGATTATGATCTTATCATCACAGGCCGTCAGGCTATCGATGGAGATACAGCTCAGGTTGGACCTCAGATTTCTGAGCATCTTAACCTTCCTGTTATCTCATACGCAGAAGAAATCAAAGTTGATGAGAAGGCTATGACTGTAGAAGTTAAGAGACAGTTCGAAGACAGATATCACATTGTAAAGGCTAAGATGCCTTGCCTTATCACAGCTCTTTCAGAGCTCAACGAGCCCAGATACATGACTCCCGGCGGAATTTTCGATGCTTTCGAGAAGGAAGTTACAGTTTGGGGCAGAGCAGATCTTAAGGATGTTGATGATTCTAACCTTGGACTTAAGGGATCACCTACACAGATTGCAAAGGCTTCTGACAAGGTTAAGAAGGGTCAGGGAGAGAAGGTTGTTCTTGACTCTGCTGATGAAGCAGTTGAATATCTGATGGGTAAGCTTGTAGAGAAGCATATCGTTTAATTAACATAGGAAAAGGAGAAGCGTCATGTCTTTAGAAGAATATAAAGGTGTATTTATCTTTGCTCAGCAGGTTGACAATGAAATTTCAAGCATTGCACTTGAGCTTCTGGGCAAAGCAAAGAATCTTGCAGAAGATCTTGATGAGAAGAAAGTTACTGCAGTATTACTTGGAAGCGGAGTTAAGGGTCTTGTAGACGAACTCGCTCAGTATGGTGCAGACAGAGTTATCGTTGTTGATGATCCGGCACTCAAGGATTACAGAACAGAGCCTTACACACATGCTCTTGCATCTGTTATCGATGAGTACAAGCCTGAGATCCTCCTTGTTGGTGCTACAGCAATCGGAAGAGATCTTGGCCCCAGAGTATCATCAAGAGTACATACAGGACTTACAGCTGACTGTACAAGTCTTGAGATCGGTGATTTCCCGATCAATCCTGTTGCAGGTCAGGAGCAGAAGCACAAACAGCTTCTTATGACACGTCCTGCATTCGGTGGAAACACAATCGCTACAATCGCATGTCCTGATTTCCGTCCTCAGATGGCAACAGTACGTCCCGGTGTTATGCAGAAGATTGATCCTATTAAGGGTGCAAAGGCAGAGGTTGTTGAGTTCAATCCCGGATTCGAAGAGAACAACTGCTATACAGAGATCGTTAAGATCGTAAAGGAAGCTACAAGCGTTGCTGATATTCAGGCTGCTAAGATCCTTGTATCAGGTGGTCGTGGAGTTGGTTCTGCAGAGAACTTCAAGCTTCTTGATGATCTTGCAGAAGCTCTTAACGGAACAGTATCATGCTCACGTGCCGTTGTAGATTCAGGATGGAAGCCCAAGGATCTTCAGGTTGGACAGACAGGTAAGACTGTTCGTCCCGCTCTTTACTTTGCAATCGGTATTTCAGGTGCTATCCAGCACGTTGCAGGTATGGAAGAGTCTGATATCATTATCGCTATCAACAAGGATGAGAACGCTCCTATCTTTGATGTAGCTGATTATGGTGTAGTAGGAGATCTTAATAAGATCCTTCCTGTTCTTACAAAGAAGATCAAGGAAGCTCTTGCTGCTAAATAAAAAGTAATCACTTGGCGAGGTGCCTATGAGAAATCATAGGCGCCTTTTTTAATGTAGTTCTGCTCTCACGCTTTGCGTGAGCCAGAACTAAGTAGTACACTAAGCTCGAAAGAACCTCGCTAAGTGATTACTTAACCCCCCTAGGGGCTTGTGGAGCTTTTTTATTCTGCCGTATACTCTTACTGGTGTTAAAAAAATAACAGTGTTGGAGGTATTGGCTATGCATATGGCGGATGCATTGGTTGCTCCGGCAGTTGCCGGAACAATGTATGTTTTATCTACAGGAGCGGCAGGTGTTTCTGTAAAGAAAGTAAGAGAGGAAAGTGACGAGTCCAAGATTCCTGTAATGGGTGTAATGGGAGCTTTTGTATTTGCTACACAGATGCTCAATTTCACAATTCCGGGTACAGGTTCATCTGGACATCTTTGCGGAGGTATGATGCTTTCAGCGATGCTCGGACCTTTCGCGGGATTTCTTACAATGATTGGAGTGCTTCTGGTTCAGTGCCTGCTATTTGCAGACGGCGGACTTATGGCGCTTGGATGTAATGTTTGGAATATGGCTTTTTACGGGTGCTTTGTCGGAGCTCTTTTGATATGGCGTCCGATCATGAAGAAAGGCGCTTCGAAAGCTAAGATAGCACTTGCATCGATACTGGGGTGTGTTCTGACGTTGCAGCTTGGAGCATTCTCAGTTACTATGGAGACATTGGTATCAGGAATCACAGAGCTTCCTTTTTCAACGTTTGTGGCGACTATGCAGCCGATTCACCTTGCAATAGGCTTTGTTGAAGGTCTCATCACTACAGCGGTTCTCATATTTATATATGAAGCAAGACCTGAACTTCTTTGGGGCATCGGAGAAGAGGCACAGAAGAAGGATGCAAAGCTTTCATTTAAGAAGACAATAATTACAGTAGCAGTTGCAGCTGCACTCTGCGGCGGTGTTGTTTCACTCTTTGCTTCAGCATTCCCTGACGGGCTTGAGTGGTCTATGGAGCAGGTTGCCGGAACATCGGAACTTGAGGCACAGGGACAGGCTTACGAGACAGCGGAAGCAATTCAGGAAACGACATCTCTTTTGCCCGATTATGCATTCCCTGACAGTGAAGCGGCTGTTGGAACAAGCTTCTCGGGAATAGTAGGAGCTTTGGTTGTTGCATTACTTTCAGCAGCATTTTGCTATGTGTTCAAGTTCTTTAGGAAAAATACAGAGACTCAGACAGCTTAATGGATAGTATTGAGAGAAAAATTTGGGAATTAAATAGATTGCAAGACATTCAGCAGCGTTCTCATTGGATGAATAACCTTCATCCTTTGGGAAAGCTGCTTATTAGCGTTTTATACATATTTCTGGTGACGTCTGTCGGCAAATACGATGTAACCACGCTTATCCTAATGTCCTTGTACATCATCTTTACATTTATAATGGGCGAGCTCTCGGTGAAAGAGGGAATCTATCGAATGAGACTGATCCTTCCGCTCGTACTGTTTGTCGGGGTGTTCAATCCTTTTTTTGACAAGACCGAAGTGATGATCGCGGGCTTTGCGGTACGCGGTGGTGTAGTGTCGATGGTGACGCTTATCATAAAAGGCTTGTACACGGTATTTGCGGTTTATGCGCTGATCGCGACGACGTCCATAGATGATATCTGCTACGCGCTCAGAAGCCTGCACATCCCAAAGATAATCGTTATTGTCATAATGCTGATATACAGATATATTGATGTTATGGCGGGCGAAGCGGACAGGATATACACTGCATACAGATTGAGGGCGCCCGGACAAAAAGGCATAGAGTACAGATCGTGGGGGACACTTGTCGGGCAGTGGCTTTTGCGCAGTATGGACAAGGCGCAGATTGTCTATGAGAGCATGCTTCTTCGTGGTTTTAGGGGAGATTTTATCCCTAAGAAAAAGACCGTGAAGAAGATCGATGTGATATATCCGCTCGGATGGATGGTTGTGCTTTTGGTTTTGAGATTTTTTGCTGGGAGATTTATGATATGAAAACCGGAGTAAATGGCGAACTTCTTAATATAGAGGGACTTAGTTTTTCATATGAAAAAGATTGCGTGGTTTTAAAAGACATTTCTTTTAAGGCGAACTACGGTGAGAGCATTGCGCTTGTCGGCGCGAACGGCATAGGTAAGTCGACGCTTATGAAGCTGATGGTCGGGCTTTATCTTGATTACAAGGGCGACATCACCGTTGCAGGGCATAAGATGTGCAAAAAGAATCTTGATCACATAAGAGAGCACATCGGCTACGTATTTCAGGATTCGGACAGTCAGCTCTTTTTATCAACCGTCGAAGACGATGTGGCATTCGGACCCCGTAATTACGGGCTTTCTGAGAATGAAGTTGAAGAGAGGGTTACAGAGGCTCTTAGACTTGTTGGAATAGAGCGGCTTAGAAATAACAAAACGTACAAATTATCGGGGGGAGAGAAAAAACTTTCGGCGATAGCAACGATTCTTTCGATGAAACCGGATATAATAATTATGGATGAACCTTCGATAGCTTTGGATCCGAGGAATAGAAAGAACCTCATCAAGGTGCTCACGGGGATTGGCGGACTTAAGATCATAGCTTCGCATGACCTTGATTTTGTGAGAAACACTTGTGAGAGAACGATTCTTTTGGATGAGGGAACGATAGTTGCCGACGGAAGGACGGAAGATATTCTCGGAGACGAGAATTTATTGGAGGCACATGGACTTTAATGAGAAAAAACGTGCTGAAGTGAAAAATTAAATTCCACTTCAAAAACGTCATTCTGAAGAGTTGAAGTTACTCTTTCAGAAAGGCGTTTTTTCTTTGTTTTGATGTTCAATAGTTGAATTAACTGTTACAATTATTGCTTGTCAGGAATGTCCTGACGATATAACGGTGCATTTTTGGACATGACTAATAAGCGAAACTCAGACGTACATTTAGCGGGTGTAAGAGTGAATTCCACTTGGTTGTGGTTCTTTATAGAGTTGTCATGTACGATTTGTGCCTTATACATTTTTAGTTTCTTTTTTTATTTTTT
>JAFZQT010000103.1 GCA_017620235.1 Butyrivibrio sp. | reverse complement strand
TATTTTTGATGCCAAAAAATAAAAAAATAGGCATAAAACCACTGTAAAACCAGCATAAAAAAAGAGGCTATTTTGCAATAACCTCTGTATTCCTAATAGTTTCATGTAATTTTGCATTTACCTAAAAATTTGACGCTACCATCCCTAAAATGAAGTTGTTATCGCAACTTTGTGTATTAATATACCTCAAAAAGGTTGCGTTAACTTTTTCACTGTTCGTGATTATAGTTGCGTTCTATAATTTATCTATGGATAAATTATCAAAGGATGAAATCGTTTATAACAAAGCTGAAATGTATATACGGGAACGTATGCCAGAGTTTGCCAAAAGATTCTTTAAATATAAAAAAGATATCCTTAAGCCAAGCTCATACTACATTTATGCTATTGATATTGCATATTTCTTTGACTATCTTAAGGATAATGATCGATTCCCAAATATGAAATTGTCTGATCTTTCGAAGATAACAACAGATGTAATTGAAGAATATATTGCAAACACAAGAACGTTACCATATAAAAATGGTAAGAAGGTTATCTCTGATAGAACTGAACGCCGCAAAATATGCATACTTTCATCTTTCTTTGATTACTATGCCCAAATGGATTTTATCCCATATAATCCTCTTTCAAAAATAAACAGACCTCATGTTCCTGTTGGTGCAGGAAAAGGTTCTGATTTTATCGAAAACTTGAATTTGCTTGATTTTGTATTAAATGGGCATCTTCCTAATAAAGCAGGGAAACGTCAAGAAAAACTAAGAAATCTTCCTAATAAAGCAGGGAAACGTCAAGAAAAACTAAGAAATCGTGATGCAGCTATGATTGCACTTATGATGAGTACAGGAATAAAATCTTCAGAATGTGTTGCATTAGATATTAGCGATATCGACTTGGAACACAATAAAATAGCTATAAAAACCCGCAAGTTTCCAAATGAAATATATTTTTCAAAGTACATGGCTGAAATACTGAGCAACTATTTAAATGATCGTCTTAAAATGATTCCAGTATACGGTCATGACAATGCACTGTTCCTTTCGTCTCAGATGAAACGGCTTGAATTAAGGTCTCTTGAGTATGTTTTGAAAAAGTATTCCACTCTTCTATTTAGTGATGGACGTAGTATTACGCCTCGCGACCTAAAAAATGCATTCAGATTCAACTCATTTGAACAAACAGAAAATCTGTACAATGCTGCAGCTATCAATGGCATGACTCCTGAATCATTATTAAAGTACTATCTGCCTTATCTGGAGCAGTTTGAAGGTAAAAAAGGTATTTCCTTTAATCCCACTACCTAAACTGATATATAATTAGCTAATAACATGATTCTGGCTGAAATATCAAACTCATAAAAAGGAGCACACTCATGAAGTTTAATAGATATCTACCCGAAGCCAAAAGGAAATTACTTGAAGAACAATATAAGGATTACATAAAGCATACGCCGATGTCCAAAAAGGAGCAACGCGCTGTTCGAGAATGGGTAAAGGATGGTCACAGTGTTTACGAGAATAATTCCGGTGGCTGGTATGATGGTGGTATCCCTGTTGAATTCCTAACGGTATGGCGTGATGAAGAGTACATAAGATCTCATACAAAAGGAATGACACCCAAAGAACGAAAAAAATTTGCCTTGGCTTATTATGGCTGGGATGACGATCTTTCTGCAGAATCAGCGCCGATATCGGATGAAATGGGCTATATTATAGATAAAGCGCTTCTTGAAAAAATCGATGCAGAACTACCCTTTACATAAATTTCTGACAATAATACTACAGTAAAAATCGGTGGTCAAAATAACCACCGATTAAAAAAACATGCTTAATATGACGCTCGCAAAACTTATTAAATTTCTGCTTCGCTATCCCAGACAAGCTCAAATTCAAAACCGGTCAAATTATTTTCTTCAACACATTCTTTAAAGCGATCTGAAACAAAAGGTGCTCTTCTTGGCTCATCAATCAGTTTAAATATATTATTTTCTAGTAATTCATCACACATACGAAAGCAATATTTGTCAAACATTAGTATTCTTTTGCCATCAGGAAAAGTTTCATACTCTGATTTTTCGTAATCAATCACATTCACAACTTTGATTACATTAATCATAGTATAGTTTTTTTCATCAAATATCATTGGCAAATATTCTACGGAATCTTTTATAAGAGGTTTCAAAATATTGATAGCTTTTTCACTCATTATAGGATCACCATAATAATGCGGAAAATCACTAAGTTGCAATCCATCACCATACATACGTCTTAATTTTACTGGTTCCCATCCAATTATCCTTGATTGACCGTCAAGCGTATTTTCGGTGTAATCATAATTAGAATCTTCAGCCATAATACTGTCATAATTATTCACATCAGCAGTTAATTTCCAAATCTTCATCCTTTAAACTCTCCTGCAATTAAAAATTCCCATTCATTAGTCTTCTAGCTATGCTTCTTAAAATTGCAATACAATCTTCTCGAGATGTTGCTTCTCTGAGTAACAGTTCTACTTTTTTATAGTATTCTGCGGTATGCATTGCTCGATGATATGTTGCTTCACTTACGCCTCTAACAGTTGGGAGAAAAACTCCGTTGTTAGGATCATTGATATCTATGTTATACTTTTCTAAAATTTCTCTTGCACGCTGAGCTGCAGCGGCGCCACCTGCAACTATATGATGAGCTGCATGTGGATAATCAGGTTCCGGCATTCCTGAATTTACCATATTTCTTCTGAGTTTTGCCGAGTTTGGCTTGCTCTTTGTTTTGCTATCTTGATTTTCAGATGATTCGCCTTTAGAAGGTGGATCCTGTTTTGCTTTTTCTTTTTGCTTATCTTTTGACGAACCCTTATTTTTAACTTTTGTATCGGATTTTGAGTCTTTTCGTGATTCTCTTAAGCAATGATTGTCCCATAGGTATTCTGATACGCGTATGATTATAAGAATCGTCTCAATAGCTACTACGCCAATAGAAATTATATCAAATGCCGGCGAAGGACCATCGCTTAAACAAAAAGCCAATAAAGCAGGTATTTGTTTTGCCACCTCTTTTATTTGGTCAATCGCATATCCGCCTGCCATAAGTATATCATAAATAATTGTTTCTATTCCGCGTAATACTTCATGATTAAGCTCTTCATAAGGCATTGCAGCATTTAATGCTGTAAGCTTAATCTTCGAGCTGTTTTGTTTATTTGCCAAGGATTGGGCACTAGCTACAGCCATCATCTTGGCAGCCATCTGTGCTACCGGAGTCACAGTTATCTTTTTGACATCCGGGTTATAAACCGTCATCCCATCAAGAGCATTCATCGTGGCTTTGGTATCGGTCTCAAGATCATACATATACCTTTCAAGTCCGGTTTGTTTTAAGTGCGCAGTCATTTCTTCGTCAAATTCCTCAAACTTCCTTAAGCTTTTATTTAATAAGCCGTTGTAACCGCACATATTTTCAAAACCGTATCTTGCCCTGTCACAGTTTACCCTTGTCAGGAACCCAAAACGCTCAAACTTATCAGCCATTTCCCGCGTTACACGTTCCATCTGCCACGCTTTTTCCTCGAAGCTTTCTTTTTGCTGCTCGAGATATCTTTTGTTGTATTCGATGACATCTGTATCTATCTTGGCATTTGGCGATGAATCAACCAAAGAACTGAATGCATCTTGTGTTTCCCTAAACTTTTTATTCAGTCTGTTCAAAACTCGGAGCTGTTCTTTAAGAAGTTTTCCCTGTCCTTTATATACAAACTCTTTTGAAGCATCAGCTGCTTCACCTCTATAAGTGTTGTTACTGTTATATTTTTCATACTCGTTTTCGAGCATCGCAGCTTCTGAAGTGTATCTTTTGACCGCATAATCCAAAGCATCACATAGTTCGGTCATCTTCTGTGCGTCGTATTTTTTCCCCATATACTTTTTCTCTACCTTTTATCAATAATAACTATCTTGCGCCGATTCCAGGCTTTCTATCTCTCTTTCACAATCTGAAATTCTTTCATGCAACGTCTCAATTATTCTTTGTGCATCTGATATAAATTCTGAAGCCCGACTCAGACTTGTGGAAATGCCGCAGATAATCTCACTTTTTTCATTTTCAGCATCGTTCTCAAGCACTCCTTCCCAAGCTCCGGCGGATGAAATGTCAAAACGCATCAATGGTTCTTCATTATCATCTCTCATTTCTACTCGTGTTCTGTCTATAAAGGCACACGCTTCTTCAAGTTCAGAGATGTATTCCTCATACTCTCTTATCTCATGCCTAAGATCCGATATTCTCCCATGATCAACCATACTTACTTTTGCTTTCCTCCCGGCGATTCTACTACAAGACTCTTACTTAGTGCATCATCCACAGCAGTCATACTGTCACGAAGCTTTAAAAGCCCTCTCGGTAAAGACTCCGACGTTTCCGTTCTATGAAGCTCTGTCATTTTATATGCTTCTTTTAAAAGAACATGCAGTTCTTTGCCAACGTCTGAGTCATCCAAAAAATCGACGTTTGCAAGAGGTTCATCCGAAAGGACACAGGCAGACGCAGCGCCGCCTATATCATCTACAATACCGGTAAATACGCCAGTATCCATAAATACACTATTCTCGTTAGCCATATATATTTAAAAGCTCCCTTGGTTATTCAATTCTTAAATAATGTGAATTTATTATTAAGATAATAACATTTCACATATCTCATATCAAGTTGATTTTAGGGTTATTAAAACAAAAACATTTAGAATAATTCTTATGGGGAAACTGCTCAAGAAGGGGGAATTATGTCTGAAAAGATATCCAAGATGAAATTTGATGACAGGGAAACTATCGAGATTGGAGTAGCCAGAAAACTTCCGCTGATACAAATTGCTACATTGCTAAATCGCCATGTAGCTTCAATTGCAAGAGAAATAAAGAAACATCGAATCTTTGTACAGGGAAGTTACTTTGCCGGGAATGATTGCATTGGAGCAAATGGTTGCGCCAAAAGACATGTATGCGGGGATGCATCCTGTCCCATGTACTGTTATTCATGCATCAAAGACTGCCATAAGTACTGTAGCGACTACTACAGTACAAAATGCAAGGACTACGAGAAACCACCATATGTCTGTAACAGCTGTGATAAAAGACGCTACTGCAATGATGACAGATACTTTTATGACGCAAAGATTGCTGACAAAAAATCAATCGAGACTAGAAAGACCTCAAGAGAAGGAATCCATCTTACTGATGAAGAATTAAAAAGTGTAAACAGTATTCTTTCTACAGGAATAAAGAAGGGACAACCACTTGCTCATATATTCGCCGTACATGAGCAGGAAATTCCAATCACGAGCCGCACCGCATACATATATATAAATGGTGGGCTTCTTGATGTTAGAAATATAGACCTACGCAGACAATCGGGTTACAAAAGAAAAAAGAAAAAGAAATGTAATTCAGGCATCCTGACGCAAAAATTTAGGCAAAATCGCACATACGCTGACTTCACAGCACTTATGGAAAACAGATCTGAGAAAGATGTGTTTGAGATGGATACAGTTAAAGGAAAGAAAAACCAGAAAAAAGTCCTATTAACAATGCTTTTGCGCAGAAATAGCGTAATGATAGTATTTTTAATACCAGATTGCACCGCCGAATCCGTTATCGACCGATTCGATTTCCTTGAAAAAGGATTGGGAAAAGATTGCTTCACAAGACTATTCGGAATCTGCCTGACTGATAACGGAAGCGAATTTAAGGTCGTTAATAAACTGGAACAATCAGTTGAGTTAGACGGCATGAAGAGGACTTACGTTTATTTCTGTGATCCAATGCAGTCCGGTCAGAAGGGACGCCTTGAAAAAAATCATGAATACATCCGATACGTCATTCCTAAAGGGACTTCTTTAGCTCCTTATAACCAGGAAGATATCACGCTTCTTGTAAACCACATCAACAGCACCAAAAGACCGGGACTAAATAATCTTTCCCCATATGAGATGGTTCCGGAAGATGACGAAGATATGCACAGGCTGATGAAACTTCTTGATCTTAAGAAAGTTCCCGCTGATGAAGTTAATCTCACAAAAGAGCTTCTGAATAAGTAATTTTTACTATTGAGCACGTATTTGAGCAGAAATCCCCCCTATGAATTCTATAAATCGTGATACATATGGGTTGCGATAACTTTTTCAAACTTATCGTGAGTCGTCTTCTTAAGTTGCGGACTTAACAATGTCATATTGTAAAATTGCCCATTTTTAGGCATTTTTAATCAATAAAAATGACCCAAAGATAACTTTCTTCAGGTCATTTCGTGATATACATGTCAAAAGGTTGCGTTAACTTTTTCATTCAAGTCAGTACTACCATCTGTAGATTTTTTGTAGTCAGTCCAGGTATCGCTATTAAGTTTATGTTCTTTCAAAATATCGCCTTCAAGTTTATATTCTGCATAAGGTTCATTATTCATATAAATATATTTATCATCCCATGTGATAGGCACCATATCTTGACCTTCGGCTGTACCTGTACCGTCATCATTAAAAGTGTATATGTCTTCACAGGTGACTTCGCCATCTACATAGTCCTGTACATACGTATATACATATGTACCTGAAGGCTTTTCGGTATTTGTAGATTCCTCTATACTACCTGATGCACTACTAGTGCTCTCTGATACACTCTCGCTTTCGGTCGCACTTTCTTCGCTTATCGCTTCTGTTGAAGCAGATGTACCGGCTTGTTGTTCTTTCTCTTTAAGAGCATTATTAATTTCTTCTACAGTATTTGAATTGCAACCGGTAAAAACAATCCCTAAAGCCATCAATAATGCAATAAGATGTCTTTTTTTCATTTCCCCATTTTCCCTTTCCAACTAAAATTATTCTTTTATACTATACCATATTATCATTTTTAGTTGGAGGGACCGACAGATCACTTATTTCTTAAATAAGCCACCTGCGATGTTCTTGATATCTCCGAGATCAAACTTGCCGTCTGAAAGCGCTGATTGAACCTTTTTGACGTCTGCCTCTTCGATATTGATGTTTGCTTTTGCGAGAAGGTCCTTTGCCTGAGAAAGATCAGCTGATGAAAGTTGCTTTAAAAGATCTTTGTTTCCTGAAATTTGCTTGATAATACTTGTAATATCTGCCATTTTCAATACCCTCCTTCAATAACAACACTTTTTTATCATTATATCAGAATAATACTATCTGTCAGCTAAATTTCTGTGTGCCATAACGTATGTAGCTATGCACATCAACGCTAATCCAACCAGAATCATATATATAATTTTTCCAACAACCGGAAACGTAATGTTGTTTATACGTATAATTAGCCCCATATACTCAGAAAATTCCTCTTTATACATGTTCTCGCACCCAAACCATTGAACATCTTTTGATAAAAGAACTTCTCTGAGAGCCGATGAACCTTGAAATGCTGGTATAAAGCGTATCGTGTTTCTAAGCCATCCGGGCATTGCTCCATATGGGATGTAAATTGCTGCAAGAAATCCTATGATACTACTTATAACAGATGTAATGCCTGCATATGCGCTGTTTGTACGAACTAAACTTGCGCATAGGAAGACAAATGATGCAGAAGAAAAGATTATCGAAAATATGATAACTGCTACTACTGCTATTTCTTCAAAAGAAGTAGTAATACCTCCAATTACGCCGATGTACATCTCTCCTAATACAAATGTAAAAATGCACATTATAAAAGAAACAAATGAGGCGGCAATTATATATCCGGCAACATAGATACATCTTTTGACTGGAGCAACTAGAAATGCCGAGAGATTGTGTGATTCTTCATCCCTGATCATAAATCCAACCATTGTCATGGATATTGTCACAGCATTAACTACAATTATCCCAGAAATAGTCCATGTAGTAACAAGACATAGAGCGTGGAGTCTTTCATTATCCGCCCCGATTCCAAGTACATTTAGAGTTGAATTTATATTTGACTCACCAAGAAAAGCAATCATTAGAATCAAGATGATGATTGTTGTAAGAAGTGAAAAGAAAACACTGATGCTGTCCCTGAAATACATTAGTATATTTCTCTTTATAAAACGTATAAGGACCATATTACGCACCTATCTTCTTTCCTGTGACATTTATAAAAACGTCATCCATATTGCCTTGAACCACCTCTAATGAATCGTATTCAGATCTAAATCTTGATAAAATATTAAATGCATCTTTTGTATCGGTAAGATTTATGGCTATACCGTTTGACATCCTATTATAAGAAAAACCAAGCTGTTCTGATTCCTGTGCTAATACATCAATATTTCTTGAATATAATTTAAGTACATCTGTAGCATATTTCATTTTTAACTTAGAAGGTGTATCTTCTGCAATGATCTTTCCGCTGTCCATAATGCATAGATATCCGGCTTTTGAAGCCTCTTCCATGTAATGTGTAGTCAGAAAAACTGTCATATTATTTTCAATTCTAAGTTTTTCGATACATTCCCAGACACTGTTTCTTGTCTGCGGATCCAAGCCTGTAGTAGGTTCGTCCAAAAATAGAATTTCCGGAGTATTCATAAGAGACTTTGCAATCTCGCAGCGTCTTTTCTGACCTCCGGACAGCAATCTGAATTGTCTTGATAATAAGTCATCTATACCAAGTATATTTGAAACTTCTTCAAGTTTATTAAAGATTTTTTTCTTATCTTTTTCGTAGAGAGATCCTCTTAGCTCCAGATTTTCTCTTACTGTCAGGAGGTTATCCAAAGTGTTTTCCTGAAAAACAACACCGATTCTTTTCCTGATCTCGTTACTGTCTTTTGCAGCATCAAATCCACATATTTCTACAGCACCCTCTGTCTGTTTTAGAAGCGTGCATAATATATTTATTGTTGTCGATTTTCCTGCTCCGTTTACACCGAGAAATCCGAATAATTCACCTCTTTTTACAACAAAAGAAATATCATCAACCGCTTTTATATCTCGAAAATACTTTTTCAAACAAGATACCCTGATTACATTCTCCATTGCATATACCTCAATTATGTGTCGAATTCTTCAGCATGTTCTTTCCTGCGCTCTTTAAGCTTTTGATTAATCTTGGCTGCAACAGTTGCGTTTTTACTGTATGCAAGAAGATTGATCGCGAAATCAATAAAAAACAAAACAGCCAAAACAATTATTCCGTCTATAACAGATTCCCATATATCCATAAATCGGGCGATAACCATTATTACAACGGCAAGTATCAATTTATGAAGAATATCTCTAATGATCCACTCTTTTTCGTTAAGTTCATGTGATGAATAATAAACCAGTCTTGGGAGTACTCCTGAAAAAGAAAGAAACATTAATTTCCGAAGTGTATCAAGCGTTATTGGAGAATCGACATGATACAACCATCTAAAAAAAAGCGTTGCTATAACTGCAAGTCCGTATGCCAAAACAAAATCTCTTAAAGCATATTTAATTTCTGTAATTATCCTATCCATATTTTTCATCTCATATTTCCATGACTTTTTTCAGCAAAGATGCGTATTGGCGAGACACTATGACCTTCTCTCCGTTTAAAAGAGTAACTTCAAAACGCCCCGATAAAGACGGCTTTACGTGATCGATTTTGTCAGCGTTGACGACCATCGACTTCGAAGCTCGAAAGAATCGAGTTCCCTGTGTTTTTTTCTCAAATTCATATAACTTTAGCTTGGTTTCGTATATATCTGACTTTGAATATACAAAAGCTTTCCGTTCCAAAACCTCAAAGTAATATATGTCATTGAGCTTTACCTTATGGATTTCATCATCTTTTTGGGTAATGATCTCGTTGTCAGAATTTCCTAAATGCTCCAATAAAGGAGCATTTATATTGGATAATTCATGAACACGTAAAATGATTTCTTCTTCCTTTGATTCATCAATCAGTTCTATGATTACTTTCATTATCAGCCGTTTCCTTTTGTTGACATGACTAAATGATATCAAGAAATAGAAAAAGATAAATACACTTAGACATAAGTGGTAGAAAACACAACCTAAGTTGCAAAACACCGGTAATCAGTGCCAGATAACTTCAAGTGTAGGTCCTTGTGTAGGAATTGTAAGGGCTTTATCGCCTGAAACCTCTTTGAATACTCTGTCATTTGCGATATCCCTCATAAATACAGGAGTTCCCTCGTTATTCATAAAGGCTTTGATATATTCTTCAATTGAATTGATCTTATGATCAAAGCTCATTCCACCCATATCAGGCTGACCGGGATTATGAATATCGGAACCTGCGGACATTCTAAAGCCCTTTTCAACTGCATACTGGTAGCCGAGGGAATTCTGATAATCAGGGTTACATGCATTGTAAGCCTCAACGCCGTCACAAACAGAAGGAGTAAGGTTTATCTCACTAAGATAGCCTCTTTCCCTGTAAGGATGAGCCTGTACCATGATTCCGCCGTAGTTGTGTACGGATTCGCAGACTTCATATCTGTCTTTTTCAAGAATATCGGGATTTGCAAGGAGCCATTCTTCATCGACTCCATATAAAAGAAATTCATCACCTTTGAAATTATATTCGATACCGAACATGACCACGAGATCCGAATTTGTATTGCGAGCCTCCTCAAGAGCATGTTTGTAACCGCTGCAATACATCTCTACCCTCTTCTCCCATGGAAAATCTTTGGGAACACAGCTGTTCCCGTTAAAAAAGTGATCTGTAATAATGATTCCGCTGTAACCAAGATCAGACATATATTTTATAAACTCGCGGCCCTCTGTTCCTGAACAAGCGCTCGCTTCCTTGGTGTGCATGTGAGTTTCATAAATGTACTTCATAATGTCTTAAATATACCGGGCTTTAACAGAATCAAAGCCCGGATCAATCCTTTCCTGCATAAAAAATATAGTTTTAAAGTGTATATGCAATCAATAATTTTAATGTGTTTTCGGCGCCGTCTCTATGGCTTCGCTCATATCCGTGAGAAGCATAAACTCCCGCACCGATAAGTCCGTGTCTGAGATCGTTGCCGGCGCGAAGTGAAGCCTCCGCATCACTTCCGTAGAACGGATAAACATCCACGGCATAATCTATGTCGTTATCCTTTGCAGCCTCAATAAGAGTTTTTACAACATTGTAGTTGTATGGTCCGGCGCTGTCCTTGGCGCAGATTGAAACCTGTTTTTCGCTGCAATCGAGATTCTCGCCAACACATCCCATATCAACAGATATTACCTCTGTACAGCCTTCGGGAACACTTCCGCATCCACCATGCCCAACTTCTTCAAAAACTGTAATATGGGCATATATTGCTCTTTCAGGGGTAATCTTATTATCTTTAAGATATTTTGCGTAAGCAAATAAAATTCCTACGCTAAGCTTGTCATCCAAAAATCTGGATTTGATATATCCGCTCTTTGTCACTCTAAAATTCGGATCAAAGCAAACTATATCTCCGATAGAGATTCCGAGTTTCTTTACATCG
Organism: Butyrivibrio sp.; assembly: GCA_017620235.1. GTDB lineage: Bacteria > Bacillota > Clostridia > Lachnospirales > Lachnospiraceae > Butyrivibrio. The sequence continues at coordinate 30,283 of JAFZQT010000103.1, read as the reverse complement.
TCTGCATCTTTTACATCTTCATCAAGAACAACCTCGCAGCTGTCCCAGTCTCTTTTCTGTTCGTTGTATTTTCCATTTACATGGATTGATGCGTCGTTCAACTGGAAAGTGCCTTCATATTCGCCGTCAAATTTGGTTATGACCTTTACATTCTCTGTCTCAGCGTTGTTGGGATTCATTCCGCCGAGATTTGTAAGCTCCAGTCTTCCGTTTGACTTGATCTTGGAGACCATTCCACCGAGCGTATCAACATGAGCTTCGAGAAGAAGCCCGTTTTCTTTATCCTTGCCGCCAAACTCGACGATAACGCCGCCTTTGACAGTATAATATGCATTAAAACCAAGCGCCTCAAACTCTTTCTTTACGAATGAAGCGGCTTTTTCGGTATAACCTGTGGGAGAATCGATATTTACTATTTCTTCCGTTTTCTTTACCAGGTAATCTACATATTTTTTCTCTAATTTCATCTTCATATTACATCGCTCCTCACCAAAATATTCTACTCTTGGAAAATGCATTATTCCAGCAAAAAAGGATAAAATCTTTATTTAAAATGTCGGAATGCGCCCCAGAACCGTATAAAAAAGCCTGTATCATGCGATACAGACTTTTATATTGTCATCTGATAAAATTTATTAAAGTAAAGATTCTACTGCGTTATCCATTGCAGATTTAACTTTAGAATTCATATCATCCGAAATCTGAACATGAAGCATATTGATAACTCTGTTGTCTATTGAATATCCAAGTCTTGAAGCGTGTTCGCTCAGATCATCCGAATGAGCATGCTCATAACTTGAACGAAGATTCGCGCTCAAAAGCTTCATTGAAGTCATCGACTCATAAACTTCAGCAAAATCAGCTCCGAATTTCTTTTTATCCTCTTCGCTAAGTGAAGAAATTGCCGATTGATTAAGGTATTTATTTGTAATGCTGTCAACCGATGCTAAAAAATTGAAATCCATATATGACTCCTTTTATTCACTCAGATAGTATATCGGAAGACACGATTTTTAGTTTAGCTGTTTTATGAAATTTTCAAAATATACAATATTTTGTTAAAGAAAAAAGATATTAATATAAAAAGAGCAAGATAAATAAAATTCTACCTTGCTCAAAATTACGGTATTTCAGCCTTTCTTATTGGCTTCATAGTCCTCAATGTACTGGATTATAAGCTTCACGGTACCTTCGATACCAAGAATGCTTGAATTGATGCAAAGATCGTAGCTGTTAGCTCTGCCCCACTTCTTTGAAGAATAGTAGTTATAGTAGCTCTGACGCTGCTTATCCTTCTTTACCATCATCTCCCTGGCTTTTTCATTGGAAGTAATGTCAGGAAATCTCTCTCTGATCCTCTTTATCTTACATTCTTCATCCCCATAGATAAAGAGATTAAGGACATTCGGAAGGTCGCTCAGCGCATAATCGGCACATCTGCCAACGATAACGCATGGCTCCTCTTTCGCAATCTTTTTGATCGTATCGAACTGTGCAAGGAAAACCTTATGACTGATCGGCATATCAACAAAGCTTGAGGAATTATATCCAAAAGAATATGTGTCCATTACTAGATTGTATAAAAAAGAATTTGTAGGTCTTTCATCGTGATTCTGGATCATCTCCTCGCAGAATCCGCTTTCTTTAGCCGCTCTTGATAAGAGCTCCTTGTCGTAACATTTTATACCAAAATGATCGGCAACCATCTCTCCGATTTCTCTTCCGCCCGATCCAAACTGTCTACCGATAGTGATTATTGTATTCATACAGATCACCCCTTTTTATATAGCTTTACCTACTTATATCTTACATTATTTGAGAATATCAAGCAAATGCTGAAAATATGCAGGCAAAGGAGCGTCTGTCTCAATATATTCAGACGACTTTGGATGAACAAAAGACAGAGTTTTAGCGTGCAGACACTGACCGTTTGTCTTAAACTTACTCTTTCTTCCGGACGCATAAACTTCGTCTCCCAAAAGAGGATGCCCGATATGCGCCATATGTACCCTTATCTGGTGCGTTCTTCCGGTTTTGAGCTTACACTCGATGTAAGTCATATTATCCTGCTCAAATCGCTTTAAAACGCGATAATGAGTAAATGCTTCTTTTCCTCCCTTGGAAACAACAGCCATCTTCTTCCTGTCAGAAGGGCTCCTTCCGATCGGTGCGTCAACATCACCCTCATCTTCTTTGATTATCCCATAGCAGATGGCGTGATAGATGCGGTCAATTGAATGTTCTTTTAACTGAGCCGCAATCTCTCTGTGGGAAGCGTCGTTCTTGCATATGATAACAGAACCCGTCGTGTCCTTATCAATTCTATGCACGATACCGGGTCTTAGAACGCCGTTAATACCCGACAGATTCTTGCAATGAAACATTACGGCATTTACAAGCGTATCCGTGTAATGTCCGGGAGCCGGATGAACCACCATATCTTTTGGCTTATTAACGACAAGCACATCGTCGTCTTCGTAGATAATATCAAGCGGAATATCCTGCGGAACAATTTCCGGCACCTGAAGAGGCGGAATCTCCATCTTGATCACATCATTTTCTGACACGACATAGCTTGCCTTTACATTCTTTTCGTTGCAAAAAACCTTCTTGTCATCTATCAGTTTTTTTATATATGAACGTGAAAAAGAATCGATAAGTTCACTTATAAGCTTATCGATTCTATATCCTTCGTATTCATCTGTAACTACACATTCAAACAGATTATTCTCATCCATTATTTAAATTCCTTGAACTTCTTTTGCTGCTTAAAACTCAAAAACTCGAAATCATTATCCTTGTAATAAAAAAGAAGAAGGAACGCGAAGATAAATGTTGCTACCGTAACATAAATATCTGCCACATTAAATATAGGGAAATTGATGATAACGAAATAAATGAAGTCAATAACGTAGTCGTTATGTATTCTGTCGATCATATTTCCTGCCGCGCCGCTTGCGACCAAAACAAGCAGAATATGCATGATGTTGTATTTCTTGTCGTCAGGCATTCTGAAAAGAACATATGCAATGACAACAAGCATTATTGCAGCAATAAGTATGAAAAATACCTTCTGATTCTGCAACATTCCAAATGCTGCTCCGCTGTTTTTCAAAAAATTGAGCTCAAGAACGCCATTGATGATCTTGATGGCGGGCTTATCCTGAAGATGTACCAATGCAAGATGCTTTGTGAACTGATCAAGAAATACCAGTAAAAGTATCAGTACAAGATCGGAAAGTAAAAAAAGCTTTTTCTTTTTAGATAAATTTGTGTTCATAATAATCCTCTATAAAACCTATATATATTATTCATTGATCTTCTTAGACCAATCAATTTCCTCAAGCGCAGCCCTCATCTCGTCCTCAGTGACTGTTGTATCGATGACGGCTCTGCCGATCTTCTTGAGAAGAATAAATTTTATCTTGTCGGCATCTGCTTTCTTGTCAGACTTAGTGAGCTTAATAACCTCGTCTGCGTCGATGCTGTCAAGAGAAATGGGAAGCTTAAACGGAACGAGCATATCTCTTATCTCGTAAAACTCTTCCATTGAAAGCATGCTTTTCTTCCATGAGATAAATGCAGCTGCAACAATACCAAGCGCAACGCACTCTCCGTGCGCAAGCTCAAAGTTCTTATACTTCTCTATTGCATGACCGAGCGTATGTCCGAAATTAAGAAGCGCTCTATCTCCCTTTTCTGTGGGATCTTTTTCAACTACAGCTTTCTTTACAAGGCAGCTCCTGTAGACCATCTCCAAAAGAGTGTCAACATCCCTGTCATCGATCTCATACATATTGTCGATAAGCCAGGTGTAGAACTCGCTGTCCTTGATGATTCCGTGCTTCATAACTTCAGCAAAACCTGATGCAAACTGTCTTCCGTCAAGTGTTTTAAGAGTAGAAATATTCATATAAACAAGTCTCGGCATATAAAAAGCTCCGACCATGTTTTTGTATCCCTTGAAATCAACGCCTGTCTTACCACCGATACTGCTGTCAGACTGAGCAAGAAGCGTTGTTGGAATCTGGACAAAAGAGATTCCTCTTAAATATGTCGCAGCGGTAAAACCTGACATATCTCCGACAACTCCGCCGCCAAGAGCGACAATAAGATCATGTCTGTCATAGTGGTTTAAAATGAGCTGTTCGTATATCTTATTTATCTCGTCGAGGTTCTTGTTTTCCTCTCCCGCGGGAATTACACACTTTATAACAGTTTTTGCAACTTTATTTAGTATATCACATACTTCATCAGAGTAAAGCTTATCTACATTAGAATCTGTGATAAGACAAATTTTTCTGTTTTCAAAACCGAGTTTCTTGATCTCTTCGCCAAGATCACTGAAGTCTTTGCTGTAAACAATGTCATAGCAAGGCTCGCCCTGATAGCATATATTTAACGACTTTTCCATAATATTCTCCTCAAAAAAAGACTGTTGACGCAATAATAGGGTCAACAGTCTGGATTATTTAATCTATCTGCTGTGGTCCTTCTGTAATCCCACCACCGAATGTTCCGCTCAAAATACTCTGGAAATCACCTGAAATGTCAACAGATGCAGGTGTAATAATAAATATATATCTGGAAATTTTCTGAAGATTACCTGATATAGCAAATGTAGAACCTGAAGTGAAATCGATGATTCTCTGTGCTATGTCAACATCAAGACCTTCCAGATTAAGTACTACAGTCCTGTTTGCCAAAAGAGTCTCTGTAATTTCTCTTGCATCTTCTACAGATGTAGGTTTTATCACACATACTTCCATGCCGGCAGCCGATAAAGCTTTCCTTGATCTTGTAGGAACAACTTTTGGTGTAGTCTTTTTCTTTTCTTCGGAAAGATCGATACTTGGAACATCTTTCCCTATAGGAGTTGTATTGCTAAATATATCGTTTTTGGAACTGCTATCATAGTAGACATCATCAGAATCGTAATATCCGCTTTCGTCATCTCCCGTAAGCTGTATTGCTTTTAAAAACTTATCCATTACGCTCATTATCTATATGCTCCTCATAATAATAATCCCAACAAAAATCTACTTTAATATTATCGTAGTTATGTACTGTATGTCAAATCACTAACTTGCTGAATCCTGTGAATTTGCCGAATCTGCAGATTCCTCTGTGCTCTCGGTACTTGCAGAATCTGTTGAATTGGCGGGTTCTTCTGCTTCTTCCGCACTGTTTACAGCAGGTGCTTCGCCCGTTGTTTCTTCTGAATCTTCTGCTTCTTTTTCTTTCTGCGATTTCAAATTTTTATCATACGATTCTGCGTCAAGAATAATATAATCATAAACTCGAAGACCGTACTGCGTCTTTGACTTAACTATAGAATATTCTTCATTGTTATACAGAACCTCGATCTGCATGAAATCTGCATAGCCCTTATTGTAATTATATACACCTACCAGCGTATCCGTCTTACCGACGGTAAACGTCGAATTGGACTCAGGCTTTTTAAGCACATCTCCCGGTCTTAGCACATCGGTATCGATATAACAATCAGATTCATTCTCATTATAAATTGACAGATCGACCCTTTCAACAATCTTATTGCCCTGTTCATCATATTTATCTCTGAGAACACTGGTAGTCTTGTCATTGTTTCTTGAAACAAAATCCTGTGGAATGGTATAAAAAGTCTTCTCAACAATTGCAGAATTTGGAATCTTAAGTCCCGTATTGCTCTCAGTTAGGATCTCAACCTGAAGGAATCTGTCTCTGCAGAAAGTTATCATTGAATTGGTAAAAGAAAGAACAAAAAACTTTTCGCCCTCTCCATTCGTAAATGAAGATACTTTCGCAGAAGAAACATCCTGATTCTTGATGAACTTAACATCGACATATTGGTGACTTTCAAGCTCTTTAGCCTGCTTCTCATCATCAACATGGATGACTATGGACCAGTCTTCACTGTCACAGATCTTATAGACGGGATCGCCCTTTTTAACAAGTGAATTATTTACAAGCTGATGCTTCTCATACTTCGACTTATCGAATTTATCAAGCGTTATCGTATCGGTTGTGAGATTTTCATATCCGTCGGTCGAATAAATTACGATTCCCGACACAGGAGAAGTCACTTTGGCGATGGAATTATTCAGATTGATAGACTGCATGTCATTAAGAAGACTAATGTTTGAAAGCTTCTGAACGGTTCCGTCGATACCGTTTTTGAAATCATAGACAGTATGAAAGTTTGTCTCATCAAAAGATGAAGTGAAATTCACTATCTGCGAGCGAAGTTCCATCATACTCTCGTCATTTAGTGCCACTTCTTCCGAACCTTGTGATTTCAGATATTCAATAAACTGTCCCGATTCATCAACAAAATAAACCAGATCGCCAACTGCAGCTCTGGTATCTTCCGCCGCGAAATAGTACACGTATCCCGCGTGGTCTGCCGGAATAACTTTCTCGCTTCTTAAAGCGATGGCCTCATAAGTATTGTTTGTTGAAAGAGATCCTTCCAAAACCTGATAAGGTATTATGCGGTCTTTTCCAAGATAAATGGCAACACTTATGATTATATAAATTGCCACTGCTACAAAGAAAACCACTCCGATATTTAGATTATTGATGTTTTTGGGATATTTTGTAATCTTTCGGCTATTGCCGGCCATATTAGTAACCTTCTTCATACATTGAGCCGCGGTAATCCGCGGCTCAAATATCTTACTTTAGATTTAAAGTGAAATAACAACCTTTGATTTTACGCTTTCCGGAAGTTCTGACTCATCCATGGAAAGACTAAGTACAAAATCAATATTAAACTTATCGCCGAGCTTTTCAAGCTTGTCGATAGTCTCAGAAATGTCTTTTCCTTCAAGACATGCGATTTTCAAAAAACTGTCAAAATACATTTGCTGGAGATCGTGGTCCTGAGAAATTATACCACTGACGAAACCAATGAATTCATCGGAATTAGTTATCATAAACTCCGATACAACAATCAGACGAATCTTATTGTTAAGCTCATACATGTGCTTGGTACTCTTATCGAGAAAGGCTATAGAACCGAGAACATTCTTTACCTCGGTGTTCACCTTGTCCAATAAGCATTTGGTCTTACCTTTTCCTTTTTTCCCAACAATTAACTGAACCATCGGCATACCCTCCCGCAAGTAAGTATTTTATCGATATATTAATTATAGGATATTAGGGTCTAAAAGACAACATCAATTCACGATTTCATTAAGCATATTAGTCATGTCAGAGTACAATGAGTCACCGTCTGTATCGCGCAGAATTACGGCGATGTAAGGATTACCGTTGCCGTCTTTTGCAAGTAATATAAGACAGTGACCGGCTGCATTTGTAGTACCGGTTTTACCACCGATTACCGTCACACCACTTGGTGCCGTTGCATTACCGGCAAGATAGCCGTTTGTATTGTCTATAGATCTGGATTGCCCTTCACCGCTTGCATCAGTCCATTTTACATCATATGAATTCATACTGATGATCTCGGAAAAAACATCATACTTTATAGCGGCACTGAATATCAGATACATATCGTATGCAGTGACAAGGTGATCCGCAACATTAAGTCCGTTCGGATTCTTGAAATTCGACTGTGTTGCTCCAAGTTTTCTGGCTTCAGTATTCATCATATCTGCAAAGCTATCGATTGATCCGGCGAGACCTGTTGCAATAAGATTGGCAACATCGTTTGCAGAATAGATAAGCAAAGCATGAAGCGCCTCATTCAGAGTCATCGAATCGCCTTCTTTAAGACCAAGAGCCTGGGCCCCGCTCTCATTGGCATAAACTGATGAGTCAGCTACCAATACCTTATCAAGCTGATCTCCGAAATATTTAAGCGCAACATAAGCAGTCATGACCTTCGTCAGACTAGCCGGATAAAGCTTTTCATGTACGTTTTTTGCATAAATGGTTCTTTTTTTGTTAATGTCAAAAAGACCGGCGCTTGCTTTATCATTAACCTGCATGCCCGAGTCTGTAGTAACGGCACCTTCTGCACCAACAACACATTTATCTGCCGCAAAAGGTTCGCATCTGTTACTTGTTGCTGATTTATCGATGGAATACTTTGCTTCGTAAGGAATCGAAGAACATCCGCAAATACTAACGGATGAAAGCATCAACACAATTACAAAAATTGAACAAGGCTTACTTATACATTTCACGCCACTCAAGATCTCCTCTATCCAAAGATTTAATAAGCAGTTCGGCTGAAGCAAGATTAGTTGCAACCGGGATGTTATGCATATCACAAAGCGTCATGACATTACTGATGTCAGGCTCATGAGATTTAACAGTAAGTGGATCTCTCAAAAAAATAACAAGATCGATCTCGTTATGTTCGATAGCTGCTCCAAGTTGCTGTGCACCACCTAAGTGTCCCGCAAGATACTTATGAATGGTAAGGTTTGTAACTTCTTCTATAAGTCTGCCCGTTGTACCTGTGGCGAAAAGATCATTTTTGCTCAATATACCCCTATATGCAATGCAGAAATTCTGCATAAGCTTCTTTTTTGCATCATGTGCAATAAGCGCAATATTCATTTCTATCTATAACCCTCCCTAGATATACTTGTTGCTTTGCAATCTGACATTTAGTATGATACCTACCCCTGTATACATACTTAAAAGCGATGATGTTCCCGCACTTATAAACGGAAGCGGAAGTCCCGTATTAGGGAATAAACCTGTAACAACGGCAAGGTTAACGAATCCCTGAAAACCGATCCATGAGCCGATTCCTACTGCAAGAAGCTGTCCTGCCTTGTCTTTTGCCCTGAGTGAGATCATAAAACATTTGATCGTGATCACCAAAAGTATTCCAATAACGAAGCATCCTCCGATAAAACCAAATTCTTCACCGATTACCGCAAATACAAAATCCGACTGTGGCTCAGAAATAAATCCGGCATTTAGAACAGAGGAAAGATCCTCTGTATTGTATCCTTTTCCGCCGATTCCACCCGATCCGATAGCCATCAGTGAATGTAATGTCTGATATGCGTCATCAGATGTGAAATCTTCAGGATGTAACCATGCCAATATTCTGTTTTTCTGATAGTCTTCCAAAATTTTACCAAATATAATTCCCCAATCGTTTAGCGCATCCATAAGAACAAATATCACCGTCGGAACCGATACTGATAAAGCAATTGTAACAAGCTTCCAGTCCAATCCGGCTACAAACAACATGCAAGCAAAAGTTACAAATATCATAATACATGTTGATAAATCAGGCTGTTTAAATATAAATAAAATTGGTATGCCCACCAAAGCCAAACAAGCAAAAACAAAGCGTATATCTTTAACTTTATCTTTATATTTCATAATAAACTGAGCAAAAAATAAAATCAATAATATTTTAGCGCCCTCCGAAGGCTGGAACGTGAACTTAGAAATCTCTAACCATCGTCTTGCACCATTAAGCGTTTTTCCCATCACAGAAACCAGTGTCAAAAGAACAAGATTTGCAATATAAAAGCACCAATAGAATTTAAGTATAAAAGTATAGTCTACAACAGACAAAAAAATCATTATAACTACACCTATGATCATACCTCCGATCATTTGTGTTCTTAATATCTCAAACGCGGAAGTAACTGCCATTATACCAAAAATATTTGTACCTATTATCATTGCCACAAGAGAAAAATCATATTCACTTATCTTGTATTTCTTTAAATATTCTCGCATGTTTTCTCCAAATATTAGTCTTCGCGTCCGCCTGAAACAAGATGTTCGCCGCCGTCCAAAATCTCATCAAGAGTTTTGTATTTAAAATAGTATTCCAAGACTTTCTCTGTAATCTGAGCAGCATAACTTGAGGTGTATCCGTTAGCAACTCTCGTAGCTACTGCAATTTCCGGAAGTGCTCCCGTATCACTGTACGGAGCATAACAAACAAAGAGTGAATGGTTAGGCTTCCATCCCTCTTCCGCTGTTCCCGTCTTTCCGGCAACAGGACAGCCCTTGTTTGATAATTCACTGTAATATGGCTTATCCATTACCACCTGTCTCATTCCAAGATGGATAAAATCAAAATAAGCCTTGGGCATCTGTATCTTATTTCTGATCTTTGCACTGTTATCCTTTACATTGCCATACTGATCCAATGCTATCTTATCTACCAAAGTAAGATCATAGCATGTTCCGCCGTTTGCAACAGTTGTGATATATCTTGCAAGACCGACTGTCGTATAGTTATTCTTATCCTGACCGATAGCTCCACGAACAGCATCTTCTTTTGCAACTTCGGGCATTAGTTCTTCAATCTCAATTCCGGATTTTTCCGTAAGCCCGTATTCTCCTGCATACTTTTTAAGCTTTTCACATCCCACGATGGGATCGTATTTATTTCCGGTTGTTCCTAATCTAAAGCCAACTTCATAGAAAAATACGTTACAGGAGTTTCTGATACCACCAACGACATTTAGCGAACCATGTCCACCACTTTTCCAACACTTCGCCGGATGTGCAGGATCCATTTTTGAGAATGAACCTCCGCAACTTATGGTCTGTGTTGTGGTTATTACGTTTTCCATAAGTCCCGCTGTCGCAGTTACCATCTTAAATGTAGATCCGGGAGCGGTCTTTTCCATAGTGGCATGATTAAACATTGGTTTAGCATTTGATTTATCAGTCAAAAGCTTTGTCAGATAATCCGCATCGGCACCATTACTGATACGATTATTGTCATATCCCGGATATGAAACAAGCGCAAGAATATCACCTGTTTTTACATCTGTAATGACCATCGATCCTGTGCATGGATATAATCCAAGCTGAGCCGGAGTTATATCAAGCTTTTCCAGACGATTTCTTATAAATTCATACGGCGTTTCCGCACCGCTCTTCCATCTTGCGAGCTCTTCGGGTTCAATATTGTCTTCTTTTATTACTCCCTGCTCCAAAAGTACATTGCACACCTGCTTTGGAGTTATCTCATCGGAATAAAGCATATACTTATAAAGAGATGCATCAAAAACACGATCGTTATTAAGACCGTACTGTCTTGTTGATCCCTTACCTTTTTTTCCGTCAACTATGAAGTTGACTATCTCATTATAGGTTTCATCTGAATCTGCATATAAATCCTCAAGATCCAGCTTGGATGCATCAATCCACTGATTGATTATCGCTTTATCGATAAAGTCTGCAAGCGAAATATCGCCTTGCTTCCATGCTTTTTCCTTTATTTTCTTGTATGTCTCATCTTCCTTGTCAGCTGTAATAATAGGATAAGTTTCATCAGAAAGAGCTGACACAATATAGTCCATATACTCCTGATACTCTTTTGAAAGCTGTTTCTTTGGAGTTTTTTTATTGAGAAGTTCATCCTTTATTGTTGCAACAGTGTCCTTCTTTTTTTGAAGAAAAGCCGCATATACAGCCTGTTCATTTGGTTGTGCCGTTTCTTTTGAAAAATTATTTATATCTATGATGCCATTTTCAAAAAGATTGATATATGCATCATAAATAGGAATCCACATCTGATTTGCACTGGGCTTTTCATCAAAAACGGGATCATATCGTTCATTTCTAAGCTTATCAAGAAGAATGGTTGTAAGGTTTTTTTCAAGGATCTTATAGCAACTTTTTGTAAGTTCTTTGTCAATCGTAAGATAGACATCATGACCTTTAATAGGTTCTACAACGTCAGATACTCCAAGGACATGACCGGTGTTGTCAACATGTATCATCTCTTTTCCTTTTATTCCTTGAAGTTCGCTTTCCATTGACTTTTCGATTCCGGCTTTTCCGACAATATCATTCATATCATATCTGTTATTTTCGGTATCATCGGAATCTGTGCCTGAAAGCAGACTAAACTTACTTTTATCGGAATCATCTTCAGTTTTTCCGTTAAGTTTATCCAGTTCTGCAGTTGATATTTTTCCTGTATAACCAAGAATTGGAGAAAAACAGACAAAATCATCGTCATACATTCTTATATAGTTGCTGGCAACAGAAACCCCCTTAAGTTCATCTGAATTTTCCAAAATAGCGGCAGCTGTTTCAGGCTCAACGTTTGAAGCAATTGTAGTCGGAAGATAGTTCTGGAACCCCTTTTTAGCCATATTATATCTGATGACCAGTATCTTAAATCCCATGTCATCCGAATAGCCACGCATTGATTCGAATGAGTTTTTATCTTTTTTATCTCTGTATTCTCCGATACTGTATGAATAGCACAAAAAGTCAATAATCTGTTCCGGAGTAGCATCTTTTTCTTCAGGTTTAAGCTCTTTTATTGAAGTTCTACCGTAAACATCTCTTCTAAATTTTTGTTTATCTAATTCTGTATCCGACTTATCAATATACTTACCGGAAGCATCTCTGGTAATCTCAAAATCAATATCGATAGAATCATTATGAGCCTCAATAATCTCAATAGCTTTCTGAAGTGTTTCATTGATTAAGAGATTTTTATCAGACTTTTTTTTATCCGGATAAACATCTTCTATTGTTATGGAATCTACTCGTTCATCATGAGCAAGAAGGTTATTATTCCTGTCGTAGATACTTCCTCTGGGAGCAGGCTCATACTTTGGTTTTTGTGTTTCATTTGTAACAGATTCTCTGTAGTAGTCTCCCATCACTATCTGTAGATAAAACAGACGACATACCAAAACACAGGCAAAAATTATAAGAACACCGGAAAGCATTACAGCTCTTGAACTTATGAATTTTATAAACTTCCCTTTAATTTCTTCAAACAAATTTTTTCTCGCTCCTTTGTTCCTTCTCAAAAATCCGCTCATGTATCTTTAAAATGAACGGATAATAGAAAATCGCAACAAGTGCCGTGTATACAACGCTGGGTATTATAGTGTTCATCATATAATACCCGATATCAAATCGCCTTCTGAACAAGAACAGCAAAACATATAGTACAAAATTGTAAACAAAATCCGAAACAGATATGATCGTAATAGGAATTGCGATGTTCTGAGAATAAAAGACCTCATTGAGTTTGCCTACAAGAAAACCAATGTACATGTAGATAAGTGCATAAAAACCAAGCTTACCGGAAAAAATATCGATCAAAAAGCCACCAAAAAAGCCGCTCAAAAGCCCAGGTTTTTCGCCTCTTAAAAAGGCAACCGAGGTAACAAAAATAAGCATAAGATCCGGGGTAACACCGCCAAAATCCAATACTCTGCAAAAGACTGATGTATGCAATACAAATGTTAGAATTGCCAGTATGAAATTTATTATTATACGTCTTATACTCATCTAATTTTATTTTTTCTTATATGGTTCAGGATCAACAATTACAAGCACTCTGTTCAAATGCTCAAAATCAACCGCGGGTGTAATTGTTCCCCTTTTGGTATTATCAGGCTCATTTTCAATACCTGAAATCGATCCGATCAAAATGTCGGGAACATATTTTTCGCTAATTTTTGATGTAACAACAATATCACCCATCTTTACGTTATCTGCTTTTAGTCTTGAAAAAGAAATATTCCCGCTGTCATATTCTTTAAGATTACCGGAAACGTTCAGATTCTTTTGCAAACTCATAACCGTTCCCGTTACATTATTATCATCCGAGATAATGGTTTGAACCACTGCAAAGTCAGGACCTATTTCAATAATTCGTCCAACAAGTCCTCCGTCTGCAAGAACATTCATATCAATTTTGAGTCCGTTATCTTCTCCTTTATCGATTGTAAAGGAGTCATACCATTTGCCTTGGGATTTGGCTATGACTGTCGCACCGACCATTTTATAGTTTTCATAAGAAGAATCAATCTCATAGAGCTTCTTTAATTCTATATAGTCGTATTTTTCCCTCTGCAAACGGGTATTTTCAATTGTAAGTTCATCTACTTTTGTCTTGAGCTTCTCATTTTCATCAAGAAGCCTTGAAATCTCAGCCAATCTGTCGGTGGTGTTTTTAATCTTAGTTCCGACTGTTGTGATACCTCTTTGCAAAGGCGTCATAAAAATACTCGCAAAAGTATTTATCGGTCCTGTAAGCGGACCTGCATCGATCTTATCCGCATTAAATGTGATCAGCATAAGAACAACACATAATGCAGTTAAAATAGAGAGAAGATATTTACTTGGAATAGTAAACTCTTCTCCGTTTCTCCTAATAACAGGGCTCATTATTTATCCTCTTCAATTCCGTAAGCAAGAACCTTGTACTGGTCGTCTTTAATAATCTTGGAAAGACCAAGCGCAACAGAACCCACAGGGTTCTCTGCGATATTTACATTAAGACCGACACCGTTTGAAAGTCTCTGAGCGAGATGGCAAATCTGAGATGCTCCGCCTGTAAGATAGAGACCGTGCTTAAAGATATCGGCAGCGAGCTCCGGAGGAGTTCTCTCAAGTGTAGCTTTAATATTATCAAGGATCGCATCAAAGCTTTCGATAAGTGCCTGATTGAGAAGATCTGTCGGGATCATTCTCTCTACGGGGAGACCTGTTACAATATCTCTTCCGTAAACAACGGCATCCTTACCCTCTTTTTCAAGGTCCTTAAGTGACATTTTTACAGTTTCTGATGTTTTTTCGCCGATAAGAAGACCGAACTCCTTACGGATAACAGTTCTGATAGCCTCGTCAAATTTCTTTCCGCCGACTTTGATTAGCTTGCTGACAACGATACCTCTGAGTGAAAGGATTGAGATCTCTGTTGTGTCATATCCAACGTCAACCACAAGTACACCCTGTGAATTCATAACGTCAACATTCATTCCGAGTCCGTCGGCAAGAGGCTTCTTAACCATCATGATCTTCTTTGCCTTGATGCCCGCATCGTTAATAAGATCGTGGAAAGCACGTCTCTCTACTTCCGTAACATCCTTGGGAACAGCAATATAAACTTCACAAGGCTTAACAGAACCTTTCATCTGGTCTGTCAAAAACAGCTTTACGAGAGCCTCCATATGTTCGATATCAGCGATAACACCGCTGCTCAAAGGATATGAGATCTGAATCTTGTCGGGAGCTTTTTCATACATGTCGTATGCAGAATTACCATACGCAAAAACTCTGGTCTTGTTTTCGATGGCAATCATGTTCTTCTCAACAAAAAGCCCATCCTCGTCTCTGTTATAAATCTTAATGTTGCTGGTTCCAAGATCGATTCCAAATATGTTACTCAAAACGTCCTCCTTATTGCCATAGCAGCCCCTTTTCTTCGAAGCTGTAATATGAGCGATCTCCTATAATTATATGATCTCTTAAATTGATATCTAGCATTGCCCCAGATTCTCTGATCTTATTGGTTATCATTACATTCGATCCGCTTGGAGACGGATCTCCGCCGGGATGATTATGTACCAGTATCAGATTTGAAGCTCCCGTTCTAAGAGCATGAATAAATACATCTCTCGGTGATAATGAGGCTGAATTGACAGTCCCCATGGACAAAAGAACTTCCTGGACAAGCTTTAATCTGTTGTTAAGACAAAGCAAAAAGACTCTCTCAGAATCTTCATGCCTTAGCTTTTCCATAAAATAATCTGCAACCATAGACGGATCATTGCACATGAGTCCAATATCCGCTTTCTGGCAAGACATTCTCTTCGCAAGCTCAGCAATACATTTGAGTTTGACTGCTTTAACTTCTCCTATGCCATGAACCTTCATTAGTTCTTCGACGGAAACACAGAAAAGACTGTTTAGTCCCTTCTCTTTTCCTCTACCCATTGCCATAACTTTTTTTGCTATATCAACCGGAGATGCACTGCTACTTCCTGTTCTGATTATTATCGCAAGAAGCTCTGCATCGGTCAGACTTTCCGGACCTGACTTTAAAAAGCGCTCATAGGGAAGCTGATCCTCATATGTTCTGTGCTCTTTAAAAGAGATATCTGATTGCTTCATGTGATTCCTCCTGATATAAGCTATCCGGGCGATCAGAAAGAATCAAAATCATACAGCTATTAGTTTAGCACAAGATAACGCCTGCATCTACAAGATTTTGCAAAGTCTTTAGTATGCCAAGCTTAGCATGCGGCCATGTAAGACCTCCCTGGAAGAAAACAGAGTAAGGTTCTTTGATGGGGCCGTCTGCGGAAAGCTCTATTGAAGAGCCTGAAACAAAGGCGCCTGCCGCCATAATTACCTGTGAATCATAACCGGGCATATCCCACGGCTCGGGTGTAACGAATGAATCTACAGGAGCTGCCGCCTGCACACCCTTACAAAATTCTATAACTCCTTCAGGCTTACTGAATGTGACAGCCTGGATAATGTCGTGTCTTTCTTCTTTTCCGTCGGGACAAACAGAGAATCCGAACTTCTCGTAAATATTTGCCGCAAAGATTGCTCCCTTTAACGCGCTTGCGGTTACTGTAGGAGCAAGGAAAAGTCCCTGATAGAATGAAGGAAGTATTCCGAGCGATGCACCAACTTCTTTACCAAGTCCCGGTGAAGTAAGTCTGAATGCCGCATTCTCAACGCACTCTTTTTTACCTGCGATATATCCTCCGATCGGAGCAAGTCCGCCTCCGGGGTTTTTGATAAGAGATCCGACAACCATATCGGCGCCGACATCCGTAGGCTCAATTCTCTCAACGAATTCTCCGTAGCAATTGTCTACCATGCAGATAACGTCACTCTTAATTGTCTTGATAAAAGATATAAGCTCTCCTATCCTTGTAACGGAAAGAGTCGGTCTTGTCTGGTATCCCTTTGATCTCTGTATTGTAACGAGCTTAATGTTCTCGTTTTCTTCAAGAACTTTCTTGATATTTTCATAGTCAAAACTTCCGTCTTCAAGAAGATCGACCTGTGAATATGTGATCCCGTACTCTGCAAGAGAACCCTTGGACTCTCTTATTCCGATAACTTCTTCCAAAGTGTCATATGGCTTTCCGACAGGAGAAAAAAGCATGTCACCCGGTCTTAAATTACTCATAAGAGCAAGTGCAAGCGCATGTGTTCCGCATGTTATCTGCGGACGAACAAGCGCATCCTCCGTATGAAAAACTGAAGCATAGACAGCTTCAAGCTTTTCTCTTCCGATATCGTTGTATCCGTAGCCCGTTGTTCCCATAAGGCAAGCTTCGCTTACTTTGTTGTCCTGCATTGCTTTTAAAACCTTGAGCTGGTTGTACTCGGCTGTCTCATCGATCTTCTTAAATCTCTCAGCGAGCTCCTCGATGATTATCTCACCGAATTTATGCACCTTCTCAGAGATACCAAATTCCTTATATATATT
Source organism: Butyrivibrio sp. (assembly GCA_017620235.1). Classification (GTDB taxonomy): domain Bacteria; phylum Bacillota; class Clostridia; order Lachnospirales; family Lachnospiraceae; genus Butyrivibrio. Next base: position 13,110 of record JAFZQT010000103.1, on the reverse strand, counting down.
GTCAGTTGTTAGATTTAATTCATTCATTTTCGTATATCCTTAATATTTCATTTAAAACGAGATCATCATCTCTTCCAAACGCCGATTTATCAATCCAGCGCACGTCCTTTTCGCGTCTGAACCATGTGAGCTGCCTTTTTGCAAAATGCCTTGTGTTTCTCTTTATTAGATAAATTGCTCTGTCCAGATCATATTCTCCGTCGAGATAGCCAAATATCTCACGATAACCAAGACTCTGCATCGAAGTTGCAGTCTTTGGAATATCCATCTGCATAAGCTCTTTTACCTCATCCACAAGACCTTCCTCTATCATGGCATCAACTCTTTTATCTATCCTTGAATAAAGAACTTCTCTGTCATCCGTAAGCACAAAGTAGTAAAAGTCATACGGCGAAGTCTTCTCGCTCTGTTCCTTGTTGTGCTCGGATATTTTCTTTCCGGTCTTCTTGTAATATTCAAGGGCGCGTATAACCCTCTTTGAATTATTTTCATGGATCAAAAGAGCTGACTCGGGATCGACACTTTTTAGCTCCTCATAGATGCCCGATGTTCCTTCTTTGCGGACTCTCTCTTCAAGTTCGCTCCTTATGGTATTGTCTTCATCGGTCTCGGTGAAATCAATATCGTAAAGAACAGCCTGAATATAAAAGCCTGTTCCACCTACAAGTATCGGTATCTTTCCTCTTGATGAAATGTCAGCAATCGCCTCTTTCACAAGCTTTTGGAACATAAAAACATTGAAGTCTTCTTTCGGATCAAGAAAATCAATGAGATGATGAGGAATACCGCCCATTTTCTCTTTTGAAATCTTGTCCGTGCCGATATTCATATATTTATAGACCTGCATAGAATCAGCGGAGATGATCTCTCCGCCTATCTTTCCGGCAAGCTCTATTGATAATTTGGATTTTCCCACCGCAGTGGGTCCCGTTAATACAATCAGCTTTTGTTTATTCATTCCACAACTCGTTTAAACTTTTTATCAATCTCGTACTTTGTCATCGATATGATCGTAGGTCTTCCGTGCGGGCAATTGTAAGGATTATCGAGAGTAAGAAGCTCATCCAAAAGAGCTTCCATCTCTTCCTTGGTCATCTTGGTATTGCCCTTGACCGAAGCCTTACATGCCATGCTCGCGATCTTATAATTTATCACATCAGGAGTCCTGTCAAGGTTGGTCTCGTGCGACAATTCATCCAGGATCTTGATGAACATATCTTTTTCATCAGAACATCCAAAAAGATCTACGGGAATAGCTCTCATAGCATATTCGTGTCCGCCGAAGTTCTCAATGTTAAAACCTATCTTCTCAAAATACTGTCTGTAGCGCAGGAAAAGTTCTTCCTCAGCAGATGCCAAAGTCACGATAACAGGCGGATTTACCATCTGTGAAAGAAGTTCACCCGACTTATATCTCTTTATCATTCGCTCGTAGTTTACTTTCTCGTGCGCAGCGTGCTGGTCAACAAGAAGCATTTTATCCTTGTATGCGATCAGCCAGTATGTTCCAAAAATCTGCCCGAGTATCTCGTACTCTTTTACATTATCTTTCGTAAGAACTTTCTCTTCAAAAAGATCAAGCTGTACGGGCTTTTCAACGATAATAGCTTCGGATGGCTTGATTATCGGCGAAGGATGCTCAGCTTTTTCAGCCTGTTTTCCCTCAAGATCGCCAAAAATCCTTGTCCATACGGCAGATTTATTGTTATCGCTTATTTTAACCGTCTCTCCGTTTGAATCTTTGGAGTAAACCGGCGTATCTTCTTTTACGATGTTCTCCTCAAATCTCTGCTTCTCAAAAGGTTCGGGAGCAGTTTTTTTCTTCGGAGGTTCTTTCTCTTTTACGGCAGAATCAGCTTTATTAGCCTTATCTTCCGTTTCATCATCGAAAAATACATCGACTTTCTTGGGCTCAGGAGCAACCTCATTGTCAGCTCTTATTATATTTGCAGCCTCGACAACTTTAGTCTCCGGCTTTTTCTTCTTGTTATCATCAAGAACCGCATCGGGAATCATTTCACGATTTCTAAGGGTATTCTCAACGCTTGATCTGATGAACTCATAGAGCGCAGTCTGATTATCGAATCTGACTTCAAGCTTGGCGGGATGCACATTTACATCGACCATTGCGGGATCCATTCTGATGTGAAGAACCGCAAACGGGAACTTGTGCATCATAAGATACTGCTTGTATCCCTCTTCCAGAGCCTTTGAAATGATCTTATCTTTAACGTATCTTCCGTTTACAAAAAAGATCTCGAAATTCCTGTTGGATCTGTTTATCGATGGCTCACCAAGATATCCTTCAATTGTCACGCCTCTGTCGGTGACATTTATCGGAACAAGGTTGAGCGAAACGTCACGACCGTAAATCCTGTAGATGATCTCTTTGAGGTCGCCGTTTCCGGAAGTGTTGAACTTATCATCTCTGTTGTTTATGTAATGGAATGAGATGGTCGGATTATCAAGAGCAAGATGCTCCATGACATCGCCGATGTAACTTGCCTCTGTCTGAGGAGTTTTGAGGAACTTCTTTCTCGCAGGAGTGTTAAAAAACAGATTCCTTACGATAAGCGATGTTCCGTCGGGAGCTCCGATCTCTTCAAAGCAAACTTCCTCACCGCCGCTTATGCTGTATCTGATGCCCACAAGATCATCTCTTGTTTTAGTGATCAGATCGACCTGTGCAACGGAAGAAATACTCGAAAGAGCCTCTCCTCTGAATCCAAGCGAGTGGATCGTAAAAAGATCCTCGATAGATTTAAGCTTACTTGTGGCATGTCTTTTAAACGCTTTTCTTATCTCGCTTTTTTCAATTCCGGATCCGTTATCGGTCACGCGGATCATGTCGATACCGCCGCCCTTTATCTCAACGGTTATTGCGGTAGCGCCTGAATCGATCGCGTTTTCAACCAATTCCTTTACAACACTCGCAGGTCTCTCTACAACTTCTCCTGCAGCGATCTGGTCTATGGTATTTTTGTCGAGTTCGTTAATGAATGCCATTTAGTTTTTCCACCTGTTTTTCAAATCACTCTGAAGCTTGTACAAGGTATTCAGAGCGTCCATAGGCGTAAGAGTTGTAATGTCAATTTCCTGCAATCTCTTAAGCACATCTTCATCGGTTACTGTATCAAATAGTGACATCTGATCCATATCAACGTCGTCATAATGCTTAACTTTGACTTTCTTATCACTTCTGTTGTCCTTGGCGATACTCTGGACTTTTTCGGTAATATCGTTGTCCGTAAGTTCAGCCACAATCTCCTTAGCCCTGTCGATGACCATATCGGGAACGCCTGCCAGCTTAGCCACCTGAATACCGTAGCTCTTGTCGGCACCGCCCTTAACGATCTTCCTTAGAAAAACAATATCATCGCCGTTTTCCTTAACGGCAATACAGTAGTTATTTACATTGTCCATCTTGCCTTCAAGCTCTGTAAGCTCATGATAATGTGTAGCAAACAAAGTCTTTGCACCGAGTATCTTTCTGTTACTGATATGCTCCGTAACAGCCCATGCAATGGCAAGACCGTCATATGTCGATGTACCTCTTCCTATCTCATCCAGTATCAAAAGAGAATTCGAAGTCGCGTTCCTCAATATGTTTGCAACCTCATTCATCTCAACCATGAATGTAGACTGACCGCTGCCAAGGTCATCGGAAGCACCGACTCTTGTAAATATCCTGTCAACAACGCAAATATCAGCCTTCTCAGCAGGAACAAAACTTCCTATCTGCATCATAAGTGATATAAGCGCCGTCTGTCTCATATATGTCGATTTACCCGCCATATTGGGACCTGTGATAATTGAGATACAATGCTTTTTGTTGTCGAGATATGTGTCGTTTGAAATAAACATATCGGACGAATCAAGCATAAGCTCGACAACAGGATGTCTGCCGTTCTTAATGTTAAACACGCCCTTTTCATTTATTGAAGGCTTAACATAATGATTCTTCTCAGCGACATATGCAAGCGAAGCATATACATCAAGTAATGCAAGTGCCTTTGCCGTCTCCTGTATCCTGTCTATCTCAAGTGCGATAGAATCTCTTATCTTGCAGAACATCTCATACTCAAGATTATTGAGCTTATCCTGCGCATTTAAAATTGTATCTTCCAACTCTTTAAGCTTCGGAGTTGTATATCTCTCGCAGTTTGTAAGAGTCTGTTTTCTTATAAAGTAATCGGGGACTTTGTCTTTGAAAGAATTGGTAACTTCAAAGGAATAACCAAACACATTGCTGTATTTGATCTTAAGATTTTTGATCCCCGTTTTTTCCTTTTCTTCATCCTCAAGCTGTGCAAGCCAGCTTTTTCCGTTCGTTCCGGCTTCTCTGAAAGTATCGATATCTTTGTCAAAGCCGTCCTTTATGATTCCGCTCTCTTTTATCGTAAGCGGAGGTTCCTCAACGATAGCCATGTCGATAAGGTCATAGATGTCTCTGAGCGGATCGAGTCTTTCTTCAAGAGACGCAAGTTCTGTATCGTCTTTGACATCCATAAGAGCCGTCTTGATTGCCGGTATCATCTTGATCGAATTTCTGAACGCAAGAAGGTCTCTTGGGTTCGCGGTCTTAAATACGATCTTCGACATAAGTCTCTCAAGGTCGTAGACAGGATTTAAGTACTCCCTGACTTCTTCCCTTGTAACCACGTTCTTTACAAGCTTTTCAACCGCGCCCTGTCTTAAAAGAATATCCTCTTTCTCGATAAGAGGCTGTTCGATAAAGCTTCGAAGTGTTCTCGCCCCCATCGCAGTCTTGGTCTTATCAAGAACCCAGAGAAGTGTTCCTCTTTTCTGCTTATCCCTCATCGTCTCAACAAGTTCAAGATTACGCCTCGTCGAAGAATCAAGAAGCATAAACTTGCTTGTAAGATACGGATAAATATGAGTGATATTCGCTATCTCCGTCTTCTGCATGTCTATAAGATATTGCAAAAGAGCTCCTGCAGCGACGATTCCGTTTCCAAAATCATCAAGTCCGAGACCAATAAGCGACTTCACTTTAAAGTGCGTGATAAGCGTCTTTTTACAGCTTTCCTCGTCGTAATATCTCGCATCGAGAGGATTGATGTAAACGCCAAGTCTGTTTTTTATGTCATCTGTCGAAACGCCCGAAAAAGTAAACGCCTCATTGCAGATAAGCTCAGATGGCATATACTTTCCAATCTCATCGCACGCTTCCTTGATAGTTGATACTTCCGTAAGATAGTAATCACCGGTAGTTACGTCTGCAACAGAGATTCCGATACATTCTGAATCGTAGAATATGCACATGAGGTAGTTATTCTTGGTTTCCTCAAGAGCCTGCATATTAAGATTTGTTCCGGGAGTAACGATCCTTGTCACGTCCCTTTTTACGATTCCCTTTGCCTGTTTCGGATCCTCGGTCTGCTCGCATATCGCAACCTTGTATCCCTTTGAAACAAGTCTTGTAAGATATGTATCTACCGCATGGAACGGAACCCCGCACATGGGCGCGCGCTCTTCAAGTCCGCACGCTTTTCCCGTAAGTGTAAGTTCAAGTTCTTTTGAAACAGTCTTCGCATCATCAAAAAACAGTTCGTAAAAGTCCCCAAGTCTGTAAAACAAGACGCAGTCTTTGTACTCATTCTTTGTCTGAAGATAGTGCTGCATCATCGGTGATACTTTTGATATATCTACATTTTCATACGTCGTGGTGTTCTCCACGTATACTTCCTCCTAAGTTAAAGAGCTTTATTCCACTTTTTCGCCAAAGAAATAAAAGCCGTGACATTCAGTAATCTTCACTTTGACCATCTCACCAATAAGATCTACGCCCCCGGGGAAATGTACAAGTGTATTGTTCGACATTCTTCCCGTCATAAGAGAATCATCGTGATCATTCACACTCTCAACAAGCACTTCCTGAACCTGTCCCTCGTATTTAAGAGACTGTTCTTTTGCCGTTTCCTGAACAACTTTAAGAAGTCTGTCGAAATTCTCCTTAACAACATTTTCAGGCACCTGATCCTCAAAAGTTGCAGCAGGTGTACCTGATCTCTTCGAATAAATGAAGGTAAATGCGTTGTCAAAAGCTGATTTCTTCACAACATCGATCGTATCGTCGACATCCTCTTTGGTTTCGCCCGGGAATCCTACGATGATATCTGTTGTGATTGCTACATCAGGAAGCTTTGTCCTTATCTTATTTACAAGATTAAGGAAATCATCCTTTGTATATTTTCTGTTCATTCTCCTCAAAATCTCGGTATTTCCCGATTGAAGAGGAAGATGAATATGTCTTGCTATCTTTTTATTATTTGCAATAACATCTATGAGCTCATCGGAAAAGTCCTTCGGATGAGGTGTCATAAATCTTACTCTCTCAATGCCTTCAACCTTTGTGACTTCGTCAATAAGCTGGGCAAAAGAGATCTTATCCGGATTTCCGTCCTCAAAATCATTTCCGTAAGAGTTGACGTTCTGTCCAAGGAGCATGATCTCCTTAACGCCATCTTTTGCAAGTTTCTCACACTCTCTGATGATGTCCTTCGGGCTTCTGCTTCTCTCGCGTCCTCTCACGTAAGGAACGATACAATATGTGCAGAAATTATTACATCCGAACATAATATTTACGCCGGACTTAAACGAATACTTACGAAGCACCGGAAGATCCTCGACAATCTTGTCGGTCTCTTTCCAGATATCAATTATCATCTTGTCAGAGTTAAGTGACTGATATAAAAGCTCTGCAAATTTGTATATATTATGCGTACCGAAAATAAGATCAACGAATCGATAGCTCTTTTTGATCTTATCTACGGCAGATTTCTCTTGCATCATACATCCGCAGATCGCAATCTTCATATAAGGATTATTCTTCTTAAAATTGCTGCACTGACCGAGTCTTCCAAGAACTCTCTGATCCGCGTTGTCTCTTACTGTACATGTGTTGTAGATAACAAAATCCGCATCTTCAGATTCAGTCTCCTCGTATCCAACGAGTTTAAGTGTCGCAAGGAGCTTCTCTGAATCCCTTGCATTCATCTGACATCCGAAAGTTACAACACAGGCTTTAAGTTTTCTTCCAAGCTCTTTTTCCATAAAAGAAACCTGTGCTTTAGCTTTCTCGATATATTCAAGCTGTCTTACGCTCTCTTCATCGGCAACGTCCTGCCTGTTAGCGTTCAATATACTGATATTATTTGCGTTTTCACTAGACATTAAAAATCTTCTCCGTATGCTTTTACAATTCCCATAAGAATATCTACGACCTTGCGCATTTCCTGTATTGAAGCGTACTCGTACTTACCGTGGTAGTTATAACCGCCTGTGCAAAGGTTAGGGCAAGGAAGTCCCTTGTATGAAAGAGATGCTCCGTCCGTTCCGCCTCTGATAGGTGAATCGATAGGTGTGATTGAAAGATCAGCCATAACCTTCTTAGCATTATCAACAAGGTGCATGTGAGGGCGAATCTTCTCGATCATGTTAAAGTACTGATCTCTGATCTTAACTTCAACCGTTCCTGCGCCGTACTTCTTGTTAAGATACTCCGCAGCATCGTAAAAGAGCTTTTTCTTATTGTCAAAAAGCTTCTCGTCATGATCTCTGATAATATAGGTTGCCTCTGCGTTCTCTGTTCCTCCGTTTACATTTGTAAGGTGGAAGAATCCTTCTCTTTTCTCTGTATACATAGGATTCTGGAACACAGGAAGCATTGAATGGAACTCATAGCAGATAAGAGCCGCATTTATCATCTTGTTCTTGGCATCGCCGGGATGAACGCTGCGTCCGTGAACCTTGATGGTTCCCTCAGCTGCGTTGAAGTTTTCATACTCAAGTTCGCCAAGCTTACCGCCGTCAACGGTATAAGCAAAATCTGCGCCAAATCTCTTTATATCAAAATAAGCTGTTCCCTCGCCAATCTCTTCATCGGGAGTAAATGCAATCTTTATCTCGCCGTGCTTGATCTCTGGATTAGACAAAAGAGTCTCTGCCATTGTCATAATCTCTGCGACGCCGGCTTTGTCATCGGCACCAAGAAGTGTTGTGCCGTCTGTTACGATGAGGTCCTCACCGATATGATTTAAAAGTTCGGGAAAATCCTTCGGTGAAAGAACAATCTTTCCGTCCTTTGAAAGACTGATATCACTTCCCTCGTAGTTATCTATAATTCTGGGCTTTACATCTTTTCCACTCACTTCATCGGAAGTATCCATGTGAGCAACAAAGCCCATCTTGTATCTTTTCTTGTCGTCATCGATATTTGAAGGAATCGACGCATACACATAGCAGTGCTCCTCGTCATAATATACGTCGGAAGCACCGATCTCGATAAGCTCATCCCTAAGGAGCTTTGCAAGATCATGCTGCTTCATTGTAGAAGGTGATGTGCCTGAATCGGGATCAGACTGTGTGTCCACCTTTACATACTTTAAAAATTTTTCAATAACGTCCGGTTTGTTCATTTCTTTTTACTACTTTTCCTTTTATTATCTTTTTTATCTTCAAAGCTCTGATAGATCCTGACCGATCTCTCGGTAAGGATAACTTTGTCAGAAGCTTCATTCACTTTTTCAAGGCTTTCACTTGCCGTATCAGAGATAAGTTTCCAGCTCTTTCCGTCAGGAAGCTTGGGAAGTGCGATCTCCGACTCGTTCCAGCACATATTGTAGCAGACGTACAAAAACGGCTCGTTTTCCGATTTCTTGTCATAAAAGCCACAATACAGAAGTCCAAGAACATGGCTCTGCGCAGTGAAATCAGGTCTCCACGCTTCGCGTCCGTGACACGAAAAATCGGGATAGCCACAGGATATATAATCCATGAGCTTAAACGGAGCGGGCTCTCTGAACACAACATGAGATTTTCTCATATTCACAAGATATCTTACGTAGCCAAAGATGTCCTTGTTCTTATCATAAGCCTTCCAGTCAACCCATCCGATCTCGTTATCCTGACAGTACGGATTGTTGTTTCCGCTCTGCGAATTGCCGAATTCATCGCCGCTGAATATCATCGGAGTTCCCTGTGCCAAAAACAGCATCGAAAGAATATTCTTCATCTGTCTGTTTCTGAGATCAAGAATTCCTTTTTTTCTGGTCCTGCCTTCAATTCCGCAGTTCCAGCTAAAGTTCTCATCCGTGCCGTCCTTGTTGTTCTCTCCGTTCTCTTCGTTCCTCTTATGTTCAAAAGAAACAAGATCTGCGAGTCTGAATCCTTCGTAGTTACAAATATAATTTATAATGCCGTGGTCGCAGCCGTTTGCGATCATTGACTTTAAGAAGTCAGCCGCGGTATTATCATCACTTTTTAAAAATTTCCTTGTTGAGCACAAAAATGAATTGTTATATTCCGCAAGGAATCTCTTTTTTACAGGCTTTCCGCCGTATATATCGCCGTAGTCGAACCACTCGTGCCAGATCTTTACATCGGCAAAAAGCGGATCTTTGGCTATATTTCTGAGAGGAAGACGTGCTCCCTTAACATGGAAACCGTCAACTCTGTAAGTACATCTCCAGTATCTGAGCGCATCGATAATAATGCTCTCGCTCTCATCCTCATCAAAATAGAACTGAAGCACAACCTCAATGCCATTCTCATGCATGGTCTTAATAAAGCTCTTTACTTCATCTTCCGCATTTGCTGGATCCATGCAATATGAAGTTCTGGGCGCAAAATAATATCCCTTTTTGTATCCCCAGAAATTGACCTTGTGGTCGAGAACGCCTTTGTTGGTGATACTTCCGTTTCTTGAAAAGATCACATCGCTTCTCTCAAACTCTTTTGGCCCTTTGATCGCGCTGTGAATCCTTCCTCTTTTCTCGGAATTCTGAAGCTCATTCATCTCGTAGATCGGCATAAGTTCAACACATGTAACTCCGAGCTCTTTTAGATAATCAAGCTTTTCAATGATTCCGGTAAAAGTGCCTCTTACGCCTGCGGGAAGACCGCTTGAAGGGCTCTTTGTAAAGCCTCTTACATGCATAAGATACACAAAGCTGTCCTCATACGAAGTACCGGGTGCTTTGCTCTTGCCCCAGTCAAAACAAGTCGATGAATCAGACCTAAGTGACTTATTGTCAAGCTTTGCCCTGATATCGGAATCCTCGACTTCTTCTCCGAATTTCTCAAGTCCAATGACAAGCTTTGCATACGGATCGCAGAAATACTCATCATCTTCAAATAGGTTGTACTGCGTATAACTGTCCACATCCTTTATTCCGGATATTCTCGCAGAATAAATATTCCCGCGCTTACAATCCGCAGGAAGTTCAATCACAAGCTTGTTTTCCTCTGCTTTTTTACCGTCATAAAGCGTTATTCCACGCTTTGTACCACTGTCAAAAACAGCTCTGACAACAAGACTCTTGTCGTAGTCAATATAGCAGCCAAGTGGATATGGCTTTTCATCAGCAATCTTGTACCCTGAAGTCATAGTCTCTCCGAATCTTAAAGTTCAAAGTCACTGTCTATTGTATCAAACAACATAAGCCATAATATTTTAACACATAATGTCTATATATGCACGAAGTATGCTATAATCATGTCAACCGATGATAAAGATTTTCAGGAGGTTTTATATGGAATTTTCCAAAATAGCAACAGACATGAACACCAGGATTGAAAACGACGAGCAAATGACTGTCGATATCGAACTCGATGACAATAAAATCGTTACTTGTGCGATAATCATAGTTCTTACAGTTAATTCCAAAGATTACATCGTTCTTCTTCCGCTTGATAAAAACGGACAGAACAATGACGGAAGCGTTTGGTTCTACGAATTCATTTACAAAGGTGAAGATGAAGAGCCTGAACTTGGCTATATTGAAGACGATGCTGAGTACGACGCCGTTGCAGAGGCATTCAACCTCTATCTCGACGATGTTGAGTTTGACGAGCTCGTAGAGCTCCCCGAGGAAGATTCAGAGGATCTTTGATCTTTCTCCCAGAGTTTTCTGATCGGACGAAGGAATCTTGACGGAAGCATCGAATTTTCCTTTGTTCCACATATGTACGACATTATGAGCGCCTCTTTTGCCCTGGTCATTCCGACGTAGAGCATGCGGCGCTCTTCTTCTTTTTCAGGTTCCGAAACAGCGCTCCTTGAAGGAATTATTCCCTCGTTAAGATCTGGTATCCAGACATATCTGTATTCAAGACCTTTCGAGCCGTGTAATGTAAGGATATTCACCGTATCTTTTGATCTGCTGTTTCGCCTTTTATCATTCTTATTCTGAGCCGCGTAGCTTTCTTTTTCCTCGTTAAAAGATTTTATGAAAGCCTTGCTGTCATTGAATTTCTTTGCCTTTTCTTCGAACAGATCAAGCTTTTTTGTGCTTTTTGGAAAAAGTTTATCTATCCCGACCTCTTTTCGAATGAATCTCACAGAAAGAGCCGGTCGCATCTTAGCTATCATCGAGACTTCCCGAAATAACTTATCTACCGCTTTGGTCCTCTCCCTGTTTCCCCTGTAAAAAGACAAAACGTCTTCTTTTCGTATTATCTCTTTCATGGCGCTTTCCCTTGAGATATAGCGAAGAGGCTTATTCATGATCTTATAGAAAAGCGCTCTCGAGCTTTCTATACAGGAAAATGAAAGATAATATACGCAAAGCATAACAGCTTCATCATCGTAGAGCGTTGTATCATCCGTGTTATCAATATTGCTTTTTATCCCGTTTTGTTTAAGATATGAGGCAACTGTCTTACATTCTGAGTTTGTTCTGCACAAGATTCCAATCTCGTTTAGCGCGATCTGCCCGCTCAAAAAGACACACATCGCCTCATATTGCTCAACCCTCGTCCTGTATCTTCTTGCTATGACATTGCCGTTTGTCCCTGTTCCTGACACGATTTTCTTCTTAAATCTCATTTTGTTTTCGGATATAACAAGGCTTGCGTTGTCCAAGATGACCTTGCCGCATCTGTAATTCACGGAAAGATTTATCACATGAACATCGCAGTTCATCCGCTTCTCAAATTCCATCATTATGCCCGGCTTGGCGCCTCGAAATCCGTATATAGCCTGATCGTCATCACCTACAACAAAAAGATTCTTTTCGTCATTTAATATTGCTTCGATATTCTTTTGTTGCATCTCATTTATATCCTGATACTCATCGATCAGAATATACTTAAATCTGCTCTTGTACTGCTCTGAGATATCATTTCTATCTTCAAAAAGCTGCGCGCAGATTAAAGACATATCGTCAAAATCAATCTTTCCAAATGACTTTAAACTGTTGTTATATCTTTCAAAAATCGCCTCAAAATACTCTTTATAGGGGATAGATTCAGAAACTGACGACGCAAAAAGCCCGGCGTTTTTAATTCTTGAGATCTCAGATGTAATGTCTTTTATGATCTCATTCTCATCAAGGAGCTTAAACTTATTCATATTCTCCCTGTTGTCTTTAAGGAGATTTATAAGAATATCTTTTACCAGCTTGTACTTAAAAAGCTCGTCAGCAATCTCAATCCGATTGTAAAAGCCGGCTTCCTTACTGTGTTCTCTTAATATGTTGTAAAAAAGTGAATGGAAGGTTCCGAAAGAAACCTCAGGATAAGAACTATCCGTGATCTTTAAAAATCTTTGCTGCATCTCGATCGCAGCTGCTTTGGTGAACGTTATTACAAGAATCGTGGACGGAGGCACTTTGTATTCCTCGATAAGATATTTGAGCCTCTGCACTATTACAAAAGTTTTGCCGCTCCCCGGCCCCGCAAGTACCATTGCGGGGCCGTCTTTGTGAGTTATAGCCTCCTCTTGAGCGGCATTTACTTTAACGTCAACCAAAGTGGTTAAAACGTTATTATTTCTCAAGTAATTCAATTCCTTTTTTGATTCTGCTGATTGTCTCTTCCTTGCCGATAACTTCCATGAGCTCTGTTGCTCCGCAGGGAGTCATCTCTTTTCCTGAAACTGCAATTCTTACAGGCCAAAGAACAAATCCGTTCTTGTACTCGTTTGTCTTGATGTAATCTGAAAGAAGTGCATACAACGAATCATTTGTGTAATCATCGTGAGCTTCAAGGATAGGAAGAACCTCTTTTAATATCTTAAGAGAAGTCTCTTCGTTGGTCTTCATCTTCTTGTGAGTATAGATTGCTGTATCATACTCAGGAAGCTTA
>JAFZQT010000102.1 GCA_017620235.1 Butyrivibrio sp. | reverse complement strand
ATTGAACGTGCAAAGTAATACAAAAAAAGGAGAAATATCATGATTCAGCAGGAAAGTAGACTTAGAGTCGCTGATAACACTGGTGCAAAAGAACTTCTTACAATCCGTGTTATGGGTGGATCTACAAGAAGATATGCGAGAATCGGCGACACAATCGTTGCATCTGTAAAAGAAGCAACACCCGGTGGAGTTGTAAAGAAGGGTGATGTTGTTAAGGCTGTTGTCGTTCGTACTGTAAAAGAGACACGTCGTAAGGACGGTTCCTACATCAGATTTGATGAAAACGCTGCTGTTGTTATCAATGAAGATGGTACGCCTAAGGGAACACGTATTTTTGGACCCGTAGCAAGAGAACTTCGTGAAAAGAAATTCATGAAGATCCTTTCTCTCGCTCCGGAAGTATTATAAGGAGGCGCCCAGATGTCAACAAGTAAGATTAAGAAGGGCGATATGGTTAAGGTTATCGCCGGAAGAGAAATCGACAAGGAAGGAAAAGTCCTTTCTGTTGATACAAAGAACGGAAAGGTTGTTGTAGAGGGTCTTAACAAGGTAACTAAGCACGAGAAGCCTTCTGCAAAGAACCCCAATGGCGGAATTGTAGAGAGCGAAGCAGCTCTTGATATCTCCAACGTTATGTATCTTCACAAAGGAAAACCTACCAGAATTGGCTTCAAGGTTGAGAAGGACGAGAATGGTAAGGTTGTAAAGAAGAACCGCATCGCAAAAAAGACCGGTGAGGTTATCGACTAATTAAGGAAGGAGGTATTTAACGTTGAGTAGATATAAGGATTTATACAAAAACGAGATCGTTGATGCTATGACAAAGAAGTTCGGTTACAAGAACGTAATGCAGGTGCCTAAGCTTGACAAGATCGTTATCAATATGGCAGTAGGCGAAGCTAAGGAAAATGCTAAGCTTCTCGAGAACGCTGCAAATGATATGGCTATTATTTCTGGTCAGAAGCCTGTTTACACAAAGGCTAAGAAGTCAATCGCTAACTTCAAATTGAGAGAGGGTATGCCTATCGGATGCAAGGTTACACTTCGTGGCGACAAGATGTACGATTTCCTTGATCGTCTTGTAAACCTCGCACTTCCTCGTGTTCGTGACTTTAGAGGAATCAACCCTAACTCATTCGATGGAAGAGGAAACTATGCACTTGGTATCAAGGAGCAGCTTATCTTCCCTGAAATCGAGTATGATAAGATTGACAAGACAAGAGGTATGGACATTATTTTCACAACAACAGCTAAGACAGATGAAGAGGCTCGTGAGCTTCTCACACTGTTCAATATGCCTTTTGCAAAGTAATAATAGGAGGGAAATGCACACATGGCTAAATTATCCATGAAGTTGAAACAGCAGATGAAGCCCAAGTTCTCTACACGTGAGTACAATCGTTGTAAGATCTGTGGTCGTCCTCATGCTTATCTTAGAAAGTACGGAATCTGCAGAATTTGCTTCCGTGAGCTTGCATACAAGGGCGAAATTCCGGGAGTACGTAAAGCATCTTGGTAATTCTGTAGAATTCCCCCTTTTGGGGGATGTAATATAAGCGGCCCGGGATGGGAGCCGCATATTTACAAAGTTATTATTCTTCGTATAATAAAAAAAGAGAAACACATAAGCGCGCATTGCGGCTTCGTGTCTCTGCTCAATTCGGGGAGTAGTAAGGCGAAGCAAAAATAATTAAGGAGGCAATTTAAAATGGCAATGAACGATCCTATTGCAGATATGCTTACAAGAATTCGTAACGCAAACGCTGCAAAGCATGATACAGTTGATGTTCCTTCTTCAAAGATGAAGCTTGCTATTGCAAACATTCTTCTTGACGAGGGTTATATTAAGAAGCTCGATGTTGTTGAGGACGGAGCTTTCAAGACTCTTCACATCACTCTTAAGTATGGCGTTGATAGAAATGACAAGGTTATTACTGGTCTTAAGAGAATCTCTAAGCCCGGTCTTCGTGTATACGCAGGCAAGGACGAGCTTCCCAGAGTATTGGGCGGACTTGGTATCGCAATCATTTCAACAAACCAGGGAGTTGTAACTGACAAAAAAGCAAGAGAGCTGCAGGTTGGTGGCGAAGTTCTTGCATTCATTTGGTAAATTGGAGGTACGGGCATGTCACGAATTGGAAAAATGCCAATCGCAGTTCCTGCTGGAGTAACAGTAGAAGTTGCAGAAAATAATAAGGTGACTGTTAAGGGACCTAAGGGAACCCTTACAAGAGTTTTCCCTGCTGAGATTTCTTTCTCACAGGCAGATGGTCAGATCGAAGTTAAGAGACCTGACGATCAGAAGAAGACAAGAGCATTACACGGTCTTTCAAGAAGCCTTCTTAACAACATGGTAGTTGGTGTTACAGATGGTTTCGAGAAGAAGCTCGAGGTTAACGGTGTAGGTTACAGAGCTGCTAAGAATGGCAAGACACTCTCTCTTACACTTGGTTATTCTCACCCCGTAGAACTTGCTGATCCTGAAGGAGTAGAGACAGTAGTTGAGGGACAGATAATCACTGTTAAGGGAATCGACAAAGAAGCTGTTGGCCAGCACGCTGCAATCATCAGAGAGAAGAGAGCTCCTGAACCTTATAAGGGCAAGGGAATCAAGTATGTTGATGAAGTTATCAAGCGTAAGGTTGGTAAGACAGGTAAGAAGTAATAAGATAAGGAGAGTGCAAAATGGTTAGTAAAGAATCAAGACAGAAAATTCGTGCTAAGAAGCATATGAAGATTCGTAATCGTTTCAGCGGCACAGCTGAGAGACCACGTTTAGCAGTATTTAGAAGCAATAGTCATGTATATGCACAGGTTATTGATGATGTAGCCGGCAAGACAATTGTATCTGCTTCTACTCTTGAAAAAGACATCAAGGCAGAACTCAAGAATACAGACGATATTGAAGCTGCTACAAAAGTTGGTGATATTGTAGCAAAGAGAGCATTGGAAAAGGGCATTAAGGCTGTTGTATTTGACAGAGGTGGTTATATCTACCACGGAAAAGTAAAAGCTCTTGCTGATGCTGCCAGAGAAGCTGGCCTTGAATTCTAAGAAGGGAGAAAACACAAATGAAGCGTACAATAGTTGATGCAAGTCAGCTCGAATTGACAGATAAAGTTGTTACCATCAAGCGTGTTACTAAGGTCGTTAAGGGTGGACGTAACATGAAGTTCACAGCACTTGTAGTTGTTGGTGATAAGAACGGACACGTTGGTGTAGGTCTGGGTAAGTCTACTGAAATCCCGGATGCAATCCGTAAGGGTAAGGAAGATGCTACTAAGAACCTCATTACTGTTCCTCTTGATGAGAACAACAGTATTACACATGATTTCGTAGGTAAGTTCGGCTCTGCTGAAGTTTTACTTAAGAGATCTCCTGAAGGTACTGGTATCATCGCCGGAGGTCCTGCTCGTTTGGTATGTGAGTATGCAGGAATCAGAAATATCAGAACAAAGTCACTTGGTTCAAACAACAAGCAGAACGTTGTTTATGCAACAATCAGCGGTCTTGCTCAGTTGAAGACACCTGAAGAAGTTGCTGCAAAGCGCGGTAAGTCCGTTGCTGAAGTAACAGCATAAGGTTTAGTAAATAAGGAGTATAAATCAATGGCAAAGAGTAGTGAAAAGAAGCTTAAGATCACATTGGTTAAGTCCACAATTGGTGCTATTCCTAAGCAGGTGGCAACAGTAAAATCAATGGGATTTAAGAAACTTAACAGCTCTGTTGAACTTCCTGATAATTCAGCAACAAGAGGACAGATTCAGCAGATCAGACACCTTGTAAAGGTTGAAGAGATCTAATCTCAAAAGCAAAAAGTAAATGGTATCCGGAGCTGCATTACGTATGCGCGAGTGGTAAACAGCGATGTTTGCTGCGTGTAGCGGTATAAGCTCCGGAGTTAAATAAAGGAGGATTATCATGGAATTATCAAACTTAAGACCTGCTGAAGGTTCTGTACAGAGCGATAATTTTAGAAGAGGCCGTGGTCATGCTTCAGGAAACGGTAAGACTGCAGGTAAGGGACACAAGGGTCAGAAGGCTCGTTCAGGTGCACCCAGACTTGGCTTCGAAGGTGGACAGATGCCACTCTTCAGAAGACTTCCTAAGAGAGGCTTCAAGAATATTAATCATAAGAACATCGTAGGAATTAACGTAAGCGCTCTTGAAGTATTTGATAACGGAGCAGTAGTAGATATTCAGGCACTTAAGGATCAGGGAATCATCAAGAAAGAGCTTGATGGTGTAAAGATTCTTGGAAACGGAGACTTTACCAAGAAGCTTACGGTTAAGGCAAATGCGTTCAGCGCAGCAGCAAAAGAGAAAATCGAGGCACTTGGTGGAACAACAGAGGTGATCTAATGTTTAAATCCCTAATGAATGCATTAAAAGTCAAAGAAATCAGAATGAAACTGCTCTTTACTCTTGCAATGTTTGCTCTTATCAGATTTGGTACAACTATTCCGGTTCCCGGAATTGATGTTCAGGCTTTTAAGACTTGGTTTGCAGGCTTAAAGAGTAGCAATGATGCCTTTGGCTTCGTGGATCGATTTACCGGTGGATCATTTGAGCATGCTTCAATCCTGGCACTCAATATCACACCGTACATCACATCTTCCATTATCGTTCAGCTTCTTACAATTGCTATTCCCAAGTTTGAGGAGTGGCAGAAAGACGGCGAGGACGGAAGAAAGAAGCTCACTGCAATGACAAGATACATTACTGTAGTCTTGGCACTTGTTGAGTCAATTGCAATGGCTGTTAGCTTCTACAAAGGTGGATCCCTTGCAGATAAGTCAATCTTCTTGGCAATCCAGGTTGTATTTGGTTTTACAGCAGGTAGTGCATTCCTCATGTGGATTGGTGAACGAATCACAGAAAACGGTGTTGGGAATGGTATTTCTATAGTTCTGACGATAAACATTCTTTCAAGAATTCCGTCAGATCTTCATTCGCTTTTCGAGCGTTTTGTGAGTGGGAAGCCTATTGCAAGGGGAGTAGTATCAGCTGTAATAATTATAGCGGTTATTATTGCATTGGTAGTACTGATCGTAGTTCTTAACGGCGCAGAGCGCAGAATCCCTGTTCAGTATGCAAAGAAGATTCAGGGTAGAAGAACTTATGGTGGTAATCGTTCGGAGATTCCGCTTAAGGTCAGCACAGCGGGCGTTATGCCCATCATTTTTGCAATGTCATTGTTCCAGTTCCCCAGCGTTATAACTTACTTTACAGGTTATAAGGGACCGGGCGTATGGGCAACAATATTGCAGTATTTAAGACAGGACAATTGGTTTGATCCAAACCATTGGGAGTATTCCATTGGTCTTGTAGTATACATTTTATTGCTTATCTTCTTCGCGTATTTCTATACGTCAATTACCTTCAATCCTATTGAGATTGCAGATAATATGAAGAAGCAGGGCGGTTTCATACCGGGAATCAGACCCGGAAAGCCCACAAGCGATTATCTTACAAGCATTTTGAACTATATCATCTTTATCGGAGCATGCGGACTTATTATTATCGCAATAATCCCTTACTTCTTCAGTGGTATGTTCAAAGCAAGTGTTTCTTTCGGTGGTACTAGCCTTATCATCGTGGTAAGTGTTATACTTGAAACTATAAAACAGATTGAGTCACAAATGCTTGTACGTAATTACAAGGGATTTTTGGAAGACTGATTAAAAATTAATGAAAGAGGTACAGAGACCCACAATTGGAGTGGGCTCTGCAACCTCTTGTTTCTACTTTATGGAAGGGATTTTGAGTATGAAGATTATTATGTTGGGTGCACCTGGTGCAGGAAAGGGTACACAGGCTCAGATGATCGCGGAGAAGTTCAACATTCCGCATATCTCAACAGGAGATATTTTCAGAGCCAACATCAAGAATGGAACAGAACTTGGCAAGAAAGCTAAGGAATTCATGGATAAGGGACAGCTTGTTCCCGATGAGCTTACAGTTCAGCTTCTTCTTGACAGAGTTGCAAACGAGGACTGCAAGAACGGATATGTACTTGATGGTTTCCCTCGCACAATTCCCCAGGCTGATGTTCTTGATTCAGAACTTACAAAGCTTGGTGATAAGGTTGATTACGCTATCAACGTTGACGTTCCCGATGAGAATATTGTTCGCAGAATGTCAGGCAGAAGAGCTTGCTTGAAGTGTGGCGCAACCTATCATATTGAACATATTAAACCACAGAAAGACGGAATCTGTGATAAGTGCGGTAGCGAGCTTGTTCAGAGAGACGATGACAAGCCTGAGACAGTTCAGAACAGACTTAAGGTTTATCATGAGCAGACTCAGCCGCTTATTGATTACTATGAAAATAAGAGTATTTTAAAGACTGTAGACGGAACTAAGGATATGCAGGAAGTCTTCAGTGATATTGTTAGCATATTGAATGCATAATCTGGTGTGTTAAAATGGCTATAAATATCAAAACAGACGAAGAAATCGATCTTATGCGACAGTCAGGGCATCTTTTGGCAAAGGTTCATGAAGAACTGCATGCTGCTCTCAGACCCGGTATATCAACTCTTGAGCTTGATGAGATTGGTGAGAGAACTATCCGTGCTCTGGGCGGGATTCCGAATTGCAAAGATTACGAGGGATTTCCTGCTTCTGTGTGCATTTCGGTGAACAATGAGGTTGTTCACGGAATACCTAGCAGCGAGCGAATCCTGCAAGAAGGAGACATAGTTTCCTTTGATACAGGGCTCATATATAAAGGTTTTCATTCTGATGCGGCGAGAACTTGGGGCGTCGGTAAGATAAGCGATGAAGCGCAGAAGCTTATCGATGTCACCAGAGAGAGCTTTTTTGAAGGAATTAAGAAAGCGAAAGCGGGAAACAGGCTTTACGATATATCCGCTGCTGTCGATAAATATATCAGACCTCATGGTTATGGCATTGTAAGGGAACTTACAGGCCACGGGATCGGAAGAAGTTTACATGAAGATCCTATGGTTCCTAATTTTAGGAAGTTTACCAGAGGTGTTAAACTTCAAAAAGGTATGACCATATGTGTCGAGCCCATGATTACTATGGGAGATCGCAAAGTTGGTTGGCTCGATGATGACTGGACGGTTGTTACGCTTGACGGGTCACTTGCAGCACATTATGAGAATACAATAGCCATCACGGATGGTGAACCGGAGATATTAACTATATTATAAGAAGTAGATTAAGAGGAGATGTAGATGTCAAAGGCTGATGTAATTGAAATTGAAGGAAAGGTAATTGAGAAGCTTCCCAATACAATGTTCCAGGTTGAACTTGAAAACGGACATGTTGTATTGGCACACATTAGTGGTAAGCTTCGCCAGAACTTTATCAGAATATTACCGGGTGATAAGGTAACATTAGAGTTATCACCTTATGATCTTACAAAAGGAAGAATTATTTGGAGAGACAAGTAATATAATAATCTTTTGACTGTATGTGTGTGAGGGATTTATGATACAAAAAATTCTGGATAGGCATTTCGATAGTATTTCGTTCATACATTATAACAAAAATAAGATAGCGGAGGATAATATCCGAAACACGGCTGACACTGTGATGTTTTTATCCGGTGTTAGCGCGTTCCTGCTATTTCTTATCATACTGTTATCAGGAAGTTATTATTTTTGTTTTTTTCTAATTGCAATATTGTTTGTTCTTGTTGGAATACATTTAGTACAGAAAGTTTTTCTTAGTAATATATCTGAGAGCTTTAAATTATCTAGATTGTATTCCTTCTTTTTTTATGGAGTGATGATCCTTGGTTACTCCTATGTTGATATTGTCATGAACATGACATCAAGGTGTATCGTGTTCCCTTGTGCCATTATCGTGATAACTGCAGTATATATGGATACTTTTTTGTCCACTACGGTGTACAAGATCGTGCTTACCATCATATATTGCATAATGGATTCTATGATTCGTCCCCATTATGGTGTAAAAAGAGATCTGTTCGTTGCCGGTGTTGCGATCATCGCGTCGCTGTTCAGTTATTTCGAGATAGTCGACCTTGCTATCAATAAAGGTGAAGACAGACGTATTCTTGAGAGAAAGAGTACAACAGATCTTTTGACAGGTATTTATAACAAGCTTTCTTTTGAGGAAAAGTGTAATGAGTTCCTTAAAAAGAGAAAGCCCGGAGCAAGGTGTCTTCTGTTTATCTTTGACCTTGATAATTTCAAGGAAGTAAACGATACATACGGACATCAGACGGGCGACAACGTACTTAAGAAGTTCTCAGAGATACTTCAGAGCTATTTCCATCCTTACGATATTATGGGAAGGATCGGAGGCGATGAGTTCATGGTACTCGTTATGGGCGAGATGCCTGAAGGATTTGCGGAAAAGAGATGTAGAAGTATCCTGCATGAGTTTAAGACTGCACGTATCAATCAGGTTTCTGGTCTTACATGCAGTATCGGTATTGTCAGCGATAACGACTGCGCAAGTTTCAGCGATCTGTATAAGAAGGCGGATGAAGCTCTTTACATGGCAAAAGAGAGTGGAAAGGCTACATTCAATCTGCTTGAGGAGGAAAGAACCTCATGATTGAAAAAATATATGAGAAATACGATGAATGCACTCTTTTTATATCGAGTAATGAAAAGAGAATTGCGAAAGAGAATATGCATGCTATCAGAATTTCCATATTATTTTCGATAATTGGAGGTCTGACGTATTTCTTTTCCTCGTGGTCATTTAAGGTCACGACGAGATTTGAAGGGATCTTCTTATTATTTATTGCAGAGATGCTTGTTTTCTATGCTCTGTACAAGAGGTTATATCCGAAAATTTCGGAATCCATGAAAAAGGTAAGAGTGTTTGCGTTCTTTTTCTACGCTGTTATTCTTATAACTCTTACGCTTATTGAAACTTTAAGGACTCCAAACATGAGGTCCTATGTTTTCTTTGCGGGTATTTTTATAATTACGACGATCTATACGGACTATTTCTTTATTTCTACTGTCTATAAGTTGGGGCTCTCTGTGATATTTATCGCAATGAGCCTCAACATGAAGCCTGACAAGGTTGTTACGCTCGATGTTGTGGCGATGATAATGACACTTCTTTTTTCTTCACACTGTTACTTTGTTGTTATGCTCAATAATTCCAAGAGAAGCGAAGATAGCAGGAGTGTTGAGAAAAAGAGTGTCACGGATCTTCTCACGGGACTGTCCAATAAGCTATCCTTTGAGGAGCGGAGTAAGGAATATCTGACGGATAGAGTAGTCGGCGCGAAGGCTACGCTTTTTATCTTCGACTTTGACAATTTTAAGCGTGTAAATGATACCTACGGGCATCAGATAGGAGATGAGGCACTTAAGCTGTTTGCGACGATCCTTAAAGATTATTTTCACTCTACGGATGTAATCGGAAGAGTCGGGGGCGACGAATTTATGGCTCTTGTGATGGGAGCAACGCCTGAAGACTTCGTAAATATCAGGTGTCGCAAGATTCAGCATGACCTAAGGATAGCAAAGATCGGAGATGCGTCGGGATTTTCGTGTAGTATCGGAATATGCGAGGATACCAAGGCACACACATTCGAGGAATTGTATAAAATAGCGGACAGCGCGCTTTATGAAGCCAAGAAGAACGGAAAAGCCTGTCATGTTGTTAAGTTTGGATAAAAAAATAGCTTGATTATTGACTTTGGATGTGTTATGATATCAAATGGTCTTTTTAGGTAGAGGGGTTATTATGCCCTTCTTTAAGCATTATCTGTTTACCATGCAGGAAAGGAGTAACAATGAAAGTAAGGTCTTCTGTTAAGCCTATGTGCGAAAAGTGCAAGGTTATTAAGAGAAAGGGCGTTATCAGAGTTATCTGTGACAACCCTAAACACAAACAGAGACAGGGATAATCCGAGCCGTTTAGGTGGATTACTTTTTGATACCAATGAGTATTGGAAAGATCGGATCATTCTTTGTCCGGTTGGGCTGTGAATCATGGCCCCAATCAAACAAGTAATATTATTTTTAAGTAATGGAGGAATTATAAAATGGCTCGTATTGCAGGTGTAGATTTACCTAGAGATAAGCGAGTAGAGATCGGTTTGACATACATCTACGGAATTGGTAGAACAAGCTCAAACAAGATTCTTGAAGCAGCAAAAGTAAATCCGGACACACGTGTTCGTGATCTTACAGACGAAGAAGT
>JAFZQT010000101.1 GCA_017620235.1 Butyrivibrio sp. | reverse complement strand
TGCAAAGGTTATCGAGAACAGCCAGAGAGATATCAATATTGCATTTATGAACGAGCTTTCTATGATCTTCCACAAGATGGATATCGATACAAAGAGCGTTCTTGAGGCTGCCGGAACAAAGTGGAATTTCCTTAAATTCTTCCCCGGACTTGTAGGTGGACACTGCATCGGTGTTGACCCTTACTACCTCACATACAAAGCAGAAGAACTCGGATATCATTCGCAGATCATTCTTTCAGGAAGAAGGATCAACGATGATATGGGTAAATATATCGCAGAGTCATGCGTAAAGAATCTTATCGCAAATGACATTGCAGTTAAGAATGCTAAGGTTGCAATTCTTGGATTCACATTCAAGGAGAATTGCCCTGATACACGTAATACCAAGATCATCGACATCTACAATGAGCTTGGTGAATACGGAATCACTCCCGTAGTAGTAGATCCCGAAGCTGATGCTGATGAAGCTAAGAGACTTTATGGCATTGATTTCGATTCAATGGATGCCGTTAAAGATATGGACGCTGTTATCGTTGCAGTTGCTCACAAAGAATTTGAGAGCTACAAGCCTGCCGATATAGCTAAATTCTTCAACGCTAAGCACAAGACAAAGGTATTCATGGATCTCAAGGGAATCTACGATATGAACGAATACAAAGCGCCTGAATATAATTACTGGAGGCTGTAAAATGGGTTTTAAAGAGCTTAAATTTGACGAGGACAGTTTATTTTTGGTAACCGGAGGCGCAGGCTTTATCGGTTCCAACATTTGCGAGGCACTTCTTGATATGGGATACAAGGTAAGATGCCTTGATAACCTTTCAACAGGACATATCGAGAATATTCAGCCTTTAATGGAGAACAAGAACTTCACCTTCATCGAGGACGATATCAGAGACCTTGATGCATGTATGAAAGCAACAGAAGGTGTTACTTATGTTTTGAACGAAGCTGCATGGGGAAGCGTTCCCAGAAGCATCGAGATGCCTCTTCTCTACGAGGAGATCAATATCAGAGGAACACTCAATATGATGGAGGCATCAAGACAGAACGGAGTTAAGAAGTTTGTATATGCTTCAAGCTCATCTGTTTACGGAGATTCAACAATTCTTCCAAAGAAAGAAGGACAGGAAGGAAATGTTCTTTCTCCTTACGCACTTACAAAGAAAGTAGACGAAGAGTACGGTAAGCTTTATAAGAAGCTCTACGGACTTGATACATACGGACTTCGTTATTTCAACGTATTCGGAAGAAGACAGGATCCTAACGGTGCATACGCTGCAGTTATTCCCAAGTTCCTTAAGCAGCTTATGAACGGTGAGACTCCTACTATCAACGGCGACGGTAAACAGTCACGTGACTTCACATATGTTGATAACGTAATCGAAGGTAACTTAAGAGCTTGCCTTGCATCATCAGATGCAGCAGGTGAGGCTTACAATATAGGAGCCGGCGGAAGAGAGTATCTTATCGACGTATATCATCACCTTACAGATGCACTCGGACTTGATGTAGAGCCCAATTACGGACCTGCAAGAAAGGGCGATATCAGAGATTCAAATGCCGATATCTCAAAGGCAAGACAGAATCTTGGATACGATCCTTCATATGATTTCAAGGCAGGTATTGAACTTGCCATCAATTGGTACAAAGAGAATCTATGAAAATAGCGATACGAATGGATGACATAACTCCTGCAATGGACCGGGAGAAATTTGAAAGGTTTAAAGGACTTCTCGATAAGCACGGTATCAAGCCGCTTATCGGGGTTGTTCCCGAGTGCAAGGATGAAAAGCTTAACATCTCGGAGCCTATCGAGGATTTCTGGAAATTTGTAAAAGATCTCCAGGAGGCAGGCTGGGTGGTCGCAATGCATGGATTTAACCACATCTACACCACCAAAGAAGCCGGAGTTTTTCCCATCGGAGGAAAGTCCGAGTTCGCAGGCGTTCCCTACTATAAGCAGGATGATATGCTGAGAGTGGGAAAGCGCATTTTGAGGGAAAATGATATATTAACCGATATTTTCATGGCGCCCTCACATTCGTTTGACAGAAATACGATCAAAGCTCTTAAGAAGAATGGTTTTTCCAAGATTACTGACGGCTTTGGGAGAGCACCGTATAAGCGGTCGGGAATGATTTTTTACCCGCTTTCTCCGCAGAAGTCGAGAACTCTCTCAGATAAGAGGGACGGAATAACCACCTTCGTTTATCATACCAATACGATGGATGAGAAGGAGTTTTCGGATTTTGAGAAACTTTTGGAAAATGCACAGGTTGTGTCGTTTTCCGAATTAATGGACATGGAAGCTACAGAGCAGGGGATACTCGGATATATTTGCGAGTATGTTTTAGCTAAAGCCAAATACACTATTGTTAATCTGAAGAAAAGCAGAAACATAAAGTGAGGGGTTATGGAAGATAACTATGGACAGATAAGAGTCTTACACGTTTTAGGGGGACTTGGAGTAGGCGGAGCTGAATGTCGTATAATGGATCTATATCGTAATATGAATAGGGACAGGGTACAGTTTGATTTCCTTGTCCATTATTCGCCTGATAAGACAGGGAAAAAGAGTCCGACTTCTGATGAACTGATGGCAGTTCGAGAGCCGGACTATTTTGATAATACGGTATATTCATTGGGCGGAAGAATATTCTGTCTTCCCAAGTTTGTGGGGACAAATATACTTGATTATAAGACTGCTATTAAGAACTTTTTTAAAGAGCACAGAGATGAGTGGAAGGTTATACAGGGGCATATGACGAGCACCGCGGCTATATATCTTCCGATTGCAAGAAAAGCAGGGATTCCCATCTGTGTCGCACATGCAAGAAGTGCGGGAGTTGATAAGGGCGTAAAGGGCATTGCCACTAACTTTTTGAGAACTCCGCTTCGCAAAGAAGGAATCACAGATAATAACTTTGCATGTTCAAAAGAGGCCGGTATAGCAGTATTTGGAAATACACTTGTGGATCAGGGAAAAGTTAAGATCATTCCCAACGCCATCGACTTAAAGAACTTTGCTTACAATGAAGAAAAAAGAAATAAGATAAGAAGAGAACTTGGCGTATCTAACATGGTTGTTATCGGGCATGTTGGAAGTTTCAGATATGCCAAGAATCATGAGTTTTTGCTCCAGATATTCGTTGCCATGAGCAAGATACTTGAAAATGATCTTGAGAACAGATATTGCATGCTTCACGGTATGCAGATGAGACTTCTGATGCTCGGCACGGGACCTCTGATGGAGGATATGAAGAAGCTCGCAGACAGGCTTAATATCTACGACAAATGTATCTTTGCGGGAAATAAGAGCAATGCTGCCGACTACTATCAGGCTATGGATTACTTCTGTTTTCCTTCAAGATACGAGGGACTTCCGGGAAGCGTTATCGAAGCTCAGGCAGCAGGACTTCAGTGTCTTGTATCTGATGCCGTTACGCCGGAAGTTGATGTGACAGAGCTTGTCTCTATGATGAGCATCAATTCGGATCCCAAGGAATGGGCAAAGAAGATCTTGGATGATCTTATTCTTGAGAATAGTGATGATCAGGATGACAGCGAAGGCGGATTTGAATCGCTTAATGGAAGTCAAAACGTCGTAGGGAATTGCTCTATAGGTGACAGGGAAGGGACATCCGAATATATTTTAAATAAACTTAGAGATGCCGGATTTGACGTGAAATTACAGGCAAAGCAGATGGCATACTTTTATGAAAGAGGACATTTCTAATGGCAGCTAACAAGAAGAACCTTATGCTCATGGTGCCCATGCTTCATCAGGGCGGATTTGAGCGTGTTTGCATAAAGACTGCAAGATTGATGCAGGAGTATTACAACGTATACATACTTATATTCAGCTCCAAAGATATCAATTTTGACGTCACAGGACTTGAAGTGATCGATATTGATGTGCCGGCTAAGAAGGGCACGATAAATAAAATATTCAATGTAATAAAGAGAGTCATCAAGACAAGAAAGATTAAGAAACAGCTTGGAATCGACATCGCCTACAGTTTCGGAAGTACAGCGAATTATGTAAATGTTCTTTCAAAGGGAAAAGAAAGAGTGCTTACCGGACTTCGTTGTCAGACTGATATGGAAAGTCCAAAGAAGATAAAGATGTTCTGCAGCGGATCAGATCAGGTTCTTTCCTGTTCAAAAGAGATTGTAAGGCAGCTTCTTCGCGACTTTAATTATAATAAAAGTACTTACATCTACAACCCGCTTGATGTTGAGGATGTAAAGGCAAAGGGCAGTGAAGAGATAGCGGATATGCCTTTTAAGGGAGAAGATGTAAAGATCATATCCTGTATGGTGCGAAACGATTACATAAAGGGTGTATGGCATCTTGTAAAAGCTTTTTCACTTGCTTATAAAAAGCATCCCGAGGCAAGACTTATAGTTCTTGGCGCGGGAAACTGGTCAGAGTACGAAAAGCTTTCTGAACAGCTTGGAGTTAAAGGGAAAGCTTGTTTCCCCGGAGTTAAAAAGAATCCTTTCTCTTACGTATCTTCTTCAGATATTTACGTGTGCAGTTCCAATCATGAGGGATTCCCCAATGCGGTACTTGAAGCAATGGCGCTTGGAAAGCCCGTTATCTCTGCAGACTGTAAGACAGGTCCCAGAGAGATACTTTTAAGTGAAGATGAGTACGAGCAGCTTATTAAGGAGATACCAAACGGAGACAGCACCAAGGAAGCGATTGAAGGAACTTACGGAATCCTTGTTCCCGATCTTGGCGAGAAGGTGGATATGGATCCTGCAAACATAACAGATGGTGAGAAACTCCTTGCGGAAAAGATAATAAGTCTTTTGGATGATGAGAACAAAGCTTCAAGGTATGCGGAAAAAGCCTATGAGAGAGCGATGTTCTACGCGCCCGAAAAGTACAAAGAAAGTATACATGAGATTTTCAAGAGGTATGAATAATGCATTATAAAGTTGTAGTCTTCGGTGTAAAAGATACATCCGAGAACATAATAGATTTCATAGAAAAAGAACTTTGCAAGGTTGACCTTGTAATGACCATTGCACCCAAGGTTCTTGAACACAATCAGGTTTCCGGATTCAAAGGACTCAGCTTCCTGACAGAGAAGTACGGAATTCCTGTTTTCGAAGCGGAGAGCTATTTCCTTAACGATGAAAAGACAAAGAAATTTATTGAGGAAAATACCTTTGACCTCGGAATCGTAATGGGATGGCAGAGACTTATTCCCAAGGAAGTTCTTGATGCATTTAAGAGCGGAATATACGGTTTCCACGGAAATTGTGGATATCTTCCCTTCGGAAGAGGAAGATCACCCCTTAACTGGTCGGTTATTCTCGGAGATACGAGATTTAATCTCAATCTCTTTAGATATGATGAACATGCGGACAGCCCCAATGTATTTGCAACGGAGATGTTCCAGATAAATGAGCATGATGACATCAGAACAGCTCAGTATAAGAACATGATCTGTTCCAAGAACCTCATAAGAAAGCTTGTCACAACATATATGGAAAAAGGTGAGATTCCGATTCGCACCGATTCAAAAGATTATGATTCATGGTACAATAAACGTACCGCTTCAGATGGAAAAATTGATTTTAAAGACAGGACAAGAAATATCTATAACCTCATAAGGGGTGTTGCGGCACCTTTCCCCGGAGCATTTTGCTATGCGGGCTCTGAGGATGAGAAGAACAAAGTCACAGTTTGGGAAGCGCATCCTTTTGATGAGATGATCGATTTTTCAGGATTTGCTCCCGGAGAGATCGTTGATGTGTTCGACGGAAAGCCGATTGTCCGCACGGTTGACGGCTCCATCAGAATAGACAGATATGAGTCTGAGGTAGAATTAGTAGTAGGAACGGTACTTTTATAATTATGAAAACAATAGCATTTCACTTGAACTGCCTTGTACAGGGCGGTGCCGAGCGCGTGGTTTCAAACCTCGCCAATCAATTTGCCAAGGAAGGCTATAAAGTATATGTTGCCACTGAGTGGGTGGATGAGAATGAGTTTACTCTTGATGAGAGAGTTACAAGAGTTCACGTTGGTCTTCGTGAAGGCGATGAGAAAAAGAACAGGATAACAAAGTTCTTTTTACGAGTAAAATATCTTAAAGAATTTGTGAAGAACTATCATCCCGATGTGCTCATAGCATTTGCACAGAGAGCCAATTACAGGGCACTCATGGCAGCAGGTAAAAGTGATGTGCCTGTCGTAATATCCATAAGGACAGACCCTGTTGGACATTATGACGCATTTTCTGATAAAGTACAGATAAAGTGGTTGTTCCCGAGGGCAGCAGGTTGTGTATTTCAGACAACCGGACAGAAAGAGTTTTTTAAGCCATACCTTCAGGATAATTCAGCCATCATATTAAACCCGATCAATCCCAAATATTTTGGATTGGAAAAGCCTAAGAGCAGAGATAAGTCCGTGGTCCACCACGCAAGGCTTGTAGACTTCAAAAATCAGCCTATGCTCTGTGAAGCTTTTATAAAGGTGCATGAGAAGCATCCCGATTATGTGCTTAAGATCTACGGCCCCGATTCTTTTGACGGGACAAAAGAAATCCTTGATAAGATCATTGCAGACAATCACGCGGAAGACTACATTCTTCTCATGGGTGGAAGTGATGAACTTGAAAAAGAGATACCAAAGGGTGCGGTTTACGCATTCTCGTCAGATTGGGAGGGACTTCCCAATTCGCTTCTTGAAGCAATGGCTATGGGAATGCCTTGTGTTGCAACGGATTGTCCTTGCGGAGGCCCGAGAACTGTCATAAGAGATGGTGAGAATGGAATTCTTGTTCCGATAAAGAATCCGGATGCGCTTGCTGAAGGAATATGCAAGCTGATCGAAGACAGGGAACTTGCGGAGCGTCTTGGAGACGAAGCGGCAAAGATAGAACAGATCGCCAATTCCGAAGCTGTATTTGTACAGTGGAGAGATTATTTAGAAAAGATTATAGATAAAAACAGGAGATAAAGAATCATGTTTTCTTTTGATGATTACAGAGAAATTATCCGTGCCATTAAAGCTACGGGACGTTATGCCACATATGAAGAAGCTCTTGAAAAAGACAGCTTTGTTATTATGAGACACGACGTTGAATATTCCGTTGAGAGAGCGCATGCTCTTGCTAAAGTCGAAGAGAGTATGGATTTCAGGTCTACATTCTTTTTCCAGTGGACAAACAATTCATACAACATTCTGTCCAGAAAGAACAGAGACATTCTCTCAGATATGCATGAGAGAGGACAGCATATAGGTCTTCATTTTGCATTAAACGGAATGACTGATATGAGAGTGATTAGAGAGAGGATCAAGCAGGAAATGGATATGCTCAGCAATATGCTTGGTTTCGAGATAAACTCTTTTTCAATTCACAGACCGTCACCTGACGTTCTTGCAGAGAATATCAAGATTTCAGGAATTATCAATGCATATCAGGATGATTTCTTTACATTCGATCCGAAGGCAACACCCGAGTCAGATCTTGATGTAAAGTATATGTCTGATGCCAACCATGTTTGGAGATATGGCTATCCTGATGAAGAGACAATAAATAAGTATGACAAAGTTCAGATTTTGACACATCCTTTTGCATGGACAAAGAAGGGATATGACAATCTTGAGAACTACAAGACACTTGTAAACGAGAAATATGTCGAGCTTATCGATTCAATTGATAATGAGTGCAAGGACTTTGGTGCTCTTCGCGATAACTTCGAAAAACTACCTGTGGAGCTGTAAATATAAAGAATGTGCGGAATTTGCGGATATATTTCAAAAAAGAGAATAACTGAAGAGCAGTTGAGGATCATGAATGATACGATGTATCACAGAGGTCCAGATGACAGCGGTGTCGAGATATATGATGGAGCGGATGGCTATGCTATAGGCTTTGCACAGAGACGTCTTTCAATTATGGACTTGTCTCCTCTGGGACATCAGCCGATGCACTCAGAGAACGGCAGAATATCCGTGGTTTATAACGGAGAGCTCTATAATTACCGTGAACTCAAGGAAGAACTTTCGGACTATGAGTTTAAGTCAAATTGTGACACGGAGGCTCTGATTGCTGCGTACCTCAAGTGGGGAATAGACATGGTGGATCACATCCACGGCATGTTTGCTATCGCAATCTATGACAGAGAGACCTCAGATGTTTATCTTATAAGAGACAGAATAGGCAAGAAGCCTCTTTTCTACTGGATAGATGGAGAGAACATCGTATTTGCTTCAGAGCTTAAGCCTATTATGAAGTGTCCCGGATTTAAGCCCGAGATAAGGAAGCAGGTTATTTCAAGATTCCTTCTTCAGCAGTATATCGCTGCGCCCGATACTATCTTTAACGATGTTTATAAGCTTGAGGCAGGTTCATATCTCAAGTTTAACGCTGGACAGGTAACAAAGAAAAAGTATTGGGATATTAAAGAAGTATACAGGGATATGTCACAGAATCCCGTAAGAAGCTATCAGGAAGCTAAGGAAGGTCTTAAAGAGAGATTGAAAAAATCTGTTGCTTCAAGAATGATAGCGGATGTTCCTCTCGGAACTTTTTTGTCGGGCGGATATGATTCATCACTTATAACTGCGATCGCACAGGAACATTCTGACAGACCTGTCAAGACATTCTGCATAGGCTTCGATGTTCCCAGATATAACGAGGCAGAGTATGCCAAGGAGATTGCAAAACACCTTGGAACCGATCACACAGAGCTCTATATTTCCGAAAAAGAGATGTTCGAGCTTGTGAGCAGTATTCCTCAGTATTACGACGAACCGTTCGCGGATAACTCCGAGATTCCTTCAATGCTTGTAAGTAAGCTTGCAAAGCAGGATGTTACCGTAGCTCTTTCTGGTGACGGCGGAGATGAGTTCTTCTGCGGATATAATATATATGACAACGTAAGAACGGCGCAGCTTCTTGATATTCCGGGAGCAATGGTTCACAGCCTTTCAAAAATCAAGAGCGGAGACGGAACTCTTCTTGATAAGATGCCGTTCAGAGTCAAAGTTGTTGCAAAGAACAGAGATCCCGAGACCAAGACACAGCTTGTGTCTGAAGGATATATCAGAGCTTCACACGCCTTTATTTCAGGCAATGAGGAGATGGATATTCCGATGAGCGCGGCGCAGTATCTTGCGACAGATTACAATATCGGAAGTAATAAGCAGCCCGTTCTGTATCCTGTTGAGAGTCTTTATGGAGTAAACAATTTCCAGATAAGAAGGATGCTTCTTGATATGGACACATACCTTCCTGAGGATATTCTTGTGAAGATGGACAGGGCTTCGATGAAATATTCGCTTGAAGCAAGATGTCCTATAATGGATACGGATGTAATGGAGTATTCATTCAGGATTCCTCACAAGTTCAAGTACCATAAGGGAGATAAGAAGCATATCTTAAAAGATATTGCTTATGACTATATCCCCAAGGAACTTTTGGAGAGACCAAAGACAGGCTTCGGAGTGCCGATGGATGAGTGGCTCCGCGGACCTTTGAGAGAGCAGTTGCTTGATTATAGCAGTACGTCTTTCCTGAGTAAACAGGATATTTTTGATGTAAACTACGTTTCAAACTTTATAAATGATTATGTTATTAAAGGTGACGGAGGCCCTGCAACGGGAGCGAACTACAGCAAGATCGCGTGGTCGTTCTACATATTCCAGCAGTGGTACAACTATCACATGATATAAGGAGAAATAAATGACAAGAGAAGAAGTATTTGAAAAATTAAATGAAGTATTCAGAGATGTTTTTGAAGATGATGACATTACCGTTGAAGATGCTACAACAGCAGCTGATGTAGACGGATGGGATTCACTTGAGCACATCAATCTTATAAATGCCATTGAGCAGGAATTTGACATCAAGTTCAACATGGGACAGATCGTATCCATGAAGAATGTCGGAGAGATGGCAGACATTATCATCAGCAAATTACAGGGATAATAAGATGAAAATACATCACGTCGGATACCTTGCCAAAAGTATAGACAAGACGGAAAAGAAATTTTTTGAGCTTGGATATGAAGTAGAACAAGCCACCAAATACGATGAGATAAGGGATATTAAGATCGAGTTTCTCAAAAACGGAGATTACAGAGTTGAGCTCATTGAGCCCATGGGGGAGAATTCTCCCATGTATCCGCTTTTGAAGCGCTTTAAGAATACCCCTTATCATTTTTGCTATGAAGTGGAAGATATGGACAAGGCTGTAAAAGAGCTTGAGAGCAAACACTACACCGTCATACATGAGCCAACCATAGCGCCTTGTATCGACGGCAAGAAGGTTGCCTTTTTAAATAATATCAGTATGGGGATAATCGAACTTGTCGAATTCTGAGAATAAAAAACATATCGCCATGTATATAGGTTCCCTTGAGAAGGGCGGAGCAGAGAGAGTAATGTCTAATCTTGCCGATTATTTTTTTGAGCAGGGTTATAAGGTCACTCTTGTTACTACATATCTGGCGGCAAATGAATACGAAGTAAAGCATGCAGCGTGGAAGCGTGTTCCTGCGGGAGCGCCAAATGCAGTTCATGTTGCAGATCTTGATGAGAACCCTGTGTGGGTTGACCTTGAAGGTGGAGAAAAAGGCGGTATCAGAAGAGTCTTTTCCGCACTTCTTAAGGAAGAACAGGCGGGCAGAGCGGCAAATCTTAAGAACAGATATGAAAAACTCCGCAATATCTGGAAAGAGCTCAAACCCGATCTGGTGCTGAGTTTTCTTGGCAAAAACAATATAATGGCACTTTCGACCGCGACAAGAGAAGGTATTAAAGTTGTGGTATCCGTGCGTGCAGACCCTGATATGGAGTACGGTACAATGGGGCTTAAGTCGGCTATGCTTGCGACTTTCGGAAAAGCGGCAGGTGTTGTTGTTCAGTCTAAGGGTGCAAAAGCCAAATTCCCCAAATATATTCAAAAAAAATGTATAATACTTCCAAACTCCATCAATCCTTCTTTTATCAGGAAGCGCTATATAGGCGATCGTGAGAAGAAGATAGTGATGGTTGCAAGGATTAACAGCAATAAGAACCAGGAAATGGTCATGAGGGCGTTTAAAGACGCGGCAGGAGAGGCATTTCCCGATTATTCACTTGTCTTTTACGGAGACGGTCCCGACAGTATCAAGCTTCAGAGGCTTGCATCTGAACTTGGGATAAGAAAAAGAGTTGAATTTAAGGGCAATGTAAGCAATGTTGCTGAGCACATAGAGAAAGCAGCGCTTTTCATACTTGCATCTAACCATGAAGGTATGCCGAATTCGCTCATAGAAGCAATGTCTTTGGGAATCCCTTGTATTTCAACGGATTGCCCTTGCGGTGGACCGAGAGACCTGATAGAGGACGGCGTAAACGGACTTCTTGTTCCTGTGGGAGATAAGGATGCGATGGCACGTGCCATTACGAAGATCCTGTCAAACAGGGAGCTTGCCGAAAAACTTGGCGAGCAGGCGACTAAGATACAGGAGATATGCAGCCCGGAAGTTACCAATTCCAAGTGGAAAAAGTATTTTGATAAGATAATAGAAGGATAAGTTTTGATATGAAAGAACTGGAATATCCCTTTGATAACAGCTACATAATGAAAAAATCCAAGTCTATAAAGAAGGCTCTTCTTGCGGACGGCTCGGACAGGATAAAAAAGAAAATAGCGGTGCTCGGAGGTTCAACAACTCACGACATCATAAGGATATTGGAGCTCTTTTTGCTTAATTACGATATAGAGCCTGTTTTCTATGAATCTGAGTACGGACAGTACTGGCAGGATGCCATGTTTCCTTCAGATGAGTTAAAAGAGTTTGCGCCTGACATCATTTTCATTCATACAAGCAACAGGAATATAACGGACTATCCGACTATGGATGACAATGAGGCAGCAGTACAGGACAAGCTTGATAATACATTCAGGCATTTTGAGACTATGTGGCATAATCTTCATGAGCTCTATCATTGCCCTGTTATTCAGAATAATTTTGAGGCGCCTTTTTACAGGCTTATGGGAAACAGGGATGGATACGATGTTCACGGCAGATTGTCTTTTATCAACAGACTCAATCTCATGTTTTCTGAGTATGCAAGGAAAGCTTCGAAAGATGAAGGAAGCTTTTTTATAAATGATATCAATTATCTTTCAACATGCTACGGGCTTGATGCGTGGTCAGATCCGCTTGCATGGCATATGTATAAGTATGCCCTCTGTATTCAGGCGATTCCTACGCTCAGCTTTAATGTGGCAAACATAATTAAGTCAATCTATGGAAAGAACAAGAAAGGACTTGTTCTTGATCTTGACAATACGCTGTGGGGCGGCGTTGTAGGTGACGACGGACCGGATGGAATCGAGATAGGACAGGAGACAAATCTCGGACAGGTTTATCTTGAGTTCCAGAATTATATCAAGGCTCAGAAAGAACTTGGAATCGTTCTTGCGGTTGATTCAAAGAACGATGAGGAGAATGCTCTTGCAGGTTTAAAGCACCCTGACGGAGCGCTTAATCCCGATGATTTTGTGTTTATAAAGGCTAACTGGGAGCCGAAGAGCGAGAATATGAAAGCAATCGCTTCAGAGCTCAATGTGCTTCCCGAGTCTTTGGTTTTTGTAGATGATAACCCGGCTGAGAGAGCAATCGTCACAGGACAGATACCGAAGGTAAATGCTCCTGAGATCGACGCGCCCGAGCATTATATAAGGATTCTCGATCATTCGGGATTTTTTGAGGCAACATCCATTTCAGAGGATGACAGAAAACGAAATGAGATGTACATGGCAAACAGGAAGAGAACCGAGCTTCAGGAGAGCTTTAAGGATTACAGCGAATACCTTAAGTCTCTCGAGATGAAGGCTGTTATCGCTCCTTTTGAGAAGATGTACATTCCTAGGATCGCGCAGCTTACAAACAAGAGTAATCAGTTTAATTTAACAACAAAGAGATACACTCCCGATGATATCGAGAAGACTGCTAATGACAGCAATAATATCACTCTTTACGGTCGTCTTGAGGATAAGTTCGGAGATAACGGTATTGTTTCGCTTGTAATAGGCAAGCAGGATGCCGATGCGCTTCATATCGATCTGTGGCTTATGAGCTGCAGAGTTTTAAAAAGAGATATGG